>NZ_JBVVPR010000013.1:0-162305 GCF_055811835.1 Bradyrhizobium sp. WSM4874
CCGGACGCAAATATCAGGCGACCGAGTTCGAAGGCACGCCGCCGGGAATCGTGCTGCGGAGCATTGATTTTCGGGGGATGGAGGGCGGGAGTTGGAGAGAGTGTAGTGAGCGATGCGCGGATTGCCAGCCGCGCGACGGGCATGGCGGCTGGCGGAGGATGCATTGCGGCTATTCCACCAGCGCGAACTGCAGCAGCAGGGTGCGCTGGAGCATCGAGAAATTGTCGTCGGACACCAGCGTCAGCACGGTCTCGCCCTCGGGCGTGACGTGGGCGTCGATGCCTTCCATGTTGTCGATCTCGTGGCCGAGATCGGCCTTGAACAGCACGGGGCCGTCCACCAATGCGCCCGGCGCGATCGATTTCAGGGGAATCGCGCGGATGCGGATATCGACGCCAGTGAACCAGGAGAATTTGCGTTCGAGAATCAGGAGATCGCCCGAGGGCAGCAGCACGGCGTCGCTGATGAGCTGCTGGTCGGTGCGGCGAACGCTGAACTGGCCGGGCGTCGGGCCGCCGATCAGAAATCCGATCAGATTGCCGTCGGCATCGAAGCCGCCTTCCGACAGCGCGATCAAGGTCCCCGCGAGCGGCTGCCCCTTGGGGACGAACACCAGCGCCTCGAGCCCTTTATTATAGGGCAACTTTCGCACCGCCGGCGGCGTCGGCAGCACCTCGCCGCGGGCGCGAGTGCCGCCCTTCGAGAAATCGAACCGCATGATCTGGTTGACGCGCTCGAGCCCGACATAGACAAGGTCGCCGTCACGCGCGAGCGCCTCGGTGTCGTACCACAGCCGCTTCTCCGTGATCGGCCGCCCCTGCGCATTGAGCACCGGCGCGGCCTCGACGTCGTCGAGACCCGCCATGCTCCGCCCGGAATAGCGGATGCGACCGGTGAACCAGGTGCCCTGGTCGGACATCGCGAGGAAGCGCTCGCCTTTGGTGTCGAGGAAGCGGAAGCCGGACAGGCCGCCGAAGCCGCGATGCGGCGAGGTCAGCACCAGGCCGCCGCGATAATCCAGCGAGCCGAAGCGCGTGCGCGCGCGGTCGCGCGGCTCGAAATTGGGAATCGGCCGCGCGTTGACCTCGATGCCGACAGGCGCGGCGACGGCGTGCTCGATGAGCGCCGGCTTCGGCGCGGGCTGCGCCTGCGCCAGCCGAGACAGTGCGAGAGTGGAAAATCCCGCCGCCGCGTGGCCGATAAAGCTGCGGCGGGATCGATGGTTGCTCACGAATGCAGTTTGCGTCGCGGGCGACCGGCCGGCTGCGTTGGCGCGGTGTTGGTCTCGCTGAAGAGTTCGGCGAGTTTTTCGGTGATGGCGCCGCCGAGCTCTTCGGCGTCCACGATCGTCACCGCGCGGCGATAATAGCGCGTCACGTCATGGCCGATGCCGATCGCGATCAGCTCGACCGGCGAGCGGGTCTCGATCTCCTCGATGATGTGGCGCAGGTGCCGCTCGAGGTAGTTGCCGGGATTGACCGACAGCGTGGAATCGTCGACCGGCGCGCCGTCCGAGATCATCATCAGGATCTTGCGCTGCTCGGGCCGGCCGAGCAGGCGCTTGTGCGCCCAATCGAGCGCCTCACCGTCGATGTTCTCCTTCAGCAGCCCCTCGCGCATCATCAGGCCGAGATTCTTACGCGCGCGACGCCACGGGGCGTCGGCCGACTTGTAGATGATGTGGCGGAGATCGTTGAGGCGGCCGGGACTGGCCGGCTTGCCGGCGGCAAGCCACGCCTCGCGCGATTGCCCGCCCTTCCAGGCGCGCGTCGTGAAGCCGAGAATCTCGACCTTGACGCCGCAGCGCTCCAGCGTGCGGGCGAGGATGTCGGCGCAGGTCGCCGCGACCGTGATGGGCCTGCCGCGCATCGAGCCGGAATTGTCGAGCAGCAGCGTCACCACGGTGTCGCGGAACGTCGCCTCCTTCTCGTGCATGAAGGACAGCGGGTGATAGGGATCGGTCACCACGCGCGACAGCCGCGCGGGGTCGAGAATGCCCTCTTCGAGATCGAACTCCCAGGCGCGGTTCTGCTGCGCCATCAAGCGCCTCTGGAGGCGGTTGGCGAGACGGGCGACGATGCCCTGCAGATGGGCGAGCTGCTTGTCGAGATAGGCGCGCAGGCGCTCCAGCTCGTCATGGTCGCAGAGGTCTTCGGCGGCGATGATCTCGTCGAACTTCGGCGCGAAGGCGTGATATTCCGGCCCGCGCGGCTCGTTTTTGCCATGCGAATTCGGCCGCGTTGCCTCGCCCGGCGTCTCGTCGTCGCCGAGCTCGCCGTCGTCGAAGGTGTCGGAGGTCGAGGCCTGCGCGCTTTCCATCGCGCTCTCGCTCATCTCCTCGCTCGACGCCTGGGCCTGATCGGCGCTCATCTCCTGCGCGGCGTCGGAATCGGGCGAGCCCTCGGCGCCGGACTGATCGTTGTCGCCGTCCTGGTTCTCGTCGTTCTCGTCATTGTCTTCGCTGTCGGCGCTGCGCTCGTCGCCAATCTCGAGCGCCGTCAGGAGATCATGCACGGCATCGCCGAACCTGGTCTGGTCCTCGACCACGGTGTCGAGCCGGTCGAGGCGCCTGCCGATCTTGTCTTCGAGGATGGGACGCCAGAGATCGACCATCTTCTTGGCGGCCGCCGGCGGCGCCATGCCGGTCAAGCGTTCGCGCACCAGCATCGCCAAGGCGTCGGCGAGCGGCGCGTCGGCGCGATCGGTGATCTCGTCGAACTTGCCGCGATGGAAATGGTCGTCGAGCATCGCGGTGAGGTTTTTCGCAACGCCCGCCATGCGCCGCGCGCCGATCGCCTCGACACGGGCCTGCTCCACCGCCTCGAACACGCCGCGCGCCTGCGGATTGCCGGGCATCAGCTTGCGATGCAGCTTCGGATCGTGACAGGCGAGCTTGAGCGCGATCGAATCGGCATGGCCGCGCACGATCGCGGCGTCACGCCTGGTCATCTTTCGCGCGGGCTCGGGCAGCCGCGCCTTGCCCGGTGCGAGCCCGGGGCGCTCGGCGGCGAAGCTGACATCGAGCTCGGGCGCCTTGGCGATCGCCTTCAGGCAGGAGGCCACCGAGCGCTTGAACGGCTCGGTCGGAGCTTCCTTGGTGTTGCGGAATTTGGAGTTGGAGGTGGTGCTCATCTCGATCTCACCGTCGTCCTGGCGAAGGCCAGGACCCATAACCACCGCATGCAGTTATTGAGCACACTGACGGCCCCGATCTTCGCGACAACCACGCCCCGTGGTTATGGGTCCCGGATCTGCGCTTCCTCCAGACGGCGCTTCGCGCCGCCAGGAGTTCGCTTGTCCGGGACGACATCTCAAATCTCAGCTGAGCGCCACGTTCACCGCCGATTCCGGCAGCTCCGCGTTGAAGCAGCGCTGGTAGAACTCGGCGACGAGGGGACGTTCGAGCTCGTCGCACTTGTTGAGGAAGGTGACCCGGAACGCAAATCCGATGTCGCCGAAGATGTCGGCGTTCTCGGCCCAGGTGATCACCGTGCGCGGGCTCATCACCGTCGACAGATCGCCATTGGCGAAGGCGTTGCGGGTGAGATCGGCGAGGCGAACCATCTTGTTGACGATGTCGCGGCCCTCCGTGGTGCGATAGTGCTTGGCCTTGGCCAGCACGATCTCCACTTCCTCGTCATGGCTGAGATAGTTCAGCGTGGTGACGATCGACCAGCGGTCCATCTGGCCCTGGTTGATCTGCTGGGTACCATGATAGAGGCCCGAGGTGTCGCCGAGGCCGACGGTGTTGGCGGTCGAGAACATGCGGAATGCCGGATGCGGCTTGATCACCTTGTTCTGGTCGAGCAGCGTCAGGCGGCCGGAGACTTCCAGCACGCGCTGGATCACGAACATCACGTCCGGACGGCCGGCGTCGTATTCATCGAACACCAGCGCGACATTATGCTGGAGCGCCCAGGGCAGGATACCGTCGCGGAATTCGGTGACCTGCTTGCCGTCGCGGACCACGATCGAGTCCTTGCCGACGAGGTCGATACGGCTGATGTGGCTGTCGAGGTTGACGCGCACGCAGGGCCAGTTCAGCCGCGCGGCGACCTGCTCGATATGGGTGGATTTGCCGGTGCCGTGATAGCCCGTGACCATGACGCGGCGGTTGTGGGCGAAGCCGGCCAGAATGGCGAGCGTGGTGGCGCGATCGAAGCGGTAATCGGAATCGACTTCGGGGACGTGAGGATCGACTTCGGAATAAGCGGGGACTTCGAGATCGCTGTCGATCCCGAACACCTGGCGCACCGACACCTTCATGTCGGGCAAACCGGAAACTTCCTCAACTTTGGACATCGCGGCGGTCGTCATCAATCCTCCGAGGTCCCGGGCGATCCCGAGACCAGTTATTGCACGTTGGCTGCGGCTGGGTGCTGTTGCGAACCTATCAGAGACAACGTGCGGGCAGAAGCCCGCCCCCCAATCAAAGTTCCGTTGTCTTTTCATTTAGATAGGCAAGGAACGCGATTTTTGGAAGGCTGCCCTGCGAATCACGCCTGAATTTCGTGCGGAAGGCACGTCCTGCCCACGCGGGTGGCACTTTTACCGCCGCTCGTTACTTATGTAGGGTCCGAATGCAGGGTCCGAACCCCGAGACCCAATCCCACCATAGAGACGATGTGACGTCCTTTCTCGATCCCCTCATTTCATTCGTCTCGGCCCATGCGTGGCTGGCCTATCTGACCCTGTTCCTGGCGGCCCTGCTGGAGGCGGTTCCAGTGGTGGGGTCGGTGATCCCCGGCTCGACCATCATCCTGGCGCTGAGCGCCCTGATCCCGGGCGGCGAGCTCAGGCTGCAATGGGTGTTGCTGGCGGCGGCGCTCGGCGCAGTGCTCGGCGACGGTTCGGCTTACTGGATCGGGCACCGGCAGCAACGGGAGATCCTCAACACCTGGCCGCTGACCAATTATCCGCGCGTGGTCGAACAGAGCGAGACTTTCTTCCACCGCTTCGGCACCTGGGCGGTGTTCTTCGCCCGCTTCGTGCCGCCGATCCGTGCCTTCGTCCCGGTCACGGCGGGCGCGCTGGGCATGCCCCCGGCCCGCTTCTACGCCATCAACATCCCGGCAATCCTGGTCTGGGCACCCGCGCATGTGCTGCCGGGTGTTTTGGCAGTGTCGGCCCTGCACGAATACGCCGGGCTGCCGCATCACGGGCATATCGGCAAGCACATCTGGATCCTGACCGTGATCGGCGTCGCGATCGTTCTGAGCCTGGCGGTCTGGATCTATCGCCGGCGGAACGGCAGCGCTGTCGCCGCGGCGAAGCCGCAGATCTAGCGCCAGCGTCGCGACCTTCTCTCAAGGCGTATTGAGAAGTACCCACAGCCGCGAGATTCTACCATTTTCGACTTCAGCCACGTCGGCCCCTGTCACGGTGGTCGGGCCGTGCTCGGGCCCGGCGTGCCAGGCTAGATGGCCCAAGCCGTGATGCCCGACAGCCGCGCCATCGGGCACGAACCTGAAAGTCGGCCCGAACTGCTTCAAAAGATCTCCCGCGATCCTCGATATTTCTGCCCGCCCGCGGACGATATTCATCGGCTCGTACATGACGGGCTCATCGACGAACAACTCGGCTATGGCCGCTCGCCGCTTGTCCTCGTCGCGCTCGTTGAACACGCGCTCCAGATTTGAACGAAGCAGATGGTCGAATTCGATATTGCCGGTTGTCATGTTGCAGCCTTTCTTCACATCATTGTCGGCGAATATCCGCGACGGATGATCAATCGAACTTGACCAGGTTCAACGCGGGAAGCGGGCCACCCGGAAACTGGGTCAACCTTCCGCCGATCGCGAGCGAGCCAAGATCGATGCCGAAGAATCCGAGTTGTTCGATCAGCGCGCCGACGGCGGTCTTAGCTCCGGCATCATCTCCCGAGTAGAACAGCACGCGCTTGCCTCCATCGGTGGTCGGGTCAGCTGCGAGGAGTTCTGACAGCAGATGATTGAATGCCTTCACTACCCGCGCGCCGGGCACCAGATCGGCGAAGACCTCCGACGAGGCGCGACCACCGAGTTCAGCCGGCTTGAATAGCGGCGCCTCGATCGGATTGTTGGCATCAACCACGATGCGGCCGCCGAACGGCGGCAGGCCCGCAAGCGCGCCAGGCAGCTTCGACCAGTTGACCGCGACGAACACGATATCCTTGGCGGCCGCCTCCTCGCGAGTGCCGGCGGTCACGAGCCGACCGATGTCGGCCACAGCCGTCGCCAAGCTCTCCGGACCGCGGCTGTTAGACAAGGTCGTGGCGATGCCCTTACGCGCGAACGCCCGGGCGATGGCGCGGCCGATATTGCCCGCGCCGATAATGCCGATGGTGGACATGGAAGATGCTCCCGAGATGTATGGAGATCAGATCGACTGATCAGTGACCTCAAAATGGCGCAACCATTCCCCCTTGATTAGAGGGGACTTGGTAGTAAGATTTTCAACGATTACTTTTGAATGAGCTGATGGAAACGCTGGCTAATCTGGAATCCTTCCTCCGCAGCGCGGAATGCGGCAGCTTTTCCGAGGCAGGTCGGCGTCTGTCGGTGACGCCGGCTGCTGTCAGCCGCAATGTCGCGATGCTGGAGCGCAATCTGGGCGTCCGGCTGTTTCATCGATCCACGCGAAAGCTGACGCTGACGGAGGCCGGGGAGACGTTCCGCGCAGCGATCGCCGACAATTTGGAGGGACTGCAGGCAGCGATTACTGGGATATCGACGGGGAGCAATGAGCCGGCTGGCCTTCTCAAGGTGAGCCTGCCGCCGACATTCGGCATAGGCCATATCCTGCCGCTGCTTCCCGGTTTCCTGGCCCGTTATCCACGGGTACGCGCCGAGTGGCACTTCGAGAATCGCCAAGTCGATCTCGTCGGTGAAGGCTACGACGCCGCAATCGGAGGCGGATTCGAGTTGTCCCCCGGTCTCGTGAGCCGAACAATTGCGCCGGCACACATCGTCGCCGTGGCGTCTCCAGCCTATATGTCGGGACGAACATTTCCGACCAAGCCGGACGAATTGGCGACACTGGACGGCATCGTCATGCGCTCGCTGCAGACCGGGCGCATTCGGCACTGGTCGATGCGCGACGTTTCAGGTCGGGAAATTCAGGCCTCGCTCTCCGAGGCGATCGTGGTCAACGATCCCGCTGCGATGCGTGAGGCGGCATTATTGGGCCTCGGGGTCGCCATGCTCGCAACCGCCGACACCCTGCCCGCGCTTGAAAACGGTTCGCTGCTGCGCCTCGTGCCGCGCTGGTACTGCGACGCCGGCGCGATCTCGATCTACCATGCCTCGCGCAAGCTGGTGCCGGCAAAGACGAGAGCCTTCGTGGACTGGGTGGCGGATGCATTCAAGAAGAACAAGCTCGCGGAGCGCTTTGCGGGGAGTCTGAGCTGACACGCATGCCCGCACGTATGATCTAGGCCTTTGCGTCCGGCCCCCCTGCCCGTCGCCCCGGTGCAGGCCCAACATAACGCGCCCTAGGCCTGATCAGCTTGCCGAACTGCAGCTGCTCGCTGGCATGTGCGATCCAGCCGACGCTGCGGGCCATCGCAAACAAAGCGAGCTCGCTTCCGGCCGGCAGGCGCAGCGCGTGCACGAGCACCGCGAGCGCGTAGTCGATATTGACGAGTTCGCCGGTCGCCTCCGCGATCCGCTCCGGCACCTCCTTGGTGAATTTGCGCGGTGCGCCGGCGCGGCTCAGGGCATTCAGCAGCGACTGCGCGCGCCGATCGCCCCGCTTGTAGACGCCGTGACCGAAGCCGGCAAAGCGTTCGCCGAGCGCGACGCGTTCGCGGACCATTGGCTCGACGTCACGATCCACCAGCGTCTTGACGAGCTGCGAGGCGAGCACGCCGGCGCCGCCGTGCTTCGGCCCCTTCAGGGCGGCGAGGCCGGCGATGACGGAATCATAAAGATTGAGGCCGGTCGAGGCTGCGCAGCGCGCGGTGAAGGTGGACGCGTTCAATTCATGCTCGGCGAGCAGAACCAGCGCGCGGCGGATGAGATCGGCCGCGTGCTTGTTGTCGGGCGCCCAGGCCCTCGCGATCTGCTGGTGCAGCGGCTCGGCGGACGGCTCCGTGTTGAGCATGGTCGCGACCAGGAGCCGGACGATGCGCGCACCGACCATCGCACGTCCATCATGCGCGCGGGTGAAGGCGCGGGGATCGGCGCTCGATGCGAGCGCCAGCACGGCAATGGCACGATCGATCGGCGCGGCGCGCCGCGCGGCCTGCGCGATCAGGCGCATCTCATCGGACACCGCGGGCTGATTATCCGGCGCAAAGGGATCGACGCCGGAGACGTCCCACAGAAGCGTTGCGGTGTGCTCCAGCGTGTCGTGCTCGGCGAGATCGACGCAATTGACGCCGCGATAGATCGCGCCGTCCTCGGTGATGGTGGAGATCTCCGTGTCCATAACCGGCAGATCGGCATCGAAGCTGCGCAGACCGCGCGGCTCCGGCGACGGCACCCGGCGCTCCTTCAGCGCCCGGACGTCCTCGGCGCGATAGCGGTTCTTGCGCGAGTCCGGCGTCGGCTCGGAGCGAACCAGGCCGCGACTGACATAGGCGTAGAGCGTGGCCGGCGAGATCGCGAGCTCGGCGGCGGCTTCCCTGGCCGACAGGTAGAGCTCCTCGGAATTTTTCATATTGATTTATGTAATCAAGATTGATCAATCTGTCGAGAGGCCTGACCTTGGCTGGTGCAAAGGAGATTTGGGCCATGAACATCCACCTCACCAAAAGCCAGATCGGGCTGGACGGCGTTCCCGCGGCCGAAACCGTGCTGAGCCATGTCGACGGCGAGCGCGGCGAGTTGATCATCGCAGGCGAGCATGTTGGCCGACTGGCGAGCCAGTCGAGCTTTGAGGGCGTCACCGCCCGGCTCTGGAACGGCGCCAGCACGACCACGCTGAACGAAGCCAATGTGCGCGCGAGCCTGGGCGCCGCACGCGAGCGCGCCTTCGCGCGGCTGGATGAGTTGCTGCCGGCAACGCGCGGCATGGGCATTATCGACGGGTTTCGCGCGGCGGTCGCGGGACTTCGCGCCGAGCACGGCCTCGCTCATGAGGCGACGATCGTCGGCGCATTCCCGGTGATTGCGGGCGCGCTCGTCCGCCGCGCTAGGGGTCTCGATCCCGTGGCGCCCGATCCGAACGTGAGCCATGCTGCCGATACGCTTCGCATGCTGCACGGGCGCGCGCCTGAACCACGCGAGGTCACGGCGCTGGACGCCTACCTCGTCACCGCGAGCGACCACGGCATGAACGCCTCGACCTTCACCGCCCGCGTGGTGGCCTCAACGCAGGCAGATCTGTTTGCCGCCGTCACCGCCGGCTATTGCGCGCTGACGGGTCCGCTGCATGGCGGCGCGCCGGAGCCGGTGCTGGAAATGCTCGACGCGATCGGCTCGCGCGAGCGCATCCAGCCCTGGGTGGACGCGGCACTGGCCCGCGGCGAGCGGATGATGGGTTTCGGCCACCGCGTCTATCGCGTGCGCGATCCCCGCGCCGACGTGCTCAAGACCGCGATCGAGGCGCTGGCCTCGGACGGCGCCGACCTGCCGTTTGCCGGCGAGGTCGAAGCCTATATCCGCAGCGCGCTGCGCAAGAAGAACCCGGACCGGCCGCTGGAGACCAATGTGGAGTTCTTCACCGCGATCCTGCTCGATGCGCTGGCGATCCCGAGGCAGGCCTTCACGCCGATCTTCGCGGTGGCGCGCGCAGCCGGGTGGACGGCGCATGCGCGCGAGCAGCAGCGGACGGGACGGCTGATCCGGCCGAGCTCGTCATATGTGGGGGCGATGCCGGAGGCGTGATGAAACGTAGCCTGGATGGAACGGCGTTCTTTCCCTCTCCCGTTGTGGGAGAGGGTGGCTCGCCGCGCAGCGGCGAGACGGGTGAGGGGTTCTCTCCCCGCACAATCCCTTGCATTGGAATTTGAGGAAGCAACCCCTCATCCGGCGCTTCGCGCCACCTTCTCCCACAAGGGGAGAAGGGAAGACAGAGGCGCGGCCTCAGGCCTCGCGCACCACGGTCTTCAGGTAATTATACGCCTTGATGATCTCGATCAGGCGGTCCTCGGTGGAGCGGTCGCCGCCGTTGGCGTCGGGGTGGTGCTGCTTCACCAGCGCCTTGTACTTGGACTTGACGTCGGCGAGCGTGGACTCGGGGCCGAGGCCCATCACCTGGAGCGCCTTGCGCTCGGCATTCATGATCTTGCGCGTCTCGGCCTTGGGCGCGGCCTGCGGCCCGGCGCGCCAGCCGGTGCGGCCGTTGAGCTCCTGGAACATGCTGAACGGATCGAAGGCGCCGTCGATCTCGGCTTCCGCGCCTTTCTTGACGCCGCCATTGGCGCCCATCTTCCAGGTCGGACGATGACCGGTCAGTGCATCCTTCTGATAGCGCGCGACAGCGTCGGCATTCATGCCGGAAAAGAAATTGTAGTTCTGGTTGTACTCGCGCACGTGGTTCAGGCAGAAGTGCCAGTACTCACGCTGATTGTCGCGACCCTTGGGCGCACGATGCGCGCCCTTGTTCTGACACCCGGTCCATTCGCAATTGACCACGGCGTCGCGCGGCTTCACTTCCGGCTGCTTGCCTTTCGGCTTGACCCGGATGGAGTCGAAGAACTTTGATGAATCAATCGGCATGGCTGACTTTGACTACGCAATGCAAAAACCTTCAAGTCTTGACATTGCAATTAGCTGAAAACACATAGCCGAAGCTTCGCCTCGGCGTCCTGAAGAACGGCTACCCAAGGGCAGCCTACGCAATTGACGGAGTGCGGTCGCGCACCTTAAGGCACACCCATGGCTATGAGAGACACTATCAGCAACAAGTTGCAGGAAGCTTTCACGCCGGAAAGCCTGCAAGTCGTCGACGAGTCACATTTGCATGAGGGCCACGCCGGCCATCGGCCGAGCGGCGAGACGCACTTCCGCGTATATATCGTGTCTCAGGGCTTCAAAGGGAAGAGCCGGGTCGATCGCCACCGCATGATAAATTCGGCACTGGCCGCGGAACTCGCAGGCAGCGTGCACGCGCTGGCGATCCACGCGCAAGCGCCGGGAGAAAATTAGCTTGGTCATTCCGGGGCGGCTCGAAGAGCCGAACCCGGAATCTCGAGATTCTCAGGTGCGCAATTGCGCACCATAGTTCGATGCTTCGCATCGCCCCGGAATGACCGAGGAATCAAAACGACGTCCCGGCCCGCCGCCGCTTGGCTTCTTCCATTTCCGTCTCGCGCGGCACCGGTGAAATACGGAGTGCGGTGATGCGGTTGCGTTCACGGCGGAGGACGCGGAAGCGGAAGCCGTGGAAGGTGAAACTCTGGCCGCGGTCGGGGATCGAGCGCGCCTCGTGAATGACGAGGCCGGCGACCGTCGTTGCCTCTTCGTCAGGCAGGTGCCAGTCCATGGCGCGGTTGAGGTCGCGGATCGGCACCGAGCCGTCGACGACGACCGAGCCGTCCGGCTGGGCGCGCACGCCCGCGACCACGACGTCATGCTCGTCGGAAATGTCGCCAACGATCTCTTCCAGAATGTCTTCCAGCGTCACGAGACCTTCCACTTCGCCGTACTCGTCGACGACCAGGGCGAAATGGGTCTTGCGGCGGCGGAACGCCTTGAGCTGCTCGGAGACGGGCCGCATCTCCGGCACGAACCAGGGCGGTAGCGCGATGGTGGAGACGTCGATGCGCGAGGTCTCGCCGTCGGCCGCGCGGATCGCGCGCAGCAGATCCTTGGCGTGGAGCACGCCGATGATGTTTTCCGGCTTCTCGCGCCACAGCGGGATGCGGGTGTATTCGGCCGCCAGCACCTCGCGCACCAGATCCTCCGGCGGCAGATCGGCGTTGATCATCGTCATCTCGGTGCGATGGATCATGACGTCGGAGACCTGGAGCTCGCGCAGATCGAGCAGCCCGCCGAGCATGTCGCGGTCCAGCTTCTCGAACTTGCCTTCATGATGCAGCAGGTCGACCGCGCCGCGGAGGCGCTCGGTCGGCGACAGGATCGCCTGGTGCTCGCCGGCAAGGCCAAACAGGCGCATCAACAGCCGCACGATGACTTCCACGATCCGCAGCAACGGCCCCAGCACGTACATCGTCAGCCGCATCGGGCGGGCGACTGCCAGCGCCATGCGGTCGGGCGCGTTGATTGCGATGGTCTTGGGCAGCACCTCGGCGAAGATCACGACCAGTGCGGTCATCAAGCCGGTGGCATAGAGCACGCCGACGTCGCCGAACCAGGCCGTGAAGATGCTGGTGGCCAGCGCGGATGCACTGATATTGGCGATGTTGTTGCCGAGCAGCAGCGCACCGATCAGGCGCTCGCGCATGTCGAGCAGCTGCGAGACCACGTCGGCGTCGCGATTACCCTGCTTGGAGAGCCGCAGCATGCTGGCGCGCGAGGCGCCGGTCAGTGCGGTCTCGCTCGCGGCGAAGAAGCCGGAGACGAGCAGGCAGAGAATGACGATGGTGAATCCGAGCCAATCCATGAACCACTCTGGTTTCTTGTTTTGACGCGTTTTCTTGACGCGAACCGGTACCCACTTCGCTCGAAAACGCTTTAACGCCGTTCAGCCGCGTGTCACGCCTTCTGGGCGAGCTTGTCCTTGAGGAAGTCGCGCACCGGAGCCGGCTCGACGTTCTTCACGACGATTGCGCGCCCCACCGCCTCCAGCAGGATGAAGGTGAGCCTGCCGCGCTCGACCTTCTTGTCCTGCGCCATCAGCGCCATCAGCGCGTCGGCATCGGCAAGCCCCTCCTGCGCGAAGCCCGCGATGTCCTGCAAGCGCGTCGGCAGGCCGGCTTCGATCAAGTGGCGCTCGACGCGCGTGGCGTCCGCGTCGCCGATCATGCCTAGCTTCGCGGAAAACTGCGCCGCCAGCGTCATGCCGATCGAAACGCCCTCGCCGTGGAACAAGCGGTCGGAGAAACCGGTCGCGGCTTCCAGCGCATGGCCGAACGTATGGCCGAGATTGAGCAGCGCGCGCTCCCCGGTCTCGCGCTCGTCGCGCGAGACCACGCCGGCCTTGGCGCGGCAGGAGGTCGCGATCGCATGCTCGCGCGCCGAACCGCCTTTGGAGATGTCGGAATGGTTCTTCTCGAGCCAGGCGAAGAAGGCCTCGTCGCCGAGCACGCCGTATTTGGCGACCTCGGCGTAGCCGGCGCGGAATTGCCGCGGCGACAGCGTGTCGAGCACGGCGGTGTCGGCAATCACAAGCACCGGCTGGTGGAAGGCGCCGAGCAGATTCTTGCCCTGCGGCGAGTTGATGCCGGTCTTGCCGCCGACGGAGGAATCGACCTGCGCCAGCAGCGAGGTCGGCACCTGCACGAAGTCGACACCGCGGCGCAGGATGGCCGCCGCAAAGCCGGCGAGATCGCCGACCACGCCGCCGCCCAGCGCGATGACGAGATCGTTGCGCTCGATTTTCGCGGCGATCAGGGCCTCGCTGACTTTTTCGAGACCGGCATAGGTCTTGGAGATCTCGCCTTCCTCGACGACGATGCGCGATGTCGGAATGCCCGCGGCTGCGAGCGATGCCTCGGCGGGCTCGAGCCAGTATTTCGCTACCGTGCGATCCGTCACGATCGCGGTGCGCACGCCGGGACGCAGATGCGCGACCCGTTCGCCGAGCGAGGCCAGCACGCCGCGGCCGATGACGATGTCATAGGCGCGATTCTCCAGCGCGACTTCGACGTTGACGGGATCGGAATGTTTCAAGGGCGCGGTCATCGTGCGGCACTCGCGACGTCGGCTGGTGGCGGGGACGCCTGTTCGCCGCAAAGATGCGCGCGCAGCGTTTCGATGGTCTCATCGACGATCTTGTCGTGCGGCACGTCGCGCGAGGCGATGGTGAGGTCGGCATGGCCGTAGACCGGCTCGCGCTCGGTCAGCAGGCGCGTCACAGTTCCTTCGGGATCGGCGGTCTGGAGCAGCGGGCGGTCGGCGCGCCGGCGCACGCGGCGCATGATGACATCATGATCGGCCTTGAGCCAGATCGAGATCGCCTTCGCCGCGATGCGGCCCCGCGTCTCCTCGCGCATGAAGGCGCCGCCGCCGGTCGCCAGCACGATGGGACCGCCGTCAAGCAGACGCGCGATCACGCGGGCCTCGCCGTCGCGGAAATGCGGCTCGCCGTGGCGCTCGAAGATTTCCGGTATGGTCATGCCGGCCGCCGCCTCGATCTCGGTGTCGGCATCGATGAAGGGCAGCTTGAGCCTGAGAGCCATGCGGCGGCCGATGGTGGATTTGCCCACTCCCATCATGCCGACGAGCACGATCGAGCGCGTCCCCAGCGCCGACAGGATGTCGGCCTCGGGCGAAGCTTGGATCGGCAACGCGGCGTCGGGCATTTGTCTCGCTCGATTGGGTCTCGCTCGATCTGCCGCCAAAGGCGGCATCCTTTGGCCACCTATACGACCACGCAGGGGCCCTCGCCAGAGGACTCTTGCCACGAAACGGCGAACGTGTTGGATGATTTCATTGGTTAATTTGCTCGCCAAGCCCCTGACCGAGACCCCTCCGAGATCCTGCCGATGCCCAGCCTGTTCCGCTTCCTGACGGTCGTCGCCGTGATCGCCGGCATCGTCTATGGCGTGGTCTTCGCGCTGGCGAACTTCGTCAATCCGAAGCCGCGGGAAATGACGGTGACGATCCCGCCGGATAAGTTTCTCAAGAAATAGCAGCTAGGCTGCCGGGCATGCGTGCCAGATCTTCCGCCAGCAAGCCCTCAGACACAAAACTCACCGGCCTGTTCCTCGACATGCTCGCGGCGGAACAGGGCGCCGGTCCCAATACGCTCGACGCCTATCGCCGCGACCTCACCGACTTCTCCGAGTTTCTCGGCCGCGTCGGCCATGCATTTGCGGATGCGGAAACACAGACGCTGCGCGACTATCTCGCCGATCTCGACACGCGAGGCTTCAAATCCACCAGCGTCGCGCGGCGGCTGTCGGCGATGCGGCATCTCTATCGCTTCCTCCTGAACGAACGCATCAGAACCGACGATCCCGCGGCGATCCTGTCCGGCCCCAAGCGCGGCCGCGGGCTGCCGAAGGTGCTGTCGATCGCGGATGTCGACCGCATGCTCCGCCGCGCCAAGGAATTGAGCGAGGCGGAGGATGCCTCGCCCTCGAAACGGCTGCGCGCCCTGAGACTCTATTGTCTGCTCGAGGTGCTCTACGCCACCGGCCTGCGCGTCTCCGAGCTGGTGGCGCTGCCGCGCACGGCCGCGAAGCGCGACGCCCGCATGATCGTGGTGCGCGGCAAGGGCAACAAGGAACGGCTGGTGCCGCTCAACGAGGCCTCGCGCCAGGCGATGGCCGATTATCTCGCGGCGACGGAGGCGGCCAAGGACAACAGCAAGACTGACAAGAAGAACAGCGTGGCGGCCTCGAAATGGTTATTCCCCTCGTTCGGCGAGAGCGGGCATCTGACGCGGCAGCATTTTGCCCGCGACTTGAAGGAGCTCGCGGTTGCTTCGGGGCTGCAGGCCCGGCTGGTCTCCCCCCACGTGCTGCGCCACGCCTTCGCCAGCCACCTGCTGCACAACGGGGCCGATTTGCGCATCGTGCAGACGCTGCTCGGCCACACCGACATCTCGACGACTCAGATCTACACCCACGTGGTCGAGGAGCGGCTGAAGAGCCTGGTCCGCGACCTGCACCCGCTGGCGGAGAAATGAGTCTCCGGTAGCCCGGCTACAGGCCACAGCCCGAAACCGCCTTGACTTCGGCCACATCTCCGCAGAAAGAGCCGGGGCCTCACGATGATTTGGCCGCCGCTCCCTGCGAACACACAGGCCAACTCATTGACGAACCTACATTTCTTTCCGCGACATCGAATCCGCTTCGCCGCCTCGCCCCGTCGTCCCTATATTGAGTTGATGCCAGACCAGATGCGCAGCTATCTCGATTTCGAAAAGCCCGTCGCCGAGCTCGATTCCAAGCTCGACGAATTGCGGACGCTTGCGGCCTCCGGCAGCGACATCGCCGAGGAGGTCGGGCGGATCGAGGACAAGGCCGCGCAGGCGATGGCCGACCTCTATCTGAACCTAACGCCGTGGCAGAAGACGCTGGTCGCGCGACATCCGCAGCGGCCGCATTTCAACGACTTCATCAAGGGCCTGATCACCGAGTTCACCCCGCTCGCCGGCGACCGCAAGTTCGGCGAGGATGAGGCGCTGGTGGCAGGCTTCGGCCGTTTCCGCGGCGAGGCCATCTGCGTGATGGGCCAGGAAAAGGGCGATTCCACCGAGAGCCGCATCAAGCATAATTTCGGCATGGCGCGGCCCGAGGGCTATCGCAAATGCGTACGGCTGATGGAGATGGCGGAGCGGTTCGGCCTGCCCGTGCTGTCGCTCGCCGATTCCGCCGGCGCCTATCCCGGCATCGGCGCAGAAGAGCGCGGCCAGGCCGAGGCGATCGCGCGTTCGACCGATGCCTGCATGGCACTGACAGTGCCGAACGTCGCCATCATCACCGGCGAGGGCATGTCGGGCGGCGCCATCGCCATCACCACCGCCAACAAGGTCCTGATGCTGGAGCACGCGATCTACAGCGTGATCTCGCCCGAGGCGGCGTCCTCGATTCTCTGGCGCGACGGGTCCAAGGCGCAGGAAGCCGCCAACAACATGAAGATCACCGCCCAGGACATGCTCCGCTTCGGCGTGATCGACAGCATCCTGAAGGAGCCGGTCGGCGGCGCCCATCGCGACCCCGCCGCCATGATCGCCACCACAGGCGATGCCATCGCCAAGGCCTTTGACGAGCTCCGGGGCCTCGACGGCGACGCCATCCGCAAGCATCGGCGGCAGAAATTCCTCGATATTGGCCGGAAACTGGGCTGATTCGGGCGGGTTTGGGGCCCGTCGGCCGCGTCACCCTCCCTGGGGTAATGGGTCCTGGCTTTCGCCAGGACGACACTGAGTTTGAGGCCGGCCAAACCGCGCCGTAGGCCCCGGTAACCCCGCGTTAACCCTTTTTTTGCCCAAATCAGCGATCTCTGTACCGGTTTGGCCGCGAGGCCCAAGTTACGGCCCAGTTTAAGCCTTCGTTGACCACGCCTTTGGGCCAACGGGCTCGTGATCCCCGTTCGGGTTGCGACCACATGACCCAGAGGTTAGAATTTTAATCAATGGCTTCAGGGCATAAGCGCTGGAGCGTGATTGCGAAAAGCCCGTCGCGACGGGTCCGGGTCTCCGGTCGGATCATGCTTCAAGATTGGGGTTTGCGCGCGATGCCCTGGACGGTGTGGGGTCCATCTTGATTTCTCGTTCGCTTGCTCGCGCGTTTTTGGTTTCGGTGGCGCTTGCCGCCAGCTTTGTGCTGGCCGGCTGCGACACCGACCAGGTTTCGCTTGCGACCAATGCCAAGGCCAACCAGCCGGTGCCGCCAAAGCTTCTCGCCGCGATGGTCGAGAAGAACATGGATCTGCAATCGCCGATCCTGGTGCGCCTGTTCAAGCAGGAGGCCGAGCTCGAGGTCTGGAAGCAGACCCGCAACGGCCAGTTCGCGCTGCTCAAGACCTATCCGATCTGTCGCTGGTCGGGCGACCTCGGCCCGAAGGTGCGCGAAGGCGACCGCCAGGCGCCGGAAGGATTCTACTCGATCAATCCGGGCCAGATGAATCCGCAATCGGCGTACTATTTGTCGTTCAACACGGGCTATCCGAACGCGTTCGACAAGGCCTTGGGCCGCAGCGGCTCGCAGCTGATGGTGCATGGCGATTGTTCGTCGCGCGGCTGCTACGCGATGACGGACGAGCAGATCGCCGAGATCTATTCGCTCGGGCGCGAGTCCTTCTTCGGCGGCCAGAAGGCGTTTCAGCTGCAGGCCTATCCGTTCAAGATGACGCCGGTGAACATGGCCAAGCACCGGAACAATCCGAACATGCCGTTCTGGAAGATGATCAAGGAAGGCTATGATCATTTCGAGGTGACGCGGCAGGAGCCGAAGGTCGATTTCTGCGAGAAGAAGTACGTCTTCGACGCAGCGAAGCCGCCCGACGCCAAGCGCGATCCGGTGTTCGACGCGTCTGCAAAGTGCCCGGCCTATGTGATCCCCGAGGAGATCGCCAGCGCCGTGCGCGAGAAGGATGCGCGCGACCAGGCGGAGTACAGCAAGCTGGTTTCGCGCGGCACGCCCGTTGCGCGCATGAACACCGGCATCGACGGCGGCATGAACAAAATCTTCGCCGCGAAGATTCCGGAAGGCTCGACCGGCCTGTCGGAGGGCGCCGAAGGCACGACGTTGCAGATGCTGGCCATGGCGAAGGCGCCGGGCACGATCCCTGGGCACGTCAATCCGCCGAAGCCGAATCTCGATGCAGCCGCGCCCTCGCCGCAGGAAGAACCCGTCGTCGCCGTCAGCGCGCCCGCCACCAACACCCGCGTCGCCACCGCAGCTGCACCTGAGAAATCCGGCTTCTTCTCGAATCTCGGCCGCAAGATGGGCATGGGCAACGCCGAGGCCACGGCGACCACGCCTTCGCCGCAAGCCACGGCATCTGTCGCCCCGGCCGCGACGACCACGACGCCGCCGAGCGCGGCGTCCCGGCTGAAGGCCGCGGTGACCCGGTTCGTGCCGGGACACGACAAGTCCAAGGATGCAGCGAAGGATGCGCCGAAGCCGGCTGTTGTCGCTGCCAAGCCCGCCGAACCTGCGAAGCCCGACACCCGTCTCGCCGCAACCCGCCCTGCGCTCAAGCCGTCGGTGTCGGATGGCGCGGGTGAAGCAACCCAGATCATGGGAGCCGCGCCGGTCGTGCAGTCGAACTCGTTCGACAGCCGGTTTGGGGCGGTGAAGTAAACGGGCGGGAACCTCTCGCCCCTTCCCGATTCGTACCAAGCTGACGGCCGTCCCGGATGATCAGCGGCCTTCCAGGACCTGAAGCCCTTGAATTGCGATGATATCCTCTCCATGATATACAATAATCCTGTATATCATGGAGCATTCCATGCTGGTCTCCAAATGGGGTAACAGCCTCGCAGTCCGTCTGCCTAAGGCACTCGTTGAGGCCTTGAACCTCGCCCCCGGTGACGAGCTCAACGTCGTAGAGGCTTCGACAGGCCAGATCAAAGTAGAGAAGGTCGACAGACGAGCGGAATTTCTCAAGCGAGCCGAGCAGTTCCGGATTCCCCTGCCCGAGGGTTACAAATTCGACCGCGACGAAGCGAACGAGAGATGAGCTCGTTCTTCGACAGCAACATCTTGGTCTATGCCTTTTCGGCCGACATCCGGCGCGAGCGCGCGCTGACCACAATTGCTGGCGGCGGCGTCATCAGTGCGCAGGTGCTGAACGAGTTCACCAACGTACTGCGCAAGAAGCAAATACAGGACTGGTCCGTTATCGAGGCCGCGGTGCAAGCCATCCGATTTCGGTTTCCGGATATCACACCGCTCACCGCCGACACGCACGCTACGGCGCTTGCGCTTGCGCGCGACCATACGCTTGCCTTCTACGATGCTCTGATCGTAGCGGCCGCGATCGAGGCTGGCTGCGAGACGCTGTATAGCGAGGACATGCAGCACGGCCGCAGCATCGGTGGGCTGTCCATCGTCAATCCATTTTTCGGAAGCACTTCGCCGTCACCCTGAGGTGTCCGCTTCTTCAGCCGCCCTCGAAGGGCGACGGCCCGGCTGGCAGCGCTACGCGAGTGCCTCCAGCGACAATGGCTTCGCCATTGCGCGGGGATGACGAACTGCCAGGGCTCTCCTACGGCGCCAGATAACGCAGCAACTCCGGATTGCCCCTCACTTCGCCTGCCTCGCCTTGCAGTGCGACGCGGCCGCGGTCCAGCACGTAGGCGTAATCGGCTACGCGGAGCGCGAGGTCGAGGTGCTGCTCGACGATGATGACGGCGATGGTTTTCGCGAGCTCGATCAGGCGCTCGGTGATCTCCTCGATGACACCGATCCAGACGCCTTCGGTTGGCTCGTCGAGCAGAAGCAGCTTGGGATCGCCCAGCATGGCGCGGCCGATGGCGAGCATCTTGCGCTCGCCGCCGGAAAGCGTGCCGGCGGGCTGGTCGAGGCGCTGGCCGAGCTTTGGGAAGATGGTCAGCACGTGGTCGACCGCGTCGGCTTTCCTGCTCGCGAGCGAGCCGACCGCGAGATTGTCGCGCACCGACAGGCGCGCGAACACCGAATGCTCCTGCGGCACGTAGCCGATGCCGGCGCGTACGCGCTCCTGGGTCGCGCGGCGGCTGATGTCGCGGCCATCGAAGGCGACCTCGCCCTTCCACGCCGGCAGCTCGCCGACGATGGTCTTCATCAGCGTGGTCTTGCCGGCGCCGTTGCGGCCCAGCACGGCGACACCGCCGCGCCAGGGAATGCCGAGGTTGACGTCGAACAGGACCTGGCTGCGGCCATAGCCGGCGTCGAGATGCTTGATGTCCAAAAATTCAGGCACGGCGCAAATAGATCTCCTGGACGGCCTTGTTGGCCTGGATCTCCGACACAGTGCCGGATGCCAGCACCTTGCCCTGGTCGAGCACGGTGAGGCGATCGCAGATGTCGCGGATGAAATCGAGATCGTGCTCGACGATGACCAGCGAGCAATGTTTTTTGATCGGCTGCAGCAATTCGCCGGTGACGCGGCGCTCCTCCAGGCTCATGCCGCCGGTGGGCTCGTCCAGCAGCAGAAGCTTCGGCTTGCCGGCCAGCGCCATCGCGATCTCCAGCCATTGCTGCTGGCCATGCGACAGCGCCGCCGCCGCGTCGAAAGCGCGGTCAGCGAGGCGGAACTGCGTCAGCATGGTCATGACCTGATCGTGCAGGAGCCCGCGCGTGCGCGAGAACACGAGATCGAACAGCGAGGACTGCGCCTGCAAGGCGAGCAGGATGTTGTCGTACAGCGTCAGCGTCGGCAGCACGCTGGTGATCTGGAATTTCAGGCTCATGCCGGCGCGGGCACGCTCGGTCGGCGTGAACGCGGTGATGTCGGTGTTGACGAAGGAGACCTTGCCCTGTGTCGGCATCTCGGCGCCGGCGATGCACTTCATCAGCGTGCTCTTGCCGGAGCCGTTCGGGCCGATCAGGCCGTGGAACTCGTTCTCGCCGACGGTCAGCGCCGCGCCATCGAGCGCGGTGAGCTTGCCGAAGATTTTCTTGACGCCGGTGGCTTCAAGGAGCGGCATCGCGCTTCTCCTTCGCCTTTGCTCCGAAGCTGCCGACCCGCTCGCGTTCGCCGAGCACGAAGCTGATCAGGCCGAGCGGCCGGAACAGGATCACGAGCAACAGCAGCACGCCAAGAATGATCGGCCAGACCTCACGATAATTGTCCGAGAGCCAGAAGCTGACACCCTCGACGATGACGGCACCGATGACGGCGCCGATCAGCGTCCCGGAGCCGCCGAACAGCACGTAGAGCACGACTTGCGTCGACACCACGACGCCGACCATGTTGGGCCACACGAAACCTTCGTGGAAGGCGTAAAGGCTGCCGGCAAGACCCGCCACCGCGCCGCCGATCGCGAAGATGATCGCCTTCAGGTGCTGCGCCTTGTAGCCGAAGAAGGCGATGCGCTGCTCGTTCTCGCGCAGGCCGGCCAGCGCCAACCCGAACTGCGAGCGCACCAGAAAACGGCAAAGCAGGTAGACCACAACAAGAAGGCCAAGCACGAGATAATAGAACGGCGGCCCTTCCGAGAACTCGTAACTGCCGACCGTCATCGGCGCGATCGAGGGGATGCCGTTCTGGCCACCGAGATAGTACCAGCCGCGCGCCAGCCGGTCGGCGGCGTAGGATCCGGTCAGCGTGCCCAGCGAGACGAAGATCACACTGGAGGGATGCCGCCCCAGCAGCAGGAAGCCGCCGAGCAGCAGCGCGAAGGTGAGGCCGATGATGGTGCCCGCAGGCAGCACCAGGAAGATGTTGGTGATGTCGAGGTCGCGCGCGAGCAGCGCCACGCCATAGCCGGCCGAGCCGAAAAACAGCGCCTGGCCAAAGCTCATGATGCCGGCATAGCCCCACACCAGGTCGAACGACAGCGCGAACAGCGCGAGAATGATTACCCGCGTTGCGAACACCGTGAGGTAGTCCTGCAGCACCAGCGGCGCGAGGAGCGCCGCGACCAGCACGACGCCCTCCACGATCGGCAGGACCTTTCGTCCCGGAGCGGCTTGCTTCGCTGATCCGTGTTCAGTCATCGCGCCGACCGCCTCCCCGCCGATCTCGGCGGGGATTGCCTGTTTCGCTGCGCCCATCGACTTCAGCATTCCAGCTTAACACTCCTTGGGATCGACGAGCCCGTCGCTGCGTCCGACGATCTCGTAATTGCCGCCCTTGGCGACCGCGGTGTACATTTTCATCTTGCAGTGCCGCTTGCCCGGCACCATCTCGGCCGGTCCGCCCGGACCTTCGGCGATCTTGGCGTGGTCGAGCGTAGCCGCGACCGATTCCCGGTCGATCTTGCCGGCTTCCTTGACGGCGGCTTCCCACAGCTTCAGGCCGCGATAGGTGCCGGTGGCTGCGCTGCCGGCGGCGAACAGGAAGTTGCCCGGGAAATCCTTCTCGTAGGCGGCCTGGATTTTCGCGTCGAACGGGTTCTCCTTGGTCAGCACCTTGAAATAATCGAGGCAGCTGGCGAGACCCTCGATCTCGGCCGCCTGGTTGATGTTGAGCGTGTTCTCGTCATAGTAGACGCAGGCCAGCCGCCCGCCGTTCTTGAGGAAGCCGGCTTCATAGAGCTGCTTGAAGAACGGGCCGACGCCGGGCGGGATGACGGTGTTGAAGACGACGTCGACCTTGTTGGAGATGATGCGGTTGACGGTCGAGGAGAAGTCGACCTGGTCGAGCGGATAATATTCCTCGAACACGACCTCGCCGCCGTTGGCCTCGATCACCTTGCGGGCATAGACGTTGAGCGTGTGCGGCCAGACGTAGTTGGCGCTCGGCAGCGCGAACTTCTTGCCGCCGTTCTTGATCAGCCAGGGAATGAACTCGTCGCACTGCTGCGCGGGCGTCGGCCCAGTGCAGAACAGATAGGGCGTGCACTCCTTGCCTTCGTAGAGCTGCGGATAGATGTAGAGCGTCTTGCCGCGCGCGACGATCGGATCCTTGATCGCGTTGCGCATCGACGAGGTGATGCCGCCCAATACCATGTCGACCTTGTCGCGCTGGATCAGCTTGCGGACGTTGCCGACCGCGACGGATTCGTTCGAGGCGGTGTCCTCGATATAGAGCTCGAGCGGGCGGCCGAGCAGACCGCCGCCGGCGTTGATCTCCTTGATCACCATCTTCGCGACGTTGGCGTCGGCATTGCCGGCGTAGGCGATCGGCCCGGTGAGGTCAGTGGCGATGCCCACCTTGATCGGGGCTTCGGCCGCATTAGCCCAGGGCGCCGGAATCACCCAACTGCCGACGCCGGTGGCGACCGCGCCGGAGGCAAAGGCGAAATTCGAGAGGAAGCGGCGGCGGGAGAGCTGAGTGCGATCGGACATGTGACTAAACCCCTTTTCCAGCGATGAGGCCCTGCGGCCGGAATTTGATGAAGACGATGGCGAGAACAAAAACGAGGACATCGGCAACGACGGGCGCCATTACCCAGGGCAGCGCGGCACTGAGCGTGCCGATGAGCCCGGCGCCCGCGACCGGCCCGATGAAGGAGCCGACGCCGCCGACCATGACCGCGACAAAGCCCTGGATCAGGAAGCGCAGGCCGAGATCGGCGAACAGGCTGAACACCGGCACGATCAGAGCGCCGGCTAGGCCGGCAAGCGCCGCACCGAACGCAAAGGTGGCGCCATAGATCAGCGGCGTGGAGATTCCGGAGGCGCGCGCCAGCGAAGGATTTTCCAGCGTGGCGCGCACGCGCAGGCCGAAGCTGGTGCGCGCCAGCAGCAGATAGCAGCCACCCATCACCAGCGCCGTGATGACGATGATGGTGAAGCGCCAGGCCGAGATGTGCATGGCGCCGATGTCGATCGAGCCGCCGATCGGCTCCGGCACGGTGAGATAGAAGCCGCCGATCAGGCCGCGCACGGATTCGCGGATGATCAAGCCAAGCGCATAGGTGCCGAGCATGGCGACGATGGGTGCTGCGTAGAAGCGGCGGATGATCAGCGCCTCCAGCACGAAGCCGAGTGCGCCGACGACGAAGGGCGCGGCGACCATGCCGGCCCAGATCGGCAGGCCCTTGGCGTAGGCGAGATAAGTGATGTAGGCCCCGAGCAGGACGAACTCCCCCTGCGCGAAGTTGAAGATGCCCATCATGCTGGCGATGATCCCGAGCCCCAGCACGATCAGGACAATGATCGCGCCAAAGCTCAGGATCTCGAACGCCGCAACGAACGCGTTAGCCATATGATGGGTTCTTGTTTTGATGCGTTTTCTTGACGCGAACCGGTATCCACTTCGCTTGAAAACGCTCTGGTGCGTCCGTCTGCATGAGTCCCTCGCTCACATCTTCTTCCAGTCGCCGATCTGCTCGAAGGCATGTGCGGCGCGGTAGATGGTGGATTCCTCGAACATGCGTCCGACCAGCATCAGACCGACGGGCAGGCCGTCGACCATGCCGCAGGGCAGCGACATCGCCGGATGATGGGTGATGTCGAAGGGCGCGGTGTTGGAGATCATTTCCAGCGCACGCGCGACATAGTCCTCGCGGCTGGCCGTGGGCTCCGGCAGCTTCGTCGCCTTCATCGGCGTGGTCGGCAGCAGCAGCAAATCGTAGTCTTTGAAGGCCTTGTCGTAGGCCGCGGTCAGGCGGCGGGAGATGTTGAGCGCCTTGCCGTAATAACGGGGACCGAAAGTATTGTTGATGTAGGTGCCGAGCAGCAGGAACAGCTTTGTGGTCTCGGACAGTGAATCCGCCTGCCGCCGCCAGCCGCGATGGAAGTCCATCAGCGTGGTCGAATAGAGGTCGGAGCGGGACAGGCCATAGCCGTCGCCATACATCATGGTCTGGGTCATGCCCTCGGTGCCGATCGGCGTCCAGATCGCGGGGCCGGCGAGATGCATCGGGATCGAAACCGTCTCGACCGTGGCGCCGAGATCCCTAAAACGCTTTGCGGCCTCCCGCACGCTCTCGTTCACGGCGGCTTCGGCATTCGCCTGCTCAAAACCTTCCTTGAGGATGCCGATCTTCATGCCCTTGACGCCCTGGCCGAGCGCCTTGGTGTACTCCTCGACCTTGGGCGCCTTGATGCGGGGATCGTAGCCGTCGTCGCCGGCGAGCACTTCGAGCAGCAGCGCGTTGTCGGCGACGGTCGCCGTCATCGGGCCGGTGTGATCGACGAACACCTCGATCGGCATGATGCCGGTGTAGGGCACGAGGCCCCAGGTCGGCTTCATGCCGTAGGTGCCGCAGAACGAGGACGGCATGCGGATCGAACCGCCCTGGTCGCCGCCGATCGCCATGTCGACCTCGCCGAGCGCGACGACGACGCCTGAGCCTGACGACGAGCCGCCGGCCGAATAGCCCATCTTGTGCGGATTGTGGACGGCGCCGACCGCATTGGTGTGGCTGCCGCCGGACATGCAGAAGGATTCGCAATGGACTTTGCCGGCGATCTCGGCGCCGGCATCGAGCATGCGCGTGACGATGGTGGCGTCGAAATCGGGGACGTAGCCTTCCAGCGTCGCCGAGCCGTTCATCATGGGAACGCCGGCGAGCATGATGTTGTCTTTGAGAGCGACCGTCTTGCCCTTGAGCTTGCCGCTCGCCGCACCCTTGACGGTCGACTTGCGATACCAGGCGTTGCGCGGGTTCTCTTCCGGCGAGGGCCGATAGCCCGGCGTGCGCGGATATTTGACCTCCGGCACCTCGTCCGGCATGGCGCCGACGAGATTGTAGGCTTCGATCGAGCCCTGCATCAGGCCGCGGAACGAGGCGACATCGTCGTCGGATAGCGAAAGGCCGCACTGGTCGGCGACACTGCGAAGTTGGGCTGGCGTGGGAAGGACAACTGTCACGGCGCTCTCCTCAAAGGCTTCTTGATCCCTGGAATTGGAATCCCTGGCATTGGAGCCTCATGGGCGCACGTGTGCGGCGCGCGCCAATCGGCTTCACCTCGATATTACAGACGGAAATATTTTCCTTTTCAAGGATTATTTTGGAATCTGGCGTTTGCAGATGGCCGCGCCGGCATCAGATCGGTTTGATCAGCTTGAAGTCGAGGCCATCCGCCCCGGCGAGATACATTTGCATCCGGGTGTGACCGTTCCTGACGGTGACGGGGCCGCGCGCGCCGCCATAGACGATGTTGCGGCCGGCCGCGAGCATCGGGCCCATCGCCAACGTGCCCGCCTTGTTCGCGACTGCCTCGAGGAAGCGCAGTCCCTCATAGCTGGATTGACCGAGCGAGCCGATCGGAGGCCCGTTCGGCCCGAACATCGCGCGATAGCGGCTCTGGAAGTCGTCGTTGGCCCGCGATCCGATGCCGGGGAAATAGCCGGAGGCGCAGAACAGGTTCTCGCTGTTGTCGGCGCCGATTCCGAGCAACACGGTCTCGTCCATCGCCCCGGCCAGCCGCAGCGTCGTGGCGCCCAGGCCGCATTCGCCGAACGCGCGATTGAACGTGATGCTGTCGGTGCCGATCAACGAGATCAGCACGACGTCCGGCCTCGCGGCACGGATGCGCTCCAGATGCGGCTCGTGGTTGTCTTCGCCGAGGGGAACGAACTCTTCGCCGACGACATGGCCGCCGGCCTCCTTGATGTAGCGCTTCACCGCGCGGTGTGACTGCCAGGGCCAGACATAGTCGCTGCCGATCAGGTACCAGCGCGCCGCCTTCTTGACGTCGGCGAGCCAGTGAATGGAGGGGCGGCTCTGCCAGCGCGGCGTCTCGCCGATCGCCATGACGCCCGGTGTCTGCTCGCCGCCCTCGTAGACGGGTGTGTAGATGTAGGGGATGCGGTGGCGGGTGGTGACCTTGCGCAGCGCCACGCGCACCGCGCTGGTATGCAGTCCGACGATGAGGTCGATCTCATCCGAAGCGATCGCCTGCTCGGCGCGGCTCAGAATCTCGTCGAGCGGACCGCCAGCGTCATAGATCGAAAGCTCGATCTCGCGCCCGAGGATGCCGCCGCGCTTGTTGATCTCGGCGACCGCGAGCTGCGCGCTGCTTGTCGCGCACGGGCCCCAAACGCCGGGCGAGCCGGTGCAGCACATGAAGCCTCCGATGCGGAGCTTGTTGTGTGCACCGCGGCGCTTCATGAAATGCGCGTCAACCGGCGACAGGTCGAAATCCGCTGCCGCGGGCGACAGATTCCTGAACAGCAAGGACGGCGGTAAGGCCGGACCGCCGTGAGCCGGGAAGTTTACCGTCGCGCGCACGCCAACTCCTGTCTGACACCAGACTTGAAAGCTCATTCAGCAGGCGGCCGCGGCACCCGCCCTATTGTTGGGCAATATCCTATTTTGAAAATATTGAATATTCAAGAATTGAAGTGCATATAGATGCAGCATCGATTGCAAGACATTCACTCATTTGGGTCAAGACAAAGTCTTAGCCGTGGCAAAACCGAACACCCCGATCACCGAACACCTCGCCTACCTGCTCGCGCAAGCCAACCGGGAGATCAACCGGCAGCTCGAACTGCGGTTGAGCAAGGAAGGCGTCCCCGTCGAGCAGTGGCGCATCCTGAAAGTGCTGTCGGATGGCAACGGCCATTCGATGGGCGAGCTGGCGGATGCCGTGCTGCTCAACCATCCAACGCTGACCAAGATGATCGACCGCATGGTCTCTGACACGCTGGTCTACCGCGTGCAGGACCCGAACGATCGCCGCAAGGTCCTGATGTTCATCTCCGACCGCGGCAAGGTGCTGAGCAAGAAGCTCAACTCGCTCGCGGTCGACCAGGAAGAGCACATCCTGGAGAGCTACGGCGACAAGTCGACGAGCGAATTGAAGCGGCTGCTGGAGAGCTTGATCGACAGCTCGAATTGAGGGTGCGTTTAGCGCGCTCCCTTAACACGGTCGTCCCGGCGATGGAGATAGAGCTGCGCGCCACATACTCGCTGTCATCGCCCGATTTAATCGGGCGATCCAGTATTCCAGAGACCCATGTGATTTGAACCGAGAAGCCGCGGCGTACTGGGTCGCCCGGCTAAACCGGGCGACGACAGCGGAGACTGAGGCGCCGACGTCGACGCCTCACATTCAAGCCTTACGCATACCGCCCGTGGCAGTGCTTGTACTTCTTGCCTGAGCCGCACGGACAATCCTCGTTGCGGCCGATCTTGCCCCAGCTGGCCGGGTTCTTCGGATCGCGCAACGCGGCGTCGGTGGCCTGCGCGCCCAGCGTGACGCTGGCGAGCGCCATTTCGTCCTCGCCGGTGTTCGGGTCGAACTTGTGCGCTTCCATCGGCGGCAGCGCCGGGGCTTCCTGCTCCGGCGGCACGATCTCGACCCGCATCAGCTGCGCCGTGACGGCCTCGCGCAGATGCGCGCTCATCTCCTGGAAGAGGTTGAACGCTTCGGTCTTGTACTCCTGCAACGGATCGCGCTGGCCGTAGCCGCGCAGGCCGATGACCTGGCGCAGATGGTCGAGCATGATCAGGTGCTCGCGCCAGAGATGGTCGAGCGTCTGGAGCAGAATGGTCTTCTCGACGTAACGCATCACGTCGGGACCCCATTGCGCGACCTTGGCGGCCATGTGCTCGTCGGCGCGGGTCTCGATCCGCGTGAGCAGTTCCTCGTCGGCGATGCCCTCTTCCTTGGCCCAATCCTCGACCGGCAAGTCGAGATCGAGCACGCGCTTGAGCTCTTCCTTCAGGCCCGCGACGTCCCACTGCTCGGCATAGGCATGCTCGGGCACGTGCTTGGCGACGAGGTCGTCGATGAAGGCGTGGCGCATGTCGGCGACGGTCTCGGCGACGCTGTCGTCCTTCATCAGGTCGACGCGCTGGTCGAAGATCACCTTGCGCTGGTCGTTCTGGACATTGTCGAACTTGAGCAGGTTCTTGCGGATGTCGAAGTTGCGCGCCTCGACCTTCTGCTGCGCCTTCTCGAGCGCCTTGTTGATCCAGGGATGGATGATGGCCTCGCCCTCCTGCAGGCCGAGGCGCTGCAGCATGCTGTCGAGGCGATCCGAGCCGAAGATGCGCATCAGATCGTCTTCCAGCGACAGGAAGAATTTCGAGCGGCCGGGGTCGCCCTGACGGCCGGAACGGCCGCGGAGCTGGTTATCGATGCGGCGGGATTCGTGGCGTTCGGAGCCCATGATGTAGAGGCCGCCGGGCTTCTTCACGGTCTTGGCGGGCTTCGAACCCTTCGCCGGCTCGATCTCGACCTCTTCCTCGGCCTTCAGCACGATGTCGCGGAAGTGCTCGATGTCGGCCTTGATCTGCTCGATCTTCCTGGCCTTCTCGGCCTCGTCCTCGATCGAAGCGGCCTCCTGCTGGATGCGCATTTCCAGCGAGCCGCCGAGCTTGATGTCGGTGCCGCGGCCGGCCATGTTGGTCGCGATCGTGATCGCGCCGGGTACGCCGGCTTCCGCGACGATGTAGGCTTCCTGCTCGTGGAAGCGCGCGTTCAGCACCGCGAACAGCTTTGCCGGCTTGCCGGCGCGGGCCGCGGCGTACAGCTTCTGCATCGAATGTTCGCTGCCGAAATCGATCTGCCGATAGCCGTGCTTCTTGAGATATTCGGCGATCACTTCCGATTTTTCGATCGAGGCGGTGCCGACCAGCACCGGCTGCAGCCGCGCATTGGCGCGCTCGATCTCGGCCAGGATCGCGGCGTATTTCTCGTTTTGGGTGCGATAGACCTCGTCGTCCTCGTCGAGACGGGCGACCGGCAAATTGGTCGGGATTTCCACGACCTCGAGCTTGTAGATGTCGAACAGTTCGTCGGCTTCGGTCAGCGCCGTGCCGGTCATGCCGGCGAGCTTTTCGTACATCCGGAAATAGTTCTGGAAGGTGATCGAGGCCAGCGTCTGGTTTTCCGGCTGGACCTGCACGTGCTCCTTGGCTTCCAGCGCCTGATGCAGGCCTTCGGAATAGCGGCGACCCTGCATCATGCGGCCGGTGAACTCGTCGATGATGACGACCTCGTCGTCGCGGACGATGTAGTCCTTGTCGCGCGTGAACAGCGTATGGGCGCGCAGCGCCTGGTTGATGTGGTGCACGACGGAGACGTTCTCGACGTCGTAGAGCGACTCGCCCTTGAGCTGGCCGGCATCGCGCAGCAGCGTCTCGATCTTCTCCATGCCGGCTTCGGTCAGCGTCACCGTGCGCTGCTTCTCGTCGACGTCGTAGTCGGATTTGTCGAGCTTGGGCAGGAAGCCGTCGATGGTGTTGTAGAAGTCCGAGCGGTCGTCGAGCGGGCCGGAGATGATCAGCGGCGTGCGCGCTTCGTCGATCAGGATGGAGTCGACTTCGTCGACGATGGCGTAGAAGTGCGGCCGCTGGACCATGTCCTCGAGCCGGTACTTCATGTTGTCGCGCAGATAGTCGAAGCCGTATTCGTTGTTGGTGCCGTAGGTGATGTCGCAGGCATAGGCGGTCTTGCGCTCGGAATCGTCGAGGCCGTGCACGATCACGCCGGTGGTCAGGCCGAGGAAGCCGTAGATCTGGCCCATCCAGCCGGAGTCGCGGCGGGCGAGGTAGTCGTTGACGGTGACGACGTGGACGCCCTTGCCGGCGAGCGCGTTGAGGTAGACCGCAAGCGTTGCGACCAGGGTCTTGCCTTCGCCGGTCTTCATCTCGGCGATGTCACCCTCGTGCAGCACCATGCCGCCGATCAGCTGGACATCGAAATGGCGCTGGCCGAGCGTGCGCTTGGCGGCTTCGCGGACCGTGGCGAAAGCGGGGACCAGCAGGTCGTCCAGGGTCTTGCCCTCGGCGAGCTGCTTCCTGAACTCGGCGGTGCGGGCCTTGAGGGCCTCGTCGGAGAGTTTCGAGACCTCGGGCTCCAGCGCGTTGATCGCGTTGACGCGGGACTGATATCCCTTCACCCGCCGGTCGTTGGCGGAGCCGAAAAACTTGCGGGCGAGCGCGCCGATCATGCTTAGTTCCTGTGTTCGCGATTCAACCGCGTTCGCGTTGCAGCCAAGAGGTTGTCACCCTCCTGCCTATCAACTCACCGTGACGCCTGCTGGGCGCCGGAGCCCGGACTGCGGGGGGTCCATCCGCCATATGGGTGGGAGTTGGGCAAGTCTGGGTTCAACGGCCAAAAACGCAGCAAAATAAACGCCATCGCATGGACGCGACCGGGCAGAGATATGGCCCGGTCAGGGCCTTGTCAACGGCGGGTGCATTGCGGCTAATTCATCATTTTGACAGACTTTTCGCGTTGCCAAGGCCCCCTGAATTGGGCGAGTGTCCGCCCCGCTCGAGCAGCCCCCTGCTTCAACAAAAGGATTTTCCATGACCACCTCGTTCCCGGTAACCAAAACCGGCCTGCGCTTCGGCCTCGCCACCGCCCTGGTGGGCTGCCTTGCGCTGGCGCTGATCGCGGGGCCCGGCCGGGCTGCCGACGATCCGGTGCTGGCGAAGGTCAATGGCGCTGAAATCAAGAAGAGCGACGTCGCCATGGCCGAAGAGGAACTCGGGCCGAGCCTCGCCCAGATGGACCCGGCGACCAAGGACGAGAACGTTCTGTCCTTCCTGATCGACATGAAGATCGTCGGCAAGGCCGCCGAGGACAAGAAGCTCGCCGACGGCGAGGAGTTCAAGAAGCGCCTGGCGTTCGCCCGCAACCGCCTCCTGATGGACAGCCTGCTTGCCGGCGAGGGCAAGGCCGCCACCACCCCGGATGCCATGAAGAAGGTCTATGAGGAGGCCTCCAAGCAGATCACCGGCGAGCAGGAAGTGCACGCCCGCCACATCCTGGTCGAGACCGAGGACGAGGCCAAGGCGGTGAAGGCCGAGCTCGACAAGGGCGCCGATTTCGCCGAGCTCGCCAAGAAGAAGTCCAAGGATCCGGGCTCGGCCGACGGCGGAGACCTCGGCTTCTTCACCAAGGAGCAGATGGTGCCGGAATTCTCGGCAATCGCCTTCGCGCTCGAGCCGGGCAAGATCTCCGACCCCGTGAAGTCGCAGTTCGGCTGGCACATCATCAAGGTCGAGGAAAAGCGCAGCCGCAAGGCGCCGGACTTCGAGCAGGTCAAGGCGCAGATCGAGCAGTATGTCACCCGCAAGGCCCAGGCCGACTACGTCGCCAAGCTGCGCGCGGAAGCCAAGGTCGAGCGGATGGACCAGCCGGCGGATGCGGCCAAGGACGCCAAGCCGGCCGATGCGGCCAAGCCGTCTGACAGCAAGATGGCGCCGCCGGCGAAGAAGTAAGAATTCGCTGTCACTTCGGTGACGTGAAGAGTATCTAAGCCTTTGTGATGCCCGGCCCCCCGCGCCGGGCATCTGCATATCCAGATCCCATCAAGGCGCCCCGATGTCCTCCTCCGTCTCTCCCCTCGCACCGAAATCCGTCCCCGACATGCCCACCATTGCGGGGGTCCGTCTCGCGACGGCCGAGGCCGGCATCCGCTATAAGAACCGCACCGACGTGCTGCTGGCAGTGATGGACAAGGGCACCGCGGTCGCCGGCGTCTTCACCAAGTCGAAATGCCCCTCCGCACCGGTGGAATGGTGCCGCGCCAAGCTCAAGGGCGGCAAGGCGCGCGCGCTGGTGGTCAATTCCGGCAACGCCAATGCCTTCACCGGCAAGACCGGCCGCAGCTCCACGGCACTGACCGCCAAGATCGCGGCCAAGGCCGTCGGATGCACCGAGGGTGAGATCTTCCTGGCCTCGACCGGCGTGATCGGCGAGCCGCTGGATGCGACCAAGTTCGACGGCGTGCTCGGTCGGCTCGCGCAAACCGCCGAGGCCGGCGATTATCTGGCCGCCGCCAAGGCGATCATGACCACCGACACCTTCCCGAAGGTCGCGACCGCGACCGTGAAGCTCGGCAAGGCCAAGGTCACGATCAACGGCATGGCCAAGGGTGCCGGCATGATCGCGCCCGACATGGCCACGATGCTGTCCTTCATCTTCACCGACGCACCGATCGCGCCTGCCGCGCTGCAAGCCTTGCTCAAGAGCGGCGTCGAGGACACGTTCAACGCGGTCACGATCGACGGCGACACCTCGACCTCGGATACGCTGCTGGCCTTTGCCACCGGCGCTGCTGCAGAGCACGGTGCGCCAAGGATCAGCCGCGCCAGCGACCCGCGCCTGAAAGCCGTCGTCAAGGCCTTCAACCAGGTGCTCGCCAATCTTTCCGAGCAGGTGGCCCGCGACGGCGAAGGCGCGCGCAAGCTTGTCGAGATCACCGTCGAGGGCGCCAAGACCAAGGCCTCGGCGCGCAAGATCGCGATGTCGATCGCGAACTCGCCGCTGGTGAAGACCGCAATCGCCGGCGAGGACGCCAATTGGGGCCGCGTGGTCATGGCGGTCGGCAAGGCCGGCGAGCCGGCTGACCGCGACAAGCTCTCGATCTCGTTCAACGGCATCCGCGTCGCCAAGAGCGGCGCGCGCGATCCGTCCTATGACGAGGCGCAGGTGTCGGAGGCGATGAAGGCGCCGGAGATCGCGATCAAGGTCTCGCTCGGTCTCGGCAAGGGCCGCGACCGCGTGCTGACCTGCGACCTCACCAAGGAGTATGTCGCGATCAACGGGGACTACAGGTCGTAGTGTTTAGGACCACCGATAGCCGGGCCGCCGGCCTTCGAGGGCCGCTGAAGATGCGGCCACCTCAGGGGTGACGGTGAAAGAGCCTTGGTCCAACTCAACCCGCAATCCGCGCGTCCGCGATTGCCTTCTTGAACAGCGCGTTCATCGCTTCCGAAATGCCCTGGGTAGGGCTCACCTCGAAATAGAATCCCGGCGAAGCGCAGCTCTGCATGTTCTGCGCGATCTTGCTGTTCGGAGACGGCCCCCACGGCCCGGGGTTAAAGGGCGATATCCATGTGTTGTACCAGCCGTCAGTAGGCGGCTGGTATGTCGTGTACAGCACCGCGATCTTGATCCCGCGGTTCTTGATCGTCGTGCAGAGCGCCGGATTGATCGGCGACTGACAGCGGTTCGATGACGCGAGAGGATACGAAGAAGACGAGACACTACACATCGTCATGCCCGAGTTGGCTTCGTCAGCGACCCCATCGGATACAAAAAACAGATATTTCAGCGGTGACGCGGACGTACCTGCTCCAGGCGCGGCGATTGCGGTATTGATTGCGGGAAAAATAGTGGTGAAGGGAGTATCTTTGTCGATAGTATACACGTCATTCTGACCGGCAACCGCCATCAGGTCGATGTTTCCCGCCGCCGTCTTGGCGGAGCTCAAGCTCGAAGAGAGCGCGAACAGATTTCTCAATCCGATCGTCGCTGACGAAGCGCCGAAATCGTAGATCGCCATTCTGAACTGGTTCGAATAGGTCTGCGTGCTCTGGGCTGTGTCCATCAAGTTCGCGCTCGCCTGGCGCACCACGTCAATTCGGGTCGTGATGCCATTTGCTTTGGCGATGTCGTAGTTGCTTGTGCCGGCCGCCTTGGTGGTGTCGTGACAGGCGAATGCACATCCACCCGTCTTTCCCTGCAAACTCGTTATGTCGGCCGGTGTCGCTGCGACGCCCATCGACGGAGAATTGTCCAGCAGGAGATAGAAGTCGACATAGAGCGGCATGTTGGCCGTCGACGCCGACGTGCCGCTCATAGTCAGTGTGGTCTTGCCGATCAGGCCGAGAAACATGGTGTTGATGGTGGCGGTGAACGAGACGGTCGAGTTGATGGTCGAGCCGGTCTTGACGACTGTCGGGGTGACGCTGTTGAGCGTATAGCCGGTCAGGTTGGCGCGATTGGCATCGAAGATTTTCTGGGCGTCGGTGACGCCGACCGTGATCGAACCATCCGTGGTCATCGAGCCCGCGGCAGCAAACCCCGGCGAGGCTTTGGCGATCGCACCGACGCTGGCCGCGTCGGCCGCGCCCTGAAGCTTCGCCCGGACCTGCGTCGCGCGGGAGTAGTCGATCGCACTGCCGACGAACGTGATCAGGGGAACGCAGCAGATTGCGAAGATCACCGCGACATTGCCGCGCCGGTCGCGACGGAAGCGGCGGAAGACGGTACGAAACTCAACGCGCATGGATCTGGCCCGGAATGGTTTCAGCGTTTCCACCCTAGGATCCGTGGATTAAATATGACTTATGGTGACCTCGGAAACACCGGCCCTAACAGGGTTAACCAACCGTTGCGGATGATCTTTCAGCGAGCGACATTCAGACATGGCTGATCTCAAACTGACGCTCGTGGTGGCCTGCGCGCTGGTCGACGCCGACAAGCGCGTCTTGATCGCGCAGCGCCCTGCGGGCAAGACGCTGGCGGGCCTCTGGGAATTCCCCGGCGGAAAGTGTGAACCCAGAGAGCGGCCGGAGCAAAGCCTGATTCGCGAACTCCACGAAGAGCTCGGCATCACCGTCGCCGAGCCGTGCCTGGCGCCGCTGACGTTCGCGAGCTACGGCTACGAGACCTTTCACCTCCTGATGCCGCTCTACATCTGCCGGCGCTGGGAAGGGCAAGTCATGCCGCGCGAAGGCCAGACCCTGGCCTGGGTCCGCGCAAACAAGCTGCGCGATTACCCCATGCCGCCCGCGGACATTCCGCTGATCCCGCATTTGATTGATTTGTTGATGTGAATGGAAGATCGCCGTCACCCCCGCGCAACGGCATAGCCGTTGTCGCTGGCGGTGCCGGAGCGAAGCGGAGGCCTCGACGGGCGACGGCGCCAAAGTACCCGCTAGCATCCTTCGAGGCTCGCCGAAGAGGCTCGCACCTCAGGATGACGCCGCGTTTTGCGGCGAGACACCGCTACTCTTTCCCCGCCTTCTGCACCGCCTCCGCCAGACTGGCTTTTGCCGACCCCGGCTTCAGCGGCTGCTGCTGGCTCGCATGCGGGGCCCAACCGGAGAGCCAGATGATATCGAATGTCGCACGGATGCGGCCGTCGGCATCGGCAAAGCGTTCCGCGTAAATTTCCGCCATCCGCAGCAGCGTCGATCGTCGGCTCGGGGTGCGCCGCCGTTCGATCAGCACATTGGCAGCGCCCATGCGCCTGATATCCTGCATCAGCGCGAACGCATTGGCGTAGCGCACCACGACGCGGTCGACATCGGTGACCGGCAGCGCAAATCCTGCTCGCTGCAACAGCGCACCAACGTCGCGCAGATCGGCAAACGGTGCGACGCGCGGCGACACGCCGCCCTCGCATTCGGCCTCGGCGGCGGCAAAAGCCTGGCGCAGCTCGGTCAGGCTGTCGCCGCCGATCATCGCCGCCAGCAGCAGCCCGTCCGGCCTCAGCGCGCGACGGATTTGCGCGAGCACCCCCGGCAGATCGTTGACAAATTGCAGCGCCAGCGCCGAGACCACAAGATCGAGGCTTTCGGACGCAAAGGGCAGCTTCTCCGCACCCGACGTATCGAGCTCAATGCGCGCGATCGAGGGCAGTCGCGCGCGCAGCACCGCGAGACCCTCGCCGGGCGTCCAGAGATCGGCCGCTGTGTGAAACTCCCGCATCACCGCGGCCAGCCGGTCGGACATGTCCTCGGCGACCCGATCCAACAGGAAGCTCACGGCACCTTGCGCCTGCGCGCGGCGCTGTCGCGCGTGCAGCAAAGCACGGTCGAACAAAGCGGGCGGGGTTTGCGGGTCTTGAGCCATGCCGCTGGTTACGCCCATCGCGACGGTTCTGGCAATCCGGTGCGTGCGGCGCTAGCTTTCGGCCATGGCATCCGACGCCGGCCCTCCTCGTTCCATCGCCACCCCCCTGCGTGCCGCATGGACGGCTGGCCGCCATGTGCTGTCACGTGCGGCACGGCTTGCGCTCGACATCGCGCTGCCGACGCTGTGCGTGTCCTGCCGCGAGCCGGTCGACGGCGAGGGCGTGTGCGCGGCGTGCTGGGCGCGGCTGTCGTTCATCGAACGGCCCTACTGCCCGCGGCTCGGCATTCCTTTTGTGTACGATCCCGGCCCCGACATGCTGTCGATGGAGGCGATCGCGAGCCCGCCGGCCTACCAGCGAGCGCGCGCCGCGGTGCGTTATGACGACGTCGCGCGCACCCTGGTACATGCGTTGAAATACCAGGACCGCACGGATTTGGCGCCCGCCATGGGGCGCTGGATGGCGCGCGCGGGCGGCGAGCTGCTCACCGAGGCCGACATGCTGGTGCCCGTTCCCCTGCATTGGCGAAGGGCCTGGCGCCGCCGTTACAACCAATCCGGGGCGCTGGCGCGGATCATCGAGCGGCAGAGCGGGGTGAAAGCGAAGGCTGAGGTGCTGCGCCGGGTACGCGCGACCGAGCAGCAGATCGGCCTGTCACGGCCCCAGCGCGCCACCAATGTGCAGGGCGCATTCCAGGTATCCCCCGACCGTCAGGCGGACGTCCAGGGTCGGCGCATTGTCCTCATCGACGACGTCCTGACGTCGGGTGCGACGCTGGATGGCTGTGCGCGGGCCCTGCTCCGGGCCAAGGCGGCGCAAGTGGACGTGCTGGTGTTTGCCCGGGTTGTCGAGAGCCGGTGAAGTCCCATATAATTCAATGAATTCATGACATGAAAGCGCCAGACAAGATGACCGCTGCTGTCGAGATCTACACGAGGCCGGGCTGCGGCTATTGTTCCGCCGCCAAGTCGCTGCTCACCCGCAAGAAGGCGACCTTCACGGAGCTGGATATCGCGAAGAACCCGTCCTGGCGCCAGGAGATGTACGATCGCGCCGGCGACGGCTCGACCTTCCCGCAGATCTGGATCGGCGGAACCCATGTCGGGGGCTGCGACGAGCTCTACGCACTCGATCGCGAAGGCAAGCTCGACGGCATGCTCGAAAGCGTCAAGGCGGAGTCATGAGCGACACCAGGACCTTCACTGCGGCGATGGTGCAGATGCGCACCGGCCTGATGCCCGAGCCGAGCCTCGAGCAGGCCACCAGGCTGATCCGCCAGGCTGCGGCCAATGGCGCCGACTACGTGCAGACGCCCGAAGTCAGCAACATGATGCAGCTCAACCGCAAGGCCCTGTTCGAGCACCTCCAGAGCCAGGACGACGACAACTCGCTGAGGGCGTACCGGGCGCTCGCGGCCGAACTGAAGATCCACATCCATGTCGGCTCGCTGGCGCTGCGCTTTTCGGACGAGAAAGCGGTCAACCGCTCGTTCCTGATCGGGCCCGAGGGCAATGTGCTCGCGAGCTACGACAAGATCCACATGTTCGATATCGAGCTGCCGGACGGCGAGAGCTATCGCGAATCCGCCAATTACCAGCCGGGCGAGACGGCCGTGATCTCCGACCTGCCCTGGGGTCGCGTCGGGCTGACGATCTGTTATGACGTGCGCTTCCCCGCGCTCTACCGCGCGCTGGCCGAAAGCGGCGCGTACTTCATCACGGTGCCCTCGGCCTTCACCCGCAAGACCGGCGAGGCGCATTGGCACGTGCTGTTGCGTGCGCGCGCGATCGAGACCGGTTGCTTCATCTTCGCCGCGGCGCAGGCAGGCCTGCACGAGAACAAGCGCGAGACCTATGGTCATTCGCTGATCATCGATCCCTGGGGCGAGATCCTCGCCGAGGGCGATGTCGAGCCCGGCATCATCATGGCCAAGATCGATCCGGCCAAGGTCGAGACCGCGCGCCGCGCGATCCCCTCGCTCCAGCACGGCCGCCGCTTCGGCGTCGCCGATCCCAAGGCGGGGCCGGACCATCTGCACCTCGTGCGGGGATCGGCATGATCCGCTACGCGCTCCGCTGCGACCGGAGCCACGACTTCGAAAGTTGGTTCCAGAGCTCGGCCGCGTACGACCAGCAGGTGAAGCGCAAGCTCGTGACCTGTCCGATCTGCGGCTCGGCCAAGGTCGACAAGGCGATCATGGCGCCGCGCATCGTCGGCAAGAAGGGCCGCGGACGCGCCACGCCGCCGCCTGAGCCCACCGCCACGACCGCACCTGAGGCTGCACAATCCGCACCAACCTCGCTGTTGATGGCGCAGGAGCGGGAGCTGCGTGCCAAGCTCAAAGAGCTGCGCGACCACATCGTGAAGAACGCCGACAATGTCGGTGAGCGATTCGCCAATGAAGCCCGCGCGATGCATTACGGCGACAAGGAGCACCGTCCAATCTACGGCGAGGCCTCGGCCGACGAGGCCAAGTCGCTGATCGACGAAGGCATCGAGGTCTCGCCGCTGCCGACGCTTCCGGAAGACCGGAACTGACCCGAGACCATGAGCCGCGAATCGATTCTTTCGTCTCTGCTCAAGTTCGATGCGCCGGTAGAGCAGCTCAAGGCCGAACTTGGCACGTTGTCTTGGGACAGCGATCCGGTCGTTACGTTGACGCGGAGTCATATCGCCGCTGTCCTCGAGCGATATTCCAGGGGAGAGATCGATGCGCCCACCGTTGAAGATTGGGCTAATCTTGTGGAATGCCGCGAGGACATCGGCTTCGAAGCAGGGTCTGAAGAGCTGATCGAAGCGGCGATCTTCGATTTGGCGAACCCGATCTTGAGCGGCGAGTTGCGCGTTCTGTCGTCCGGCATACTCGCCGAGCTACGCTGACTTTTCCTAAACTCCCACCAGCACGGCCACGCCGATCACGATCAGCGCGATGCCAACAATCTCGCGCGGCGCGATCGGCTGCTTGAACGAGTAATACGCCACACCTTGCGCGAACAGCACCTCGATCAAGGCGAGCGTCCGGACATTGGCGGCGGCCGTCAGCGCGAATGCCAGGAACCAGAACTGCGAGGCGAAGGCGCCCATGAAGCCGGCGAGCAGCGACGGCTTCCAAAGCTTCAGGATCGCCTGAAGCACCTTCGGCGCGCGCCAGAGCAGATAGATCGTCAGGATCAGCGTCTGCACGAACAGGCCGAGCACCAGCGTGAATGATGCCGCCGTCACGAACGAGACGCCAGGCACGTTGATGATGGCGCCGCGGAAGCCGACCGCTGACAATGCGAACGCTGCCGCCGCGACCAGACCGGTGATGGTCGGCTTCAGCTCGGCAAAGCTCTTCTCGCCGCCGGGCCGTAGCGCGGTGATGACGACGCCGATTGTCGCGATCACGATCGCCAGCACCTTCAGCCATGTCAAATGATCGCCGAGAAAGACGAAGCCGAAGATGGCGGTCTGGATCGCCTCGGTTTTCAAATAGGCCGTCGTCACCACGAAGGAGCGGTCGTTCATGGCGAGCAGCATCAGGCCGGTCGCGACGATCTGGCTGAGCGCGCCCAGCAGCAGCCACGGCCAGAATACGCCAGGCGGCATGCCGAGATGATCGCCGGTTGCGACCAGCACCACCGCGAGAAACAGCAGCGAGAACGGAAAGCCGAACAGGAAGCGGATATTGGTTGCGCCCCAGGTCCCCAGCGGCTTCGTCAGCGACCGCTGCATCGCATTGCGCGCGACCTGGCCAAGCGCAGCAATGACGGTGAAGGGAATCCAGAGGCTGGCGATGGTGAACATGGGTGGGATGGCGGTGGGAGGGAGAAGAAGTTGAGACCAACGTGCCGCTCGCGCTCAAGCAGGTCAATCACGCCCACATCATGGGAGCGATGCTTTCGCCAAACTTAATCGTCGTCCTGGACAAGCGAAGCGCAGATCCAGGACCCATTACCCCAGGGAGTGGTTTGGCGAGGACTCGTGGTTGTCAGTTTTCGCCTAACTGGACCCTGGGGTAATGGGTCCTGGCTTTGGCCAGGACGACGCCGAATGTTTGGAAGCAGCAACGCCTCACACCATGCCTTCCGCCACCACCATATAGTTCACGTCCATGTCTGACGAGAGGGTCCATTTGTCGGCGAAGGGGCTGTAGACGACGCCGGTCTGCTCGGTGATGACGAGGCGGTTGTCGAGCAGGTATTTCGTCAGCTCGTCGGGGGTGACGAACTTGTTCCATTCGTGAGTGCCGCGCGGCAGCCAGCGCAGGACGTATTCGGCGCCGACGATGGCGAGCGCAAAGCTCTTCCAATTCCTGTTCAGCGTCGAGACCACCATCAACCCGTTCGGCTTCAGCATCGCGGCGCAGCGCTTCAGGAAAACGCCGACGTCGACGACGTGCTCGACCACCTCCATCGCCAGCACGATGTCGAAACGCTCGCGCGGGTCGATCTCCTCAACCGTCGTGCAGCGATAGTCGATCGCGAGATGCGCCTTGTCGGCATGCAGCTTCGCGGCCGCGATGTTGCTGACCGACGGATCGACGCCGATGACTTGCGCGCCCAGGCGCGACAGCGGCTCGCAGAGGAGGCCGGCGCCGCAGCCGATGTCGAGCACGCGCAGACCGCCGAGGCAGTTGAGGCTGCGCAAATTGCGCTCGAACTTGCGGCAGGCGGCATCGCGGATATAGCCGAGCCGCAGCGGGTTGATCCGGTGCAGCGGCGCCATCTTGCCGTTGGGGTCCCACCACTCGGCCGAAAGTTTTGAGAACTTTGCGATCTCGGCGGCGTCGACGGTCGAGCCCGGCTGCGGGCTTGCGGTGCCGGAAGTATTTTGCTGCATGCTCATGGGTTGCGCGCGGTCCTACCGCGTGGTGATCGAACTGCGGAAGGCGAGCGGCGAGGCGATGGTCCGGATGGTTTCGCGGCCTTCCCCCACGCCATTGATGGTGACGTCGCCATAGTTGAGAATACGTCCAAGAATGGTCTGATTCACATCGACGCTCTCGACCTTGTCCAGCGCCATCTCGAAGGTGCGGCGCTTGATGAAGCCGGTCTTGTGCACGATCCGCAAATTGGTCACGTCGGTCTCGGTGGTAAAGCGATGGAACCAGCCCTTCACGGTCCAGTACAGCGCCGCCAGAGCCACCAGGCCGGCCGCGACGAGGCAGAGCAGCACGAGCCCCTCGACGATGGTTTGCCGGGACAGGACGAACAGGGCCAGCGCCACGATCCAGGCCAGGATCGCCGGCAAATAGAAGATCCAGTGCGCATTGGTCGAATACAGCACCCGCTCGCCCGGTTGCAGGATCTCGTCGATATAACGCGCCATGACCTCGATTAACCCATTGCCCGGATTGGCCTGCGCAGGAACCCGCTTGCCCCCGGCCCCGCCCGTCTGTATACGCGCGGTCGGTATCGCAGGCACCCGTCCAGCGCGGGTCACCATACTTATCCTTATGAGGGAATGCACGCGTCGTCATGAGCCGCCTCGTGATGAAATTCGGCGGCACATCCGTCGCCAACATCGAACGTATCCGCAACGTCGCACGCCATGTGAAGCGTGAGGTCGACGCCGGCCATGAAGTGGCCGTGGTCGTCTCGGCGATGTCGGGGAAAACCAACGAGCTGGTGGCCTGGTGCACCGAGGCCTCGCCGATGCACGACGCGCGCGAATACGACGCCGTGGTCGCCTCGGGCGAACAGGTGACGTCCGGCCTGCTTGCCATCGTGCTTCAGGGCATGGGCATCCAGGCCCGCTCCTGGCAGGGCTGGCAGATCCCGATCAAGACCAGCGACGCCCATGCCTCGGCCCGGATCGAGGGCATCGACGGCAGCGAGATCATCAAGCGCTTCAGGGAGCGCAAGGAAGTCGCCGTGATCGCCGGCTTCCAGGGCATCAACCCCGAGACCAACCGCATCACCACGCTCGGCCGCGGCGGCTCCGACACCTCGGCCGTGGCGATCGCCGCCGCCGTCAAGGCGGACCGCTGCGACATCTACACCGACGTCGACGGTGTCTACACCACCGATCCGCGAATCGTGCCGAAGGCGCGCCGGCTCGACAAGATCGCGTTCGAAGACATGCTGGAGCTGGCCTCCCAGGGCGCCAAGGTGCTCCAGGTCCGCTCGGTGGAACTCGGCATGGTCCACAACATGCCGATTTTCGTCCGCTCGAGCTTCGACAAGCCCGAGGATATCGACCCGCATGCCAACCAGCCGCCCGGCACGCTGATCTGCAGCGAGGAGGAGATCATGGAAAGCCACGTCGTCACCGGCATCGCCTTTTCGAAGGACGAGGCCCAGATTTCGGTGCGCCAGATCGAGGACAAGCCCGGCGTGGCAGCGTCGATCTTCGGCCCGCTCGCGGATGCCAACATCAACGTCGACATGATCGTGCAGAACGTCTCCGAGGACGGCAAGACCACCGATCTCACTTTCACGGTCCCGGCCGCCGACTACACCAGGGCCAAGGAGACCATCACCGCGGCCAAGAGCCAGATCAATTATGCCAGGCTCGACACCGCGACCGACGTCGCCAAGATCTCGGTGATCGGCAGCGGCATGCGCAGCCATGCCGGCGTTGCCGCCCAGGCGTTCTCGGCCCTCGCAGGACGGAATATCAACATCCGGGCCATTACAACCTCCGAGATTAAATTCTCGGTTCTGATCGACACCGCCTATACCGAGCTTGCGGTGCGCACGCTGCACACGCTCTACGGTCTCGATCAGGCTTAAGCTAATTTTCTCTTAGCAGTCGCAGCAAACGCTAAGGTCTCCACACTTTCGCGTTTGGCAGGCGTTTTGCTTGGCAAAACAAGCCCCAATTCGCTATACGGCGAACAGGGTGGGCTGCCGGAAACTGTGCCCCAGTTGAGGCGGCGCTGATTCGGCCCAGGCAACCGCCGGGGCCGGGGCCGGACGAGCAAATTTGTTGTTTTTCTGGATTTCTGGGCGAGCCGCCGCGGGTCCTTTCGGCCCCGGCAGACGGAGGAGATTGACGGTTCATGCGGAGCGCGTCGGGAGGTCCCCGCGTCTTGTTGAGACGGCTCCGCGAAACCATGGCGGAGCAGGTCTCGGCCCAGGAGCGGCTGGACAAGATCGTGGTGCTGATCGCCGCCAACATGGTGGCCGAGGTGTGCTCGGTCTATGTGCTGCGCGTCGACAACACGCTCGAGCTCTATGCCACCGAAGGCCTCAACCGCGAGGCGGTGCACCACACCGTGCTCAGCGCGCATGAGGGCCTTGTCGGCCTGGTCGCCAGCGAGGCAACCCCTCTCAACTTAAGCGATGCGCAGAGCCATCCGGCCTTCTCGTTCCGCCCGGAGACCGGCGAAGAAATCTACCACTCCTTCCTCGGCGTGCCGATCCTGCGCGCCGGCAACACGCTCGGCGTGCTGGTGGTGCAGAACCGCGCCAAGCGCAACTATGTCGAGGAGGAGCTCGAGGCGCTTCAGACCACAGCGATGGTGCTGGCGGAGCTGATCGCCTCCGGCGAGCTGTCTGCGCTGGCCCAGCCGGGCCATGAGCCCGCGGCGCGTCATTCGGCGCAGAAGGTCGGCGCCATCCTGTCGGAAGGCATCGCACTCGGCCATGTCGTGCTGCACGAGCCGCGCGTCGTCATCAAGGACTACATCGCCGAGGACCTGCCGAAGGAAATCAAGCGGCTCGACACCGCGCTCGCCAAGCTGCGCGCCGATCTCGATCGCATGCTGGAGCGCGGCGACGTGGCGGAAGGCGGCGAGCATCGCGAGGTGCTGGAAGCCTACCGCATGTTCGCCAACGACCAGGGCTGGTCGCACAAGCTGCACGAGGCGGTCGCCACCGGCCTGACGGCGGAAGCCGCCGTCGAACGTGTGCAATCCGACACCCGCGCGCGCATGCTGCGCTCGACCGATCCCTATTTGCGCGACCGGCTGCATGATCTCGAGGATCTCGGCTATCGCCTGATGCGGCAGCTGGTCGGCCAGGATCACGCGCCGTCACGCGAACAATTGCCCGACAATGCCATCGTCATCGCGCGCGCGATGGGCCCGGCGGCGCTGCTCGACTACGACCGCAAGCGCCTGCGCGGCATCATCTTGGAGGAAGGCACCGCCAACTCCCACGTCTCTATCGTGGCGCGCGCGCTCGGCATTCCCGCGGTCGGCGAGGTCCCGAACGCGCCTGGTATTGCTGATCCCGGCGACGCCGTCATCGTCGACGGCACCTCCGGCATGATCTATGTGCGCCCATCGCAGGAGGTCGAGGCAGCCTTTGCGGAGCGCGTGCGCTTCCGCGCCCGCCGCCAGGCGCAGTATCTGGCGCTGCGCGACCTGCCCTGCGTCACCAAAGACGGCCAGAAGGTCGAGCTGATGATCAATGCGGGTCTCGCGATCGACCTGCCGCACATCGAAGACACCGGCAGCGCCGGCATCGGCCTGTTCCGCACCGAGCTGCAATTCATGGTCGGCCAGAGCCTGCCGCGCACCAGCGACCAGCTCGCGCTGTATCGCACGGTGCTGGATGCCGCCGGCACGAAGCCCGTCACCTTCCGCACCCTCGACATCGGCGGCGACAAGGCGCTGCCTTATATGGAAGCGGTGATCGAGGAGAATCCCGCGCTCGGATGGCGCGCGATCCGGCTCGGGCTCGACCGTCCCGGCCTGCTGCGCGGCCAGATCCGCGCATTGCTGCGTGCCGGCGGCGGCCGCGCCCTGCGCATCATGTTCCCGATGATCTCCGAGGTGGGTGAATTCGATTCGGCGAAGGCGCTGGTCGAACGCGAGCTGACCTATCTGCGCCAGCACGGCCACACGCTGCCTGAAAGAATCGACATCGGCACCATGGTCGAGGTGCCGGCGCTGCTTTATCAGCTCGACGAGCTCCTGAAGAAGGTCGACTTCATCTCGGTCGGCTCTAACGATCTTTTCCAGTTCCTGTTCGCGGTCGACCGCGGCAACGCAAAAGTCTCCGAGCGCTTCGACACCATGTCGGCGCCGATCCTGCGCGCGCTTCGCGACATTGCGCGCAAGACGCAAGCCGCGAAGAAATCGCTGTCGCTCTGCGGCGAGATGGCCTCGAAGCCGATCGGCGCACTCGCCCTGATCGCGATGGGCTATCGCTCGCTGTCGCTCTCGGCCACCGCGCTCGGCCCGGTCAAGGCGATGGTGATCGATCTCGACGCCAAGAAGGCCGAAGCGATGCTCGGTCCGTTGCTGGACGCGCCCGCCGGCAGCGTCTCGATCCGGCAGAAGCTGACGGAATTTGCCGAGGCCGAAGGCCTGGCGTTGTAGCGGGCCTGTCGCCCCTTCCCGCCGCCTCGCCCTTTTCCGCATTTTTGAGACTGAACCGATGTCGTCACTCCCCGAAGCCAAACTGGACGTCCTGCTCGCGCATCACGCCTCGCTGGAGGCCGAATCGCTCGGTCAGCTCGCCTCCGAACGCTATGTGCAGATCACCCGTGAGCTCGCCGAGCTCACGCCGCTGATCGAAGCGGTCAAAGCCTATCGCTCGGCCGTCAAGGAGCTCGCCGACACCGAGGCGCTGATCGCCGACCCCGCGACCGATGCGGAGATGCGCGGCATGGCGGAAGCCGAGCGCGACGAGCTGACGCCCAAGATCGAGGAGCTGGTCCAGAAGATCCGCGTCGCGCTGCTGCCGAAGGACGCCATGGACGACCGCAACGTGGTGCTGGAAATCCGCGCCGGAACCGGCGGCGACGAGGCTTCGCTGTTCGCCGGCGATTTGTTCCGGATGTACGAGCGCTTCGCGGCCCTGCAGGGCTGGAAGGTCGAGGTGATCTCGGCGAGCGAGGGCAGCGTCGGCGGCTATAAGGAAATCATCGCCGAGGTGCAGGGCCGCGGCGCGTTCTCGAAGCTGAAATTCGAGTCCGGCGTACACCGGGTGCAGCGCGTACCGGACACCGAGACGCAGGGGCGCATCCACACATCCGCCGCCACCGTCGCCGTGATGCCCGAGGTCGAGGAGGTCGACGTCGAGATCAGGAACGATGATTTGCGTATCGAGACGATGCGCGCCGGAGGCGCCGGCGGCCAGCACGTCAACAAGACGGAATCGGCGATCCGCATCACCCACATCCCGACCGGCATCGTGGTGATGATGCAGGACAGCCGCTCGCAGCACAAGAATCGCGCTTCCGCCATGAACATCCTGCGTTCGCGCATCTACGACGCCGAGCAGCAGCGCCTCGACGCGGCGCGCTCGGCCGAGCGCAAGGAGAAGGTCGGCTCCGGCGATCGCAGCGAGCGCATCCGCACCTATAATTTCCCGCAAGGACGCGTCACCGATCACCGCATCAATTTGACGCTCTACAAGCTGCCGCAGGTGATGGCGGGCGAAGCGCTGGGCGAATTGACCGACGCGCTGACCACCGAGCACCAGGCCGCGCAGCTCGCCGCCCAGGGCGCGGCGGCGTGACCGGCGCGTGAGCAATCCCTTCACCGGATTATCCGTTGAGAGCGCGCGGCGCGCGCTGGCCGCGCAACTGAGATCGGCGCAGCTCGAAGAAGCCGAGCTCGACGCGCGTATCCTGCTCGGCGCGGCACTCGGCCTCGATCTCACAGGCCTCATCGCGCAGGCCGCCCGCCTGCTCGCGGAAGCCGAGACGTCGCGGCTCGCGCAATATGCCGGGCGCCGCATCGCCGGCGAGCCGGTCGCCCGCATTCTCGGCACACGTGAATTCTGGGGCCTGCCGTTTCGTCTGTCGGAAGCAACGCTGGTGCCGCGTCCCGATACCGAGACCGTGGTCGAACTCGCGCTCGAAATCTTTCGCGAGCGGCAAGCCTCCCATCAGATCCGCATCGCCGATATCGGCACCGGATCCGGCGCCATCCTGCTCGCGTTGCTGCACGAAATTCCCGGCGCCTTCGGCGTCGGCACCGATCTCAGTCTGACCGCGCTCAAGACCGCCAGAGACAACGCCGCGGCTCTGGGGCTCGCCGACCGCGCCAGCTTCGTCGCGTGCTCCTACGCAGCCGCGCTCCGCGGCCCGTTCGATCTCATCGTGTCGAACCCGCCCTACATCCCGTCGGCCGAAATTCCGAAACTGAGCATCGAGGTGCGCGAGCACGATCCGCATCTGGCGCTCGATGGCGGCAATGACGGTTACGACGCCTATCGGGCCCTGATCCCGCAGGCGGCTGAACGTCTCGCCTCCGGCGGAGCACTGATCGTCGAGGCCGGACAGGGCCAGGCCCGGAATATTGAAACCTTGATGACGGCTGCCGCGTTGATCGTGGACAGGCCGCCCAAGGCCGATCTGGCGGGCATCCCGCGGGCGGTTTCGGCCCGGAAAATGCCCCCATAAAAGCCGGATTGGGCTGCAAAAAACCTCTTGGAATATCCCTTGGGAACGACTACCTTCCGATCAACACATCGGTGCCGGCCCCGTAGACCTACGGGTGAAAGCCGGGCTCTCGGGCGAGAGCTTACTGATAATGGTTCCAAGCCGCAGGTCCTGTTGAGCGCGATGGCCATTTGAGCTGCGCTGCTTACCGACCGCAACGTGAACGAAAGCCTGATATTGCGCTTGAAGACTTACGCAACAAAGCAGGGCTTGTTTCGGCAGGCGATATGAATGGGTTCGCTGGCGATGGATGCTGGCGGTGGGGAACGCGTCTTTTGTTGAACGCGACGGTCGACGAACATCGGCAGGGATCAATCCGCTCTTGCGTGCGGTTGCGCGCAAGCGATGTGAACCGCTGTCACCAGGTCACTCTCGGCAATCAGTAATGCGTGCAACCTTTAGGGCTGGAATTAAAGGCAGGACATGAGAAACGGTCAGAACAAGCAGCGGATGCGCAACCGCAACAATAATAATAACAATAACAACAATAATAACCGGCGCGGCCAGAACCCGATGACCCGGGTCTACGAATCCAACGGACCCGACATCAAGATCCGCGGCACGGCTTCGCATATTGCTGAAAAGTATCTCCAGCTCGCGCGCGACGCGCGCTCCTCCGGAGACCCCGTTGCGGCCGAGAACTACTACCAGCATGCCGAGCATTATTTTCGCCTGATCGCGACGGCTCAGGAACAGTTCCGGCAGAACCAGCAGCCGCGCGGCGATGAGCCCATCAGCAATAGCAGCGGCGACGACGGCGAGGACGACGGCGAGAATTTCTCGAATTTCGGCCAGGAGCCGGGTTTTGTCCCACAGCCGCCGCCGCAGCCCTTCACGCGCGACCGCGACGGCCCGCGTGATCATCAACCGCGCGATCATCAGCCCCGCGACAACCACTATCAGCGCGACAACCAGCAGCCGCGCGAGCATCGCGAACGCGACCATCGTCCGCAGCCGCAATATCAGCCCCAGCCGCAACCGCTGCCGCTGAACCAGCCCCAGCCCGTCGTGGCCGACGCCGTTAGCGTCGATCGTCTGCCCTCTTTCATCACCGGCCCGCAGCCGCAGGTGAGCGGTGGCGCGCCCGGTCAGGCCGGCTTCGAGGGTGGTGGTGGCGAACGCTTTCCGCGGCGGCGCCGCCGGCCGAATGGCCCGCGCCCCGAGCGCGAAGCCGCTCCGGCCGCCTCGAGCGACGAAGTGGCCCCCGGCGAGTAAACCTTTCGCCGGACATCTTGCGCCAGATATCCTGACCTGAATCGTCCCGGCATGTCCGGGACGATTTGTTTTTAGCTGCGCGTCGCCGTCGTCGAGGACGGTACCAGCACCGGCTTCGCCAGCGAGGGAATCAGCCGCGCCCGCTCGCGCTTGGCGGGGATCGCGCGGTAGACCTGCTTGGTCGCCTCGACGATGTGCACGCCGGCAAAGGGCAGCGACAGCGCCGCGCCGGCGCGCTCCCACATCTGCGCGGATTTCAGCACCCAGCCGCCGGCATAAGGCGGCATGAACAGCGCCTCGCCCCAGGTGGTCGGGGTGAACCAGGTCTGGCGCAACAGGTCGGTGATCTGCGAGCGCGAATAGGGCCGGCCGTGACCGAACGGCGTACTGTCGGTGCGGGTCCACACCCCGCGCCGGTTCGGGATGACCGCAATCATGCGGCCGGACGGCGACAGCACGCGCCACACCTCGCGCAGCAGCGCGGCGGGATCGTCCGACATTTCCAATGCATGGACCAGCAGGATGCGATCGACCGCGGCGTCGGGAAGCGGCAGCGAGAACTCATCCACCAGCGAGGCGAGCGCCGGCCGTCCCGTCGGCCATTTCAGGACGCCCTGGGCCGACGGCATGAAGGCAATGCAGCGCTCCGCGTCCTCGCGGAACAACCCGAGATAGGGTGTGGGATAACCGAAGCCGAGCACCCGCTGGCCGTCGACGCGTGGCCAGCGCTCCCGAATGCCGCGATTGATCATTTGCCGCGCCACAATCCCGAGGCGACGGGAGTAGAACTCGCGGAGGTCGACGACATCAATGGTCATGATCGCAATGTAACATGCACGAGGCGGCCCCCGCGCGCGGAATATTGCATTGCCTGCGCAACGTTAACGCCATATTTGTCTGACGGAGCTGAGCGCGATGGAGATGACATGGCCGCCGAAATTCGTACTTTCACCTGTTTAAACGACAATTTCGGCTATCTGATCCACGATGTGGAAACCAAGGCGACGGCGTCGATCGACGCGCCGGAGGCCGGCCCCATCCTGAAGGCGCTCGAGCGCGAGGGCTGGCAGCTCACGGACATCCTGATCACCCATCATCATGGCGATCATGTCGGCGGGGTCGCCGAGCTCAAGCAGAAATACAATTGCCGCGTCGTCGCGCCGCATGACAAGACGACTAGGATCGCAGACGTCGACCTGCGCGTCGCCAATGCCGAAATCGTCAAGGTCGGCAGCTTGCTGGGACGCGTACTGGAGACGCCCGGCCACACGCTCGACCACATCTCCTACGTGTTCGACACCGAGAAAGCGCTGTTCGCCGCCGACACCCTGTTCTCGATCGGCTGCGGCCGCGTGTTCGAGGGCACCTATCCGATGATGTGGGATTCGCTTCTGAAGCTGCGTGCCCTGCCCGACGACTTCAAGCTCTATTGCGGCCATGAATACACGGCGTCCAACGTCAAGTTCGCGCTGACCGTCGACCCCGACAATGCGGCGCTGCAGGCGCGCGCGGCGGAGGTGGCGAGGCTGCGGGCCGAGAACAAGCCGACCATTCCCTCGCTGCTCGGTGACGAGAAGCGGACAAACGTGTTCCTGCGCGCCGACGAACCGTCGATCGCAGCCAGGCTGCACATGAAGGGCGCGGATGCCACCGCGGTGTTCGGCGAACTGCGCGAGCGCAAGAACAAGTCTTGAAGAGCAAATCCTGACGGGGATCAATGCCGACCGCAGCCGAGATCATCGCGCGCCTTGAACTCCGACCGCATCCCGAAGGCGGGCACTATCGCGAGACGTTTCGCGACCAAACCACGGACCTCAACGGCCGCGCGCGCTCGACGCTCATCTACTTCCTGCTGGCGCGCGGCGAGCGCTCGCACTGGCATCGCATCGATGCTGTCGAGAGCTGGCACTATTACGCCGGCAGCCCGCTGACGCTGCGCATCGCGCACGACGGCTGCTCGCAGCACGAGGTGCGGCTCGGCACGGATCTGTTGAACGGCGAGCGGCCACAGGCGATCGTGCCGGCCGATGCGTGGCAGACGGCGGAGACCACCGGCGAGTGGACCCTGGTCGGCTGCACCGTGGCACCCGCCTTCGAGTTCGCCAAGTTCGAGCTCGCGCCGAAGGGCTGGGAGCCCTGAATCTCAATCTGGAATCGGGTGGGTTCGGTCCGCGTCACGCCTTAGGACAGCGCTTCCAGCGAACAGGAGCGCACGATGCACGGAACACTCGGCCCCGCCGCCGTCCAGATCGACCCGGCCATTTTGTATTTCGGCACGCCCGTCGTCCTCATCGGCTCAACCAATGAAGACGGCACTTCCAATCTCGCGCCGATGTCGTCGGCATGGTGGGTCGGGTGGCGCTGCATGCTGGGACTGGCCCGAAATTCCAAGACCACCGAGAACATGATTCGCACGGGCGAATGCGTGCTCAATCTGCCGTCCGCCGATCTCGTAGCCGCGGTCGATCGCCTCGCACGGACCACGGGATCGGCTCCGGTGCCGCCCGGCAAACTCTATCGCGGCTATCGGCACGAAAAGGACAAGTTCAGCGTTTGCGGATTGACAGCGCTGGCAGGCGAAACGGTCGGCGCACCACGCGCGGCCGAGTGCCCCGTGCAGATGGAAGCCAAGGTCGCGCATATGCACGAGATGGCGCAGGACGATCAGGTCTTTCGCGGCCATCTGGCCGCGATCGAGGTCCGCATTACCCGCGTGCATGCGCATCCCAACATCATGATGGACGGTGCAAGCAACCGCATCGATCCGGACAAATGGCGGCCGCTGATCCTCAGCTTCCAGGAGTTCTACGGCCTAATGCCACAACGCTTGCAGCGCTCCGAACTCGGACAGATTCCGGAGGCGATGTATCGGCCGCCGGGTTGGCAGCCGGCGCTTTAGCTGCGGATCAATCCTGGTCGGCTGGAGTGGGCTTCCGCACGGGTATTCGACGAACAAACCTCGCCGGAAGCCTCTCATAGGCCGGCCGATAACCACCGGCTCGATAATCTTCCTCTGTCAATTCAATGAAGGATTTTCCATCGCTTATCGTAACGGTCTCGGGCCGGCCATTCGCGTGCTCGTTCCGATAAACGCCGGTGAATGTTTCGGGCGCCGCGCTGACTTGCGCCACGGCGCCCGGAGCTGTGAGCATCGAGATCAGCAGTATGGCGAACGAGCGCCTCATCGCTTCCGCAGCACCATGTCCTTCGCGGCGATCAGGCCGCCGCCGGCGATCAGGATCGCGGCGATGGCGATGTTGGCGCTAGCATTGGCAAACCCCGCGGCGATGAGGAAGCCGGTCGAGAGCAGCGGCGTCGCATAGGAGGCGGCGCCGAGCACGCGGATGTCGCCGCGCTTCATGCCGATGTCCCAGGCGTAGAACGCAGCACCGACGGGACCGATGCCGAGCGCGATGACGGAAAGCCATTGCAGCGTGGTGTCCGGCCATACGGTGGTTTCAAGCAGTCCATGCATCAGCGCGGCAAGCACCGCGGTGGCGAGGCAGAATCCGGCGACCGCATCGGTCGGCACTGCCTTCAAGCGCCGCGACAGCACCGAATAGGTTGCCCACACGAACGCTGCGATGAAGGCCGCGGCCAATCCCGGCAATTGCTCCGGTGTGAAGCCGGAGGTGTTGCCGGCGAACAGCAGCACGGTGCCGACGAGGCCGAGCATGGCGCCGACGATGTGATGCGCGGCCAGCCGCTCGCCCGGCAGCAACGACGAGAACAGCACGATCAGGAGCGGCCAGAGGTAGTTGAGCAAACCCGCTTCCGCCGGCGGCGCGAAACGCAGCGCGAGGAAATACAGCGCGTGATAGCCGAACAGTCCGCCCACACCGACGGTCCACACGGCCAGCGGCTGACGCAGGCTTTTGGCCGCCTCGCCGCGGCCGATCCAAGTGAGCAGGCCGACCAGACCGCCGATCGCGAACGTCATCGCGGCGAGCTGGAACGCCGGGATTTTTCCGGTCGCCACCGTCATCACTGACAGCAGCGACCACATCAGGATCGCGGTCAGTCCGATCAGCGTTGCCGTGCGGGGAGTCATCGATCAAAAGGCTCTGAGGACGTTTATGCCCGGCACAAGGCCGGGCATTTTCGTCTTCACTATCGCCTTGTCGCGCCTGAAGCTACAGGCATTTGGCTCAGCGACGTCCAGCCGAGAGAATTGGCGTCATCAGGCTTGGTATTGGCCGCCGTTGATGGTCAGCGTCGAGCCGGTCATGAAGCCGGCCTCATCCGCCGCCAGGAACACGACCGCGCGCGCGATCTCTTCCGGTTCACCGAGCCGGTTCACCGGGATCTGCGGGATCACGTTCTTTTCCAGGACGTCCTTTGGCACGGCCTGCACCATTTCGGTGTTGATGTAGCCGGGACAGATCGCGTTGACGGTGATGCCGCCCTTGGCGTTCTCGAGCGCGAGCGCCTTGGTGAAACCGATGTCACCGGCCTTCGCCGCGGAATAGTTGACCTGGCCGAACTGTCCCTTTTGGCCGTTGATCGAAGAGATCGAGATGATGCGACCGAACTTGCGCGCACGCATGCCTTCAATGATTGGACGCGTCATGTTGAACAGCGAACCGAGGTTGGTATTGATGACAGCGTTCCACTGCTCGAGGGTCATCTTGTGGAAGGCGGTGTCGCGGGTGATGCCGGCATTGTTGACGAGCACGTCGATCGGGCCGACCTCGGCCTCGACCTTCTTCACGCCCTCGGCGCAGGCATCGAAATTGCTGACGTCCCATTTGTAGACCGCGATGCCGGTCTCGGCCTTGAACTTCTCCGCCGCCGCATCATTGCCGGCATAGCTCGCCGCAACCTTGTAGCCAGCCGCCTTCAGCGCCTTGCTGATTGCAGCTCCGATGCCCCGCGTACCACCCGTCACCAATGCAACACGTGCCATATCGTATTTCCTTCCCTTGGACTCTTCGGACGTTTCTGAGTGATCGTTTTTAAGTGCGGATTATGGGGGACGTTTGACGGACATCAAGAACAAAACGCCCGGCGTCGAGCCGGGCGTTTCTCTTTAGTCGAGGCTTGTACGGTTGCGAAGAATATTTGATTTGCAACCGCTGCCTTTTTAATCGCGTGCAACGCACTCAGCAACGCGTGCAGCGCACGCGCAAATGATGCGTCAACTATCTCAGTCGCGCGCCACACACATCGCGATACCCATGCCGCCGCCGATGCACAGCGTGGCGAGCCCCTTCTTCGAATCGCGCTTCTGCATTTCGTGCAGCAGTGTCACCAGAACGCGCGCGCCGGAGGCGCCGACCGGATGGCCGATCGCGATCGCGCCGCCGTTGACGTTGACCTTGGAAGTATCCCAGCCGAGATCCTTGTTGACCGCACAGGCCTGCGCCGCGAAGGCTTCGTTGGCCTCGATCAGGTCGAGATCGCCGACATTCCAGCCGGCCTTCTTCAGCGCGGCGCGCGAGGCCGGGATCGGGCCAGAGCCCATGATCTTCGGATCGACGCCCGCCTGCGCCCAGGACACGATGCGCGCGAGCGGCTTCTTGCCTTCCTTGGCGGCTTGCCTGGCGGTCATCAGCACGACGGCGGCAGCGCCGTCATTGATGCCGGACGCAGAGCCCGCGGTGACCGTGCCGTCCTTCTCGAACGCGGGACGGAGCTTCGCCATCGCGTCGACCGTTGCGCCATGGCGCGGATATTCGTCGGCGCTGACGACGACATCGCCCTTGCGTCCCTTGATGGTGACGGGAACGATTTCGTCGTTGAATTTACCGGCCTTCTGCGCGGCCTCCGCCTTCTGCTGCGAGGCGACCGCGAACTCGTCCTGCTGGGCGCGGGTGATCTGCCACTGCCGCGCGACGTTCTCGGCGGTGTTGCCCATGTGATAGCCGTTGAAGGCGTCCCACAGGCCGTCCTTGATCATGGTGTCGATGAATTCGACTGCACCCATCTTGACGCCGCCACGCAGATACTGGGCGTGCGGAGCCATGCTCATGGATTCCTGCCCGCCGGCGACCACGATCTCGGAATCGCCGTTGAGCAGCGCCTGATAGCCGAGCGCAACGGTGCGCAGACCCGAGCCGCAGAGCTGGTTGACGCCCCAGGCCGGGCTCTCGACCGGGATGCCGGCATTGATCGAAGCCTGACGGGCCGGGTTCTGGCCTTGGGCGGCGGTCAGGATCTGGCCCATGATGACTTCGGAGACCCGGCCGGGCTCGATGCCGCCGCGCTCCAGCGCGGCCTTGATGGCGATGGCCCCGAGATCATGGGCGGGAAGGGTTGCGAACGCTCCGTTGAAGCTTCCGACCGGGGTGCGGGCGGCGCTGACGATGACGACATCGTCTGACATGGGCATCTCCTGGGTTGTATGGGGGCAGACGGGGCTGGGGAAACGGCTCGCCAGTCTCGGACGGCATCCTGTTAACGTCGTTGAGGCATGTCAATCGGCCGGCGGCCGAATTCATCCCGCAGCGCATTCAAAATAGCGTTCTTGGCGCTTTCGCAAGCACGTTTTTGCTGCCCGATTAACCGTGGCGCACAAAACGGTAGCGTGACCCCTTTGAAAATGCTTATTTTGTTGCGTTGCGTACTCTTCCCGCCCTGCGGCATAGCCCGACAGGTTCCCGTTCTCCGCGTCTTGCAAGTGAGAGCCCATGGCGAAATCAGACCAACCCACCACCATCAAGAAATACGCGAACCGCCGGCTCTATAACACCGGAACGAGCACTTACGTGACGCTGGAAGACCTCGCCGCCATGGTCAAGGACGGCGAAGATTTCCTGGTCTACGACGCCAAGACCGGCGACGACATCACCCGCTCCGTGCTCGCCCAGATCATCTTCGAGCAGGAGAACAAGGCCGGCCAGAACCTGCTGCCGACCACCTTCCTGCGCCAGCTGATCCGCTTCTACGGCGACAGCATGCAGATGGTGGTGCCGAAATATCTGGAACAGGCCATCGCGTCGCTCACTCAGGAGCAGGAGAAGTTCCGCAAGCAGATCGCCACCTCGCTGTCCGGAACCCCGTTTGCGCCGCTGGAGGAACAGGTCCGCCGCAACATGGAGTTGTTCCAGCAGACCTTCTCGATGTTCAAGCCTTTTGCGCCCGGCGCGGCACGCCCCGCGGGCTCCACGGAGCCGGTGCCCGATGCGCCCGCCGAAGCGCCGAAGGACAGCAACATCGACGATCTGCGCCAGCAGATGAAGGACATGCAGGAACGCCTCGAGCGGATGTCGAAGAAGGACGAGTAGATCGTCCCTCTGCGCCGGCTCCCGGCAAGCCGGAGGACGCGCATGTCCGACCGAAGCACCCATTGGGACAACGTTTACGCCACCAAGGGCGAAGCCGAGGTCAGCTGGTTTCAGAACAGTCCGGCGACTTCGCTCGCGATGATCCGGGCGGCCAATCCGGACCGCGCGGCCGCGATCATCGACATCGGCGGCGGCGCATCGCGACTTGTCGATGCTCTCCTGCTGGACGGATATCGCGACGTCGCCGTGCTGGATCTCTCAGCCAATGCGCTTGATGCTGCAAAGAAGCGAATCGGCGCAGCCGCTTCGAGGGTCGACTGGATCGTTGCCGACGCCACGACATGGCGCCCGACAAAGGCATACGATCTATGGCACGATCGGGCGGCGTTTCACTTCCTGACCGATTCCGGCGACAGGACCGCTTACATCGAGCGGCTGCGGTCGGCGGTTGCGCCCGGCGGCCACGTCATCATTGCGACGTTTGCACTCGACGGCCCCGAGAAATGCAGCGGCCTGCCGGTGCAGCGTCATGACAGCGCGAGTCTTGCGGCTGAGCTCGGGCCGGGGTTCGAGCTGGTCGAAACGCGCAACGAGGCGCACCACACGCCGTGGAATTCGACGCAGGCGTTTCAGTTCAGCCGGTTCAAGCGACACAGCTAAGGGCAGCGCGAATCAAGCCGCCAGCTTCACCGCGTGGGCAAAGTCCCAATAGAGCTTGCGCGCGCGAATGTAGAGCGGGCCCGGCTTCAGCTCGCGGTCGTCGATGCGGATCACCGGCGCGACTTTTGAATTGCCCGTCGAAAAGATCTCGTCGGCGGCGAGGAAGTCGGCGTAGCGTAGCGTCTTCTCGACCAAGGTGACGCCATCGGCGCGAAGCAGGCTGATGACGCGCTGGCGGGTGATGCCGTTGAGAAAGGTGCCGTTCGGCACCGGCGTGTAGACCACGCCGTCCTTGGCCATGAACACGTTGGAATTGCCGAACTCTGCGACGTTGCCGAGCATGTCGAGCATCAGCGCATTCTGGAAGCCGCGCGAGGCGGCTTCGGCAAGCGCGCGCGAATTGTTCGGATAGAGACAGGCGGCCTTGGCCTCGACCGGGGCGCATTCGGCGGTGGGCCTGCGGAACGGCGACAGTGTGATCGCGTTGCCGACCGGCTTTGGCATCGGCGCCTCGTAGATGCACAGGCACCAATCGGTAGTCTCGGGATCGAACAGCACGCCGCCGCCCGAGCCGTTCCGCGCCCAGTACATCGGACGGACGTAGAGCTCGGCATTCGGCGCGAAGCGTGCGATGCCCTCGTTTGCGAGCGTCATCCAGGTTCCGGTATCGACCACCGGCTTCAGGCCAAAGTTGATCGCGGATTGATTGGCGCGGGCGACGTGGCGGTCGAGATCGGGCGCGACGCCTTCGAACGCACGCGCGCCGTCGAACACGACCGAGCCGAGCCAGGCCGCATGCGTGCGCGGACCCATGATCGGCACATTGCCGTCATGCCATTTGCCCTCGAAGAAGGTCCAGCTCGGTGAATATGCGATGGGCTTTTTGATCTCGGCCATGACCGGCCTCCCCTTGGCGTGGTGCCGCATTATGGCGCCACTATTGGGCGCAATTTCTAAATGATTCCCTGCGGGAAAATGGTGGGTTACCCTCCCGGACGGGGAAAGGAAGCACCATGCCGCTCGATCCGCTCGCAAAGCGTTTGTTGACCATGATGGCTGCGGCTGCGCCGCAGGCACGGAGCCGGCCGAGCGTGGAAGCACGGCGGCAATCATTGGCAAAACTGATGCAATTCGCGCGCGCGGAGGCGCCTGACGTGACGACATCCGACGGCCTGCTGCCTGGCCCCGGCGGCGCGCTGCCCTATCGCCTCTATTCACCCGCAGGCGCCGATGATCGCGCGCCCGGCTTCGTGTTCTTTCACGGCGGCGGGCTCGTTGCCGGCAGCATTGCCACGCATGACCGCATCGCGGCGGCGTTGGCACATGCGACCGGCTGCCGTCTCGTCTCGGTCGATTACCGGCTGGCGCCCGAGCACAAATTCCCCGCCGCCGTGGACGATGCGATCGCCGCCACCGAATGGGTGGCGCGCGAGGCCGCATCGCTCGGCATCGACGCCGGACGTCTGGTGCTCGGCGGCGATTCCGCGGGTGCAACGCTCGCTGCGATCGTGTGCCAGGAGGCGGCGCAGAGCGCAGGCCTTTCCATCGTCGCGCAATGCCTGATCTGCCCGGTGCTGGATTTCGAGGAGGCCTCACCTTCGCGCGAGGCGTTCGCCGAGGGCCACCTGATCGACCGCGCCACGATCGAAGCCGATCTCGCCGACTATCTGCCCGAGGCCCTGGATGCCGCCGATCCCCGCATCTCGCCCTTGCGCGCGACGCGGCTTGCGGGCCTGCCGACCGCCATCATCCACACCGCCGAGTTCGACCCGATGCGCGACGAGGGCAATGCCTATGCGCGCAAGCTGCTCGCCGCGGGTGTCACGGTCGAGCACGTCTGCCACGAGGGCATGGTCCACAATTTCCACGCCATGGGCGCAATTCTGCCGCAGGCGCAGCTCGTGCTGTCGCAGATCGGTGAGCAGGTCAGGCGGGCGGTGGGGACGTGAAACACCTCGTTTTGCCATCTCCAAAGACAGGAGAGGGAAGAGAATGCCTCACGCTCTCGCCTCGATGACGGAACGCGCTGCCGCGACGTAGTTTGGCCAATGCGCGTCCGCATAATGCTCAGCTTGTCGCGCGCAGGTGACGTCGGGCGCATGCGCAGCCGCAATCATGCGCGCAAAGCGCTCTTCAGCGACCGTCACATCATCGGACGCGGCCGAGGGCACGGCTCCTGCGGCGGTCGGCGCAACGGCGAGTCCCGCCAGTCCGGCGAGCAGGATGCGGCGTGACGTGTCCATGGCTGTCGTTCTCCATTGTCCGGCCTGCACTCTGGCGGGGGACTGTGTCGGTGCGGTCACGGCAAGGTACCTGCGTGCATTAGCACCGTCCACCGATTGCGGACGCCGCGTGACCACACGGGCGATCACAATCCAGCAGGCAGTTCCGCCATCAGACGCGTCGGATTGTCACGACAGCGGCCGCTCCCCTCATCGTTGAGGTAGACGACGGCCGGATGCGTGAACCAATTATTAGCCCTCTCGCAAAATCGCGCACCAGCTTACCCTTCTGCAAGTAAGCTTCGGGCAAACTGGGCCGCTTTCGCCTGGGAGGTTGGGAATGCCCCGCTTGGTATCGGAACGAACGTTCCTCGCCGGCCAGATCTTCTTCAACTTCGGCCAGTCGACGATCGATTGCGTCGTGCGCCGGATGTCCGAAGATGGCGCGACGCTGGAGATGCAGAGCAGCCTCGGCGTGCCCGATCGGTTCCAGCTCCGACTCGCGGGCGAGGAGATCCTCTCCTGTCGTGTGCTCTGGCGGTCGGACCGTCAGGTCGGGGTTGCGCTCGGAGCGGAAAATCATATCGAACCGAAGGCCGTGGACGACCAGGAGCGGCCGACCGCTTCGCTGATTCGCGGACAGATGCTGGCGCTTCGCGCGGCTCTCGATTTCGTTCCGCTGGGCATCGTGCTGCTGGACGCCAATCTCCGCGCGCAGTTGATCAATCGGGCGTTCCGGCAGATGTGGCTCCTGCCGGAGGAAGTCGCCAACAGCAACCCGTCATTTGCGACGCTGATGCATCATGGCCGCGATACGCTCGCCTACGAGATTCCGCCGGCCGAGCTGGAGGCTTATGTCGCCGAGCGCGTCCGTCAAATACAGGCAGGCGATGCGTCTCCGCGCGACCTGCGCCGTACCGGCGGCGACGTCGTTCGGATGCAATGCACGCCTCTGCCCGACGGCGGGCGGATGCTGACCTATACGCCAGTCACCGACATCGTGCGCTATTCCGACGAGCTGAAATTGTTGCGCGACGCCCTCGAGAATGTCGAGGACGGCGTGCTGCTGCTCGACCGCGATCTCAATGCCAGCTTCATGAACCGGCGCATGCGACGATTCTGGGAGGTAAGCGAACAGGATGCCGCCGCCCGCCCGACCTATGCATCGTTGGTGAGCCGGGTGCACCGTGCGAGCGCGCCCGATCTTCCGGCTAACGAACTGGCGAAATTTCCCGTCAAGCGCGTCGCCGAGGTCAAGGCGGGCGATCATGTGCGCGACCTCCAGACACCGGATGCTCGGCGGATCAGGGCCCACTGCACCACGATGTCGAACGGCGGCCGCATGCTGACCTATGTCGACATTACCGATCTCACCAACAAGGCCAACATGCTGGAGCGTCTGGCCACCACCGACCCGCTCACGGGCCTCTATAACCGCCGCCATTTGCTCGGCTCGCTCGAGGCCGAATGGAGCCGCTTCCAGCGCTACTATCGCTCTGTTTCGGTCCTGATGCTCGACATCGACCATTTCAAGTCGGTCAACGATCGCTATGGTCACGCGGTCGGAGACGAGGCGATCAAGGCCGTGGCGGCCGCATGCCTCGATGGCAAGCGCAAATCGGACGTCGTCGGCCGCTTCGGTGGCGAGGAGTTCGCGATTCTGCTGCCGGAGACCAGCCTGTCGCGTGCAAGGATCGTCGCCGAGAGAATCCGCAAGCGCGTAATGAGCTCGCAGATCGTTGCCAATCAGGTTCAGTTCGGCGTCACCGTGAGCATCGGCATTGCGGACGCCAGTGTCAGCATGTCCGGCATCGACGCCTTGATGAGTGCGGCCGATCACGCGCTCTACCAGGCGAAGGCCGAAGGTCGCAACCGCTGCATGGCCTGGTCGCCCCCGCCGCCCATGAACAAGGCGGCGGAGTGATCGCACCGCACATCTATTCAGGCACCGGCACGTCGAACGTGTTCAGCGTGACCGACACCATGCAGTAAACGCCGACGAGATAGGACAGTTCGGCCGCGCCGTGCTCGCCGAATTCCTTGACCGCGGCCCGATAAGTCAGTTCCGGCAGCACGCCGCCGCTGACCAATGCGGACGCCACGTCGTAGGCGACGGCCTCCTGCTTGGTGAGATCAACCGGTCGCTGTCCCGCGACGATGGTCGCGAGCTTCTCGTCGGAGAGGCCGCGCTGCTCGGCGACCAGCACATGCGCATAGAGCTCGTAGCCGGAGCGGAAATGCGAGCCGGTGACGAGGATCGCGACCTCACGCACCGGCGCCGGCAGCAGCGGGTTCGCCGCGATCGCCTTGACCAGCTCCCACACGGGCTTGCCGAAGCGCGGCTCACGGAGCCAGGGATTCCAGGGCCCGAGCAGCGCGCCATCGTCGCGCATGTTCACAAAGCCCTTGAAGTGATCCTTGATGCCCGCTCGCATGTCGTCATAGAGCGGCTTCTGTTCGGCACTCAGGTCTTTCGGATCGAGAATGGGAAGGCGCACGGCAGAGTCTCCTCGTTGAGAGGCGCAAGGCTCGCCCGCGTGACGGCGCAAGGCAAGTGAAGTTGCCGTGACGGCCGTGCAATTTTGTAGATGGCAGGGAAGCGCCAGCTATAAGGCCTCAGGATTTCGCAAGTTCTGCGGATTTGTTACGTCTTCGAACTCAAGCGCCAGTGGTTGCGCTGTGTCGAGGAACGACGACAGGGCCGCCTCGAACGGCGCTGGATCGAGACCGCGCGCTTTCAGCCAGGCGGGCTCATAATAGGTCTGCCGGTAGCGCTCGCCGGAATCGCAGATCAGCGTCACCAGCGACCCCGTCTGATTCGTCTTTCGCATCTCCGAGGCGAGCCGGCACAGCGCCAGGAAATTGGTGCCCGTAGAGCCTCCCACCGGGCGGCGCAGCCGGCGCGACAGCACGTTCATCGCCGCGATCGTCGCCGCATCCGGGATCTTCATCATGCGGTCGACCACGCCCGGCACGAAGGAGGGTTCGCAGCGCGGCCGGCCGACACCTTCGATCAGCGAGGGGCGGTCGCAAACATGGGAGCGGTCCTGCGAGCTGAAGCAGTCGAAAAAAGCGGAATGCTCGACATCGGCGACGCACAGCCGCGTCGGATATTGGCGATAGCGCAAATAGCGTCCGATCGTGGCCGACGTGCCGCCGGTGCCCGCGCCCATCACGATCCAGTCCGGCAGCGGGCGCGGCTCGCCCTGCAATTGGGTGAAGATGGATTCGGCGATGTTGTTGTTGCCGCGCCAGTCGGTAGCGCGCTCGGCGAAGGTGAACTGGTCCATGTAGTGGCCGCCCAGCGGTGCGGCCAGCGCGCCGGCTTCTGCATACAGCGCACGGCCGTCGTCGATCAGATGGCAGTTGCCGCCGTAATGCTCGATCGCGGCGATCTTCTCCGCCGAGGTCGTGCGCGGCATCACGGCATAGAAGGGCACGCCGATCATCTGCGCGAAATAGGCTTCCGATACCGCGGTCGATCCCGACGAGGCCTCGACGACAGGCGTACCTTCGCGGATGTGGCCGTTGCAGAGCGCGTAAAGGAAGAGCGAGCGCGCGAGCCGGTGCTTCAGGCTGCCGGTCGGATGCGTCGACTCATCCTTCAGATAGATGTCGATGCCTGATAGCGCCGGCACGATCAGCCGGATCAGATGCGTGTCGGCCGTGCGGCACTGGTCGGCCTCGATCGCGGCGACGGCTTCGTCGACCCATCCGCGCCGATAGGCCGGTCCGGCCGGATTGAGATGCCGGAAGGGAAATGTCTGCATCGGCTGAATCTCTCATGATGCGGATCGCGCATCAATAGCTTCCGCTCAAAACTCCAGCGGCGCGTTGTCGACGACTTCCTTCATCACGAAGAAGGTGCGGGTCTGGCGCACGCCGGGCAGCGCGATCAGCTGCTCGCCGTGGATACGGTTGAAGTCTTCCATGTCGCCGACGCGGATCTTGAGGAAATAGTCGAAGTCGCCGGCGACGAGGTGACAGTCGAGCACGAATTTCAGCCTGGTGATCGCCTGCTCGAAGATCGCAAAGCTCTCCGGCGTCGAACGGTCGAGCACGACGCCGACCATCACCAGCGTGCCCTTTGCCACCTTCTTCGGCGCGACCATGGCGCGGACGGCGGCGATGAAGCCGTGCTCGAACAGGCGCTGGGTGCGGCGATGGCAGGTGGCGGGACTGATGGCGACGGTTTCGGCCAGCTCCGCATTGCTGAGCCGGCCGTTATTTTGCAGCAATCGCAACATCTTAAGGTCGATACGATCGAGACGGGCGGACATGGAAGAAGCTTCCGTAAATGACATCTACTGCGAAAGGAATAGCACGCATTGGCCTCAATATCGCAAGATCGGCCCCAATAGAGGCGCAATATTTGAAAGCACCTTTTGGCAGCCTGATGCTAGCGTTTTCGCAGACATTAACGCCAATCAGGATGACCTGACGATGCTCGAAAAATTCGCGCGCTATCCGCTTACCTTTGGTCCGACACCCATCGAGAAGCTGGAGCGGCTGTCAAAGCATCTCGGCGGCAATGTCGAGGTCTATGCCAAGCGCGAGGACTGCAATTCCGGCCTCGCCTATGGCGGCAACAAGCTGCGCAAGCTCGAATACATCATCCCCGACGCGATCGCCTCGAACGCCGACACGCTGGTCTCGATCGGCGGCGTGCAGTCCAACCACACCCGCATGATCGCGGCGGTCGCGGCCAAGATCGGCATGAAGTGCCGCCTGGTGCAGGAGGCCTGGGTGCCGCACGAGGACGCCGTCTATGACCGCGTCGGCAACATCATGCTGTCGCGCATTATGGGCGCCGACGTGCGCCTGGTCGACGACGGCTTCGACATCGGCATCCGCAAGAGCTGGGAGGAGGCGATCGAGGAGGTGAAGGCGGCGGGCGGCAAGCCTTATGCGATTCCCGCCGGCGCCTCCGTGCACAAATTTGGCGGGCTCGGCTATGTCGGCTTCGCCGAGGAAGTGCGCAAGCAGGAAGCCGAGCTCGGCTTCAAGTTCGACTACATCGTGGTCTGCACCGTCACCGGCTCGACCCATGCCGGCATGCTGGTCGGCTTCGCCGCCGATGGCCGCGCGCGAAAGGTGATCGGCATCGACGCGTCCTTCACCCCGGCGCAGACCAAGGCGCAGGTGCTCTCGATCGCACAGAACACGGCCAAGCTCGTCGAGCTCGGCAAGGATCTCGTCGCCGACGACGTCGTGCTGATCGAGGATTACGCCTATCCCGCCTATGGCGTGCCGTCGGAAGAGACCAAGGAGGCGATCCGCCTCACCGCGCGTCTCGAAGCCATGATCACCGATCCCGTCTACGAGGGCAAGTCGATGCAGGGCCTGATCGACCTCACGCAGAAGGGCTATTTCGAGAAGGGCGCAAAGATCCTCTACGCCCATCTCGGCGGCGCGCCGGCGCTGAACGGCTATGGGTATGCGTTCCGGAACGGGTGAGGTTGCCCGCCTCGCGCCTCATTTACCGCTGTCGTGGGGGGGGGGGGGGCGGGGGGGGGGGGGGGGGGGGGGGCCGCCCCCCCCGGCCGGGGGGGGGGGGGGGGGGGGGGGGGGGGGGGGGCCGCCCCCCCCCCCCCCCCCGGGGGCGGGGGGCGGGGGGGCGCCCGCGACCCCTAATTTGGGGTTGCGCTTACGCGAAAAATTCAGTGTCGTCCCGGCCTAGTGCGCAATTGCGCCCGGGGGCCGGGACCCATAACCCCAGGGAGCAGTTTGGCGAGGAGCGCCGTCGCGCGTGCCCCAAGACAGATCACGCGGTATGGATCCCGGATCTGCGCTCCGCTTCGCTGCGCTTGTCCGGGATGACGATGTGGAGAGAGTTGGGGCGCTAACAACCGCCACCGCGCCCTACCGCGTCCTGACGATCTGCAGCAGCTCGTCGCCGTAATGCTCGAGCTTCTTGTCGCCGATGCCGGGCACGTTGCGCAGCTCGTCCAGCGTGGTCGGCCATGCGCGAACGATGCCGTCGATGGTGGCGTCATGCAGCACGACGTAGGCCGGCACGCCACGTTCGCGGGCAATGTCCGAGCGCCACGCTCGTAGCCGCGTGCGCAATTCAGGATCGACATCGCCCTGCGGCGCGCCGGGCGCCGGCGCCAGATCACCGCGGCGGGACTTGGCGCGGCTCGAACGGATCCGGGCGCCGGGCGCTTCCTCGCGCAGCCACACTTCCGTTTCGCCTCGCAGCACGCCGCGCGACGAATCCGTCAGCTTCAGCGCGCCGAAAGCTTCGCTGTCACTCAACAAATGTCCCATCGCCACGAGCTGCCGCAGCACCGTGCGCCACTGCTTCTCGTTGAGCTCGCGTCCAATGCCGAACACCGTCAGCTTGTCGTGGCCGAACTGCGTCACCTTCTCGGTCAGGCGTCCGATCAGCACGTCGATGAGATGCATCGCGCCGAAACGCTGCCCGGTGCGATAGGCACAGGATAGCAGTTTTTGCGCCAGCACCTTGCCGTCGCGCATTTTCGGCGGCGTCAGGCAATTGTCGCAATTGCCGCAGCCCTCGCCCATCACGATCTCGCCGAAATAGGCGAGCAGCCGCCGACGCCGGCAGTGCGGCGTTTCGGCAAGGCCAACGAGCGCATCGAGCTTGCCGATCGAGACCCGCTTGAATTCCTCGGAGCCGCTCGACTCGTCGATCATGCGGCGCTGCTGCACGATGTCCGAGAGACCGTAGGCCATCCAGGCCGCCGACGGCTTGCCGTCACGGCCGGCGCGTCCTGTCTCCTGGTAATAGGCCTCGATGCTCTTGGGCAGATCGAGATGCGCGACGAAGCGCACGTCGGGCTTGTCGATGCCCATGCCGAAGGCAATGGTCGCGACGATGACAATGCCGTCCTCGTTGAGGAAGCGGTCCTGGTTGCGCGAGCGCACGCTGCTGTCGAGCCCGGCGTGATAGGGCAACGCCGCAATGCCGGCGTCGTCGAGCGCGGCAGCGACCTCCTCCACGCGTTTGCGGGACAGGCAATAGACGACGCCCGCATCGCCCGCGTGACGATCCCGAATGAAATCCTTGAGCTGCGACACCGCATTGCGCTTGTCGACGATCTCATAACGGATGTTGGGACGATCGAAGCTGGAGACGAAGTGCGGACTGTCTGCAAGCTGAAGCCGCTCGACGATTTCCTTGCGGGTCAACTCGTCGGCCGTCGCAGTCAGCGCGATGCGCGGCACGTCGGGAAAGCGCTCGGCGATGATCGACAGGCCGACATATTCGGGGCGGAAATCATGCCCCCATTGCGAGACGCAATGCGCCTCGTCGATCGCGAACAGCGCCACCTTCGCCCGCGCCAGCAGCGCCAGGCAGCGCGGCGTCACCAGTCTCTCCGGCGCGACATAGAGCAGGTCTAGATCACCCGCGATCAGGCGCCGCTCGATATCGGAGGCTTCCTGCGGGGTCAGCGACGAGTTCAGCGCGGCGGCGTTGACGCCTGCTTCGAGCATGGCGGCGACCTGGTCGCGCATCAGTGCAATCAAGGGCGACACTACGACACCGCAGCCTTCGCGCAGCAGCGCCGGCAGTTGATAGCACAGCGACTTGCCTCCGCCGGTCGGCATCAGCACCAGGCAATTGCCGCCGTCGGTGACGTGCCGGATGATCTCGCCCTGCGCGCCGCGGAACCCGGGCAGGCCGAACACCGAACGCAGCACCGACAGCGCATCGCGGCCGTTTTGGAGCGCAGGAAGCGGAGCGGTGGAAGGAGGGGACATGGAGTGGCGGACCTGGGATTCGTCCCAAGGCCAGTCGCATGACCGCGCAGGCGTGGCAAGACTGTTTGCGGAGCGAGACGCGAGTCTTCCCCTCTCCCCCTGTGGGAGAGGGTGGCTCGTCGCGTAGCGGCGAGACGGGTGAGGGGTACCTCTCCGCGCGTGAGCCTGCTGCAGTTGAATTCGCGGAAACAACCCCTCATCCGGCGCTTCGCGCCACCTTCTCCCACAAGGGGAGAAGGGAAGAAGTCGCTACGCCCCTATCCTTCGCAACGCTTCCGCGACCGTCACGATTGGCATGTCGCGCTTCCCGGCGGCCTGCAGCGCATGGCGCATCAGGTGCGGCGTGCAGCCATACGGGCTCGCCGCGTTGGCGACGTCATGACCGTAGAAGATCAGCCATCCGCCGCTCTCGACCGCCTCGTCGAAATAGCGATCGACACCGGCAATATCGATCTCGCAATCGACCAGGGGCGAGGCCCTCAGGAACTGGAGATCGATGACGTCGCGATTGACGCCGGGAAGGATGCCGCGCGCCGAGCGGAAGGTCTTGGCGAGCTGCGGCTTGCGCCACACCGACGCGATGCCATAGGGGTAAGCGAAATTTTCCAGCGTGATCGAGGAATCGATGGCGCGAAAATGGCTGCGGTTTCGCTCGATCTCGCGGGCCATGGCGGCCTCGTCGAGATTGACCGCACTCAGGTGCGAGAAAGTATGGCAGGCAATCTCGTGTCCGGCCCGGTGAAGCCGCACCACGGCGTCGTTTGACAGCCCGTGCCAGTGGTCCGAGGGACGATCGACCAGGCTGCCGGCGAGATAGAACGTGCCGCGGCCGCCATGCTGCTCCAGAAGCCCGGCCCCCTCGCCTGCGGCGCTATCGGGGGCATCGTCGAAGGTAAAGCTCACCATGGGCGCATGCGCGGGCAGCCGGTGCGGCGCGGCGCGGAAATGCCGGGCCAGCCGATTGCTCACGCGTCCCTGGAGTGCCGACCACACGACTCGCATTTCCTGTCTGCCCCGCCCCTCACTGAAGCATTCGTGCGCTGCTCGAGGCAAGCTTCACACTTCGTTAGTCCTAACGTCGACCCCGCCGTCCTGACCTATCGTGCAAGCACCGACGCGTCGGTCTCCGCACCGAGATATTGCAGCCAGTTCCGGAACAATGCCGCCGCGGCGCTGCCCGCGGCGATATCGGCACGCAAATTCAGCGCCGGCAGTTCGTTGCTGAGCGCGGGGTGGCGCTGGTGCCTTGCCTGCTTCTCGAAGCGCACCAGCTTCTCTTCGCTCGCAGCGTCAAAATAGCTCACGGGCAAATGCGGATAATTGTCGCGCTCACGCGCGAGGTAACGGCCGACGTCGCGCAGATATTCACGCTGAAGCGACAGCGCGTCATATTCCGGATGGCCCTGGAAGAACACGAAGCGGCTGGCATATTGCCGGACGAAGATGTCGACGCCGGCCTTTGCCGAGCGCGTCAGCACCTGGTAGCCGGCCTGCGCGAGGTCGCTCTCGGCGATCTCGTTGAGACGCGAATGCGGGACCTTGAGCGGCGCAGGCGCGGCCCGCGTCAGCGGATCGCTGGTCACGGCCTCGCAGTCGAAAATGCCGTGACATTTGGCCGACAGCGGCCGCCTTTCGATGCGGTCGAGATGCAGCACCGCGGCATGGGCAGCGAGGCACGACCAGATCGTGGAGCGCGTGTTGACCTTGGCCCAGTCGATCAGCTCGGTGAGGTCGCGCCAGTACGGTTCCTGGTCGAGCTCGGGCGCGATCGGCTCGGCGCCGGTCACGATCAGACCGTCGAACTTGTGGCGCCTGAGTTCGGTGAGTTCCGAATATTCGCTCTCGACATGCCATCTCGCTTCCGGCGAGCGCTTGACCGAGGGCAGCGAGAAGCATTGAAAGCGGACGCGGCGCGGACCTGCTGCGGCTTGCAGCAGCTTCATGAACTGCCGCTCGGTCGCCTTCAGCGCGGGATCCGGCATGTTGTTGATCAGGCCAATGGTGAGCTCGGTGCCGCCGGGCTCGCGCGCCAGATCACCCGCTCGCGGCACCAGCGTCGGGCTCGATATGGCTTGATCCCTGTCGATCAGGATCGTCATCGGCGCGGCCGCCTACTCCGCGGCCTGGAGGCGCGCGGACGGGCAGGCCTTTTCCAGCGCCTGGTCGAGGTCCTCGATGATGTCCTGGCAATGCTCGATACCGATCGACAAGCGGATCGTTTCCGGCAAAACACCGGCGACCCGCTGCTGCTCCGCCGACATCTGCCGGTGCGTCGTCGAGGCCGGATGGCAGGCCAGCGACTTGGCATCGCCGATATTGACGAGACGCGTGATCAGCTTCAGCGCATCATAGAAGGACTTGCCGGCTTCCATGCCGCCCTTGATGCCGAAGGTGAACAGCGACGACGCGTTGCCGTCGAGATATTTCTGCACCAGCGGATAATAGGGGCTATGCGGGAAACCGGTGTAGTTGACCCAGGCGACGCGCGGATCCTTGCGCAGGAATTCGGCGACCTTGCGGGCATTCTCGCAGTGGCGCTCCATGCGCAGCGCGACGGTCTCGATGCCCTGGAGCAGCAGGAAGGCGTTGAACGGCGACAGCACCGAACCCATGGTGCGCTGATAGATGCTGCGCGCGCGTTCGATATAGGCCGTCTTGCCGAAGCGCTCGGCATAGACCAGGCCATGGTAGGAGGCGTCCGGCTTGTTGTAGCCCGGGAAGCGATCGGCGTGCTTGGCCCAGGGGAAATTTCCGGAATCGACGATGGCGCCGCCGAGCGTGGTGCCGTGGCCGCCCAAAAACTTGGTCAGCGAATGCACGGCGATGTCGGCGCCGTAATCGAACGGCTTGAGCAGGATGGGGGTTGCAACGGTATTGTCGACGATCAGCGGCACGCCATGCGCATGCGCGATCTTCGCCAGTGCTTCGATGTCGCAGACATTGCCGGCGGGATTGCCGATGGTTTCGGCGAACACGGCGCGGGTGTTCTCGTCGATCAGCTTTTCGATCGCCTCGGGCTTGTCGCTCTCGGCGAAGCGGCCGGTGATGCCCTGCCGCGGCAGGATGTGCGAGAGCAGCGTGTGCGTGGTGCCGTAGAGCTGCGGCACGGAAACGATGTTGCCGCCGTGATCGGCGACATTGACGAAGGCGAAATGCAGCGCGGCCTGCCCGGTCGCGACCGCAAGCGCGCCGACGCCGCCCTCGAGCTCGGCGATACGTTTCTCCAGCACCGCGCTGGTCGGATTGGCGATGCGGCTATAGCGATAGCCTTCGGTCTCGAGATTGAAGAGCGCCGCGCCGTGATCGGCGCTATCGAAGGCGTAGGCCGCGGTCTGGTAGATCGGCACGGCAACCGCGTGCGTGGTGGCTTCGGGCTCGTAGCCGGCGTGAATAGCGATCGTCTCGTTGCGCATCGTGCCACCTCCGCGTGGAGCGGGCCGCACTTATTGGCCTGTATGAGGCATGTGCGTTGTCCGCCGTCCCTCTGTTAGAGGCGGGTGGTAAAGCGGACAATAATTCGTCTAGAGATCGAGGAAGTAACCCTAACACTTGTTGGGGAATTGGCTAAAATTCAAGTCAAATTGTTAATGAAGGCAGCGACCACGCTGCACTCCCTTCTCCCCTTGTGGGAGAAGGTGGCGCGAAGCGCCGGATGAGGGGTCTCTATCCATACGGCCAAGCTTGCGTTAGCGGAGAGAGACCCCTCACCCGTCTCGCCGCTGCGCGGCGAGCCACCCTCTCCCACAAGGGGAGAGGGAAACAACTTCGCTGCCCTGTCAGTCCATCTGTTCCCACAGCCGATGGGCGAGCACGCCGGCGCGTTTCTCGATCGCGGTCGCCGCATCGAGCGCGAGGTCCTCGCGATAGCGCCCGGCAATGAGCTGCACGCCGATCGGCTTGCCGTCGTGCAGCGCCACCGGCACCACGGCGCCGGGCAAGCCCAGCACGTTGATCGCGGAGATGAAGCGGATTTCGCCCCAGAAAATCTCGCGCACGCGCTCGGGGCTGACAGTATCCTCGCGCGGGCCCGGAATCGGCTTCACCGTGGTCGGTGCCAGCACCACCGGATACTCCTCGAAGAACAGCTGCCAGGCGCGGATATGGCCGTTGCGCGCGGCGGTCGCCTGCATCCAGGCTTTGAGGTCGAGCACGTTGGCCTTGGCTTTCATGCCGCCCCACGCCTTGTGAAAGTCTTCGGACGTCACCTTCAACATGCCCGCTTCCTGCATCACCATCGTCTCGTTGGTGATGATGTCGCACCAGGTCTGCCAGACGCCGTCGATGTCGGGCACCTCGACCTCGCTGACCCGATAGCCGGAACGCTCCAGATGATCGGCGGCCTGGCGCAACGCCGCCGCGACGTGCGGATCGACGTCCATGTCTTCAGGAATCCTGGCGAGCGCGACCTTGATCGGCCCCTTCGGCTTCGGTCCGACCAGCGGCGCCGGCACCCACCAGGGATCGCGTGGATCGCGCTGGCTCATCACCTCCAGCCCGAGCCTGACGTCGGCGACGTGGCGGGCGAGCGGCCCCTGCGCCGACATCAGATGCGCCAGCATCGGCCGTTCGGCGGTTGCGCTTGCGTTGAACGCCGGGATACGCCCCTGCGTCGGCTTGATGGTCGCAACCCCGTTGCAATGCGCCGGCCAGCGCAGCGAGCCGCCGATGTCGTTGCCGTGCGCGATGGTGCCGATGCCGGCGGCGACCGCCGAACCCGCACCGCCCGAGGAGCCACCGCAGGTGATATCCGGATCCCAGGGATTGAGCGTCAGCCCGTGCAATGGATTGTCGGTGAACCCGCGGAAGGAGAATTCCGGCGTGTTGGTGAGGCCGATGACAATCGCGCCAGCTCTCTTCAGGTTGCGCACCACCGGCGAATCCGACGGCGCGATGAGGTCCTTGTTCGCCGGCACGCCGTTGAAATTCGGACGGCCTTCGTAATCGACATTCTCCTTGATCGTGATCGGTACGCCATGCAGAAGGCCGAGCTCGCCGCCCTTCGCGCGCCGCTTGTCGGCCGCATGCGCCGCAGCCAGCGCCTCCTCCGAGAGATCGACGACGACGGCGTTCAGCCTCGGGTTGACGGCACGCATCCGATCGAGATGCGCCTCGACGGTCTCGACCGCGGAGATGGCGCCGGAGCGGATTGCGGCTGCGGTCTCGACCGCCGACCATTGCCAGGCCGGGCCCTTGGGACGGCGCGGTGCGGACGATTTGCGCGGGGCTGCCTGCTTGACCGGCTTCGTTGCAGCCTTCGCAGCCTTGCCCTTGCGAACGGCGGTTTTCTTGCTGGAGGTCTTCGCTGCTTTCTTCGCAGCAGTTTTCTTCCTGATCGCCGTCTTCTTCGCCACGTCGCATCTCCTCACATTGCGCCGCGGAAGTTATGGAGGTCACGCGACCGTGTACAGGCGCGTTTCTGCATGGCGCGCCGTCACGACGCGTTGTCGCGGCCGAAGGCGCGCGAGAGACGCTCATGCACCTTTGGTTCTTCCCATGACCCAAATGTTGATTGAATGACTTAGCGACCTAGCGCCGAGATTTCCGCATCGCGACTAGCTTTTGACGCGGCTATTTGGACAGCGACAAACCAGAGCATCTGCCTGGAGCCGCATCGCCATGGCGGCAGCGACCACCGATGGAAGGCTGTCGCGGACGGGCGCGAGGGACGGGAGGTATAGATTGGCCGGACGGGGCTGATGGCGGAGAGAGTGTCCGCCATACCAAAGTCCAATACAATCCATTGACGTTTCTCTAGACACTGTATTTCCAGCGATCTAGGACATTCTCTATCCTTTGTCGTCCAACCGAATCCTGCCAAATCCAAGGGATCGGGTGGGGAAGAAGGTGGGGGAGAATGGCCAAACTCGTCAACAAGCTTAGCGCTCGCAGCGTCGCAACTCTGAGAAAGCCGGGACGCCATTCCGATGGCGGCGGGCTGTACTTGAGCATCAGCCCGAACGGCGCCCGTTCATGGGTGTTCATGTGGAAGACCGCCGGCCGGCGCCGCGAGATGGGTCTGGGACCAGCGCGGGACGTGCCGTTGCTCAAGGCCCGAGAGAAGGCCGCCAATGCTCGCCAGCTCGTCCTTGAGGGACGTGACCCCCTGGCTGCCCGCGATACCGAACAGTCAAAAGTCACGTTCGGTGAAGCAGCTGACGCTCTGATTGAGAGCATGTCCCCGTCCTGGCGAAACGAGAAGCACCGAGCACAATGGAAGATGACGCTGGCGACCTACTGCCAACAGATCAGATCGAAGCCGGTAGCAGAGATAATGACCGACGACGTTCTATCAGTTCTGGAGCCCCTCTGGCACTCGAAACCAGAGACGGCCTCTCGGGTGCGGGGCCGGATTGAGCGTGTCCTGAGCTTCGCCAAGGCCCGTGGGATGCGTTCTGGTGAGAACCCGGCGCAGTGGCGCGGCCACCTGGATGCCATCCTGCCAAAACGGTCGACGCTGACGAGAGGACATCACAAGGCTCTCCCTTTCCAGGAAGTGCCCGCGTTCATGCGCCGGCTGCGTGAAATGGAGGGGATAGCACCACGAGCATTGGAGTTCGCCATCCTGACGGCGGCGCGGTCGGGGGAGGTGTTCGGCCTGACGTGGTTTGAGTTGTCTCTGCATGATCAACTGTGGACCATCCCGGGCTCGCGCATGAAAGGAGGTCGCGAACACCGAGTTCCGCTGACGAACCGGGCAGTTCAAATCCTGCGGCAAATGGAACGGCTCCGAACTCCGGATAGCCAGTTCGTCTTTCTGGGCGGGAAGCGAGGTAAGCGGTTGTCTGAGACCTCATTGGAAGCCGTGCTGAAGCGGATGGACGTCGATGCGACGCCACATGGTTTCCGCAGTTCGTTCCGGGACTGGGCTGGGGATAAGACTGGCGTTGCTCGCGAGGTCGCCGAGGCCGCACTGGCTCATATCGTGGGCGACAAGGCCGAGCGTGCTTATCGACGGGGAGATGCACTCGACAAGCGGAGAGTCCTTATGGACGACTGGACGTCATTTTGCGCCTCTGAAAATCTTAAGAGCGGAAAACAAGCAAAGCCTAAGAAGAGAAACGAAAATGACTTCAAGCGACACCCAGTCGGACGATAGGACCGAGGAGCTGAACGCGTGGGCTATTATGCCGTACTGGACATCAGACGAGGCTGCAGCCCTTCTGGCCGGATTCGACCCAGGGGAAGCCAGCAGATTCAAGGAGACGGTTGATGTGATCAAGATTGAGCGACTCAAGAAGATCATCGAGCGCTCGATTGAAGTAGGGGAATTGGCTGGAGAGCCAACGCGGATTAATCCCTTCAATCTGGTTACGTGGACCATTTTCCAGCCGTTTCACTCAGAGCACCTCTGGTGGGCCGTGGCCACGAACGGACGGAAGGACAATCTGTCTCAAATGACCGAAACGGGGGCACCACAACCGCAGGCAAATGTCGAGAAGAGGCCTCTAGGGGATTATGAGCGCGGCACTTTCCTCAAAATCCTGCTTGGTATGGCTATTGAGAAGTACCGTTACAGGCCAGACGAGCGAAAGGGCGTGGCTGCCAGGATCAGAGACGATCTACTCAAAGCCGGCCTTGAGGTCGATGATGACACCATCCGATCTAAGCTACAGGAGGCCGTCCAGAGGTTTGGCCCGATCAAAGCTCCAAGGGCCCGGTAGACAGAATCTTCCCGAGTTCGGACAAAAAAATCCGAGTTCGTCCAACGTCCGTTGCCTCTGACCGAAAAGGGCACCTCGTCTGAACAACGAGGTGTCTATGAACTCTCAACCATCCAACGACCGGCTCCTGCGCTTGCCAGCAGTGCTCGCCCCAGCTGGTCCCATCCCCGTCAGCAAATCGACATGGTGGGCGGGCGTGAAGTCCGGCCGCTTTCCGAAACCAGTAAAGCTCGGGCCACGCATCACCGCATGGCGCGCTGAGGACATCCAAGCGCTGGTCGCCAGCGGCTTCGCCCAGGAGCCGTGACATGGAAGGAATCTTCGGCAGGTGGCAGCCCGAATATGCCGCCCGTGGGGTCCCGACATTTCCCGTGCAGATCGCCGGCAAGGAAAAGCGGCCGGGCGTCCGCAACTACATGAAGATCGGGAGCGTAGCGAGCGAGAAACTCGTGAAGCAATTCGCCGATGCGAGCGCGTTTGGTCTGGCCTGCGGTCGTCTCACGGGTCTGACCATCCTCGACGTTGACTGCAAAGACGAACGGGTCCTCGCTGATGCCTTGGCCCGTCACGGCGAGACTCCGTTCGTGGTCCGCACGGGCTCGGAGAACTTCCAAGCTTGGTACCGGCACAACGGCGAGAAGCGCCAGGTCCGCCCGTGGGGTAAGGAGCTTCCGATCGACCAACTTGGCGACGGCTACGTGGTCGCGCCACCGTCGAAGGGCACGCGCGTGTCTTACGAGATCGTTCAGGGCACCTTGGACGATCTGCCCACCTTGCCCTTCATGCGGAACGCCTGGAGGGCTGGCCAGGGCCAGCCTCGAACCGCTCACGAGGGCGAGCGAAACAAAGCGCTGTGGTGGCATTGCATGGAGCAGGCTCACAGCTGCGACGTTTTCGACGACCTTCTCGACGTCGCTCAGACGTTCAATGAGGACTCGTGCATCCCGCCACTAGACGACGGCGAGGTCGTTCGCACGGCGCGATCGGCTTGGAGGTACACCGAGCAGGGCAAAAACCGCGTCGGCAGGCACGGCTCATGGCTGACCGCCGAGTCCGTGGAGAGCTTGGTGAAAGACCCATATGCTTTGGCGCTGCTCGCTTGGCTGCAGGCCCGCAACGGGCCAGATGCCACGTTCTGGGTGGCAGATGGCTTGAACCATTCTGAGTTCGGTTGGCCTCGCCGAAAATTTCAGGCTGCTCGCCGCAAACTAGTCCGAGCTCATTGGCTCGCCCCGCTGACCAAACCCAAGCCGGGTAAACCGGTCGAACACCAATGGGGTGAGGCCAGGAAGCAGCGATGACTACTGCACCGAGCCCCTACGGAAAACATTCACGGGCCGAGCGGCCCCTCACCGAGCACATATGAATACGTTTACGCAAGGAGTTGATATGTCTGATTGCAAGAGCCGGGCTGATGACTTTGACGGGATCACGATCCCGGAACAGCGACCGGTTGCTGTTTATCGCACAGGCGACGGCCAAGTCGTCATCCGGCAAAAGGGATCTTGTCAGGGTTGCGTTTCGGAAGTGTCACTATCCCACCACTGGATCCCCGTGCTAATGGACCGCCTTGAAATGTTGTATGCGGCAAGCTTTTCAGAAGGCTGATAGTGCCGCTTCAGCACATGGACGGCCTGAGTCGATTCTCAGGCCGGCCAAGAGATCCCGTTCAGTATGGTTGGCGCAAAACCAGGAAGAAAAGGTGAGAAGAAGAGGCCTACCGTCCTTGGTAGGCTATCCTCTATGGTACACTTCTCTATGGAGGTCTGAGGACCAGCCCTCCTTGGGGATCTAGTACAGCTCCAACCCAGAATACTCAGGGATCAACACAGTCCGCACCCCGCGGGTCGTGCAGGCTCTCAGCCTCGGCCGACTACGCGAATGGAATTTTGAGGATTTTCAGTGATGCGGGCGCGTTGGCCAATGGCTCGGCTAAAGGAGTATGGTGCCTGGGCGACAATTAAGAATAGAAACAGAAATCGCAGGAATTGGAGCTGCCTTCGTGTCGAACTCGGAAGATTGGTTTTGGCGTTTCCGCATGGGCCTTCCCCCTCGGCCTGAGGATAGAGAAAACATCCGACGTTTCGCACCAGAGCTGTTCGATCACGATCATCGCTTCTTGGAAACGCGCCAGCAGGAATTTTGGGACCCCCAGGAGTTTAGAAGCGAAATAAGACGTTGGCTTGAGACAGATGATCCACGCCCCCTTGTGACCGTACGTGAAGGGACCTGCCCACAGTCTGACTGCCCTCTTCGACTGAACCGTTCTCATCGGGACTTGGTTTCATCGAACCTCGATGCCGCCGGAATCAGTGGAGAACTCGTCCTTGAGTTAATGACTGTCGCGGGCGGCTGGAAAGCCAAAGCCAATGCGTTTTTGGATGCCGCCCGCAAGGTACATGGGAGCAAAGGCCCCGCCAAAGACTTGCTTGTCACGGATCCGTTCATTTATGCGGACAAGGGTGAAGAGGACACGGTCGGAGGGATCAATAATTTTCTAACTTATCTGGACGTGCTTCAGATTCCTGCGCCAGGTACGCTGACGATCTATCAGCCGCCCTTTGCGAAGGGCAAGAAGACAGAATCTGGTAAGATTTGGCGCCGGAGTGTGAAGCAGCACGGCGAGCGACGAGGTTACAACATCAAGTTCACGTATTTCAGAACGACGACCGGCACGCGCTTTCACGATAGATTTTACTTGGCGCGGCACCGTAATGGCGAGATTTCCGGGCTGTTCGGCCCCTCGATGAATGGCCTGAACGACAGGAGCTTCGTACTGATCGGAGAACTCGAAGCTGCAAGCCTACAACGGGTTTGCAGCTTCATCGACGGGTGGACTTAACAACGCGGATTGTGTCGGGACTTGAACTGCGACGATGCAAGACCTTCCGAGAATATGAGATGAATGGCAATGAATGCACCAGAACGCCAACTAGAAGAGGCGCTTGTCACGAAGCTCCGCGACCTCAAGTATGAGGCTTCTAAGATCCGCGATCGAGCCGCGCTCGAAGCAAACTTCAGAGTGAAGTTCGAAGCCCTGAATCGCGTCACACTCACGGATGGCGAGTTCCAGAGACTGCTGGACGAAATCGTCACTCCGGACGTCTACGAAGCTGCCCGGTCCCTGCGCAATCGGGAAGCATTTGTCCGTGACGATGGCACGCCGCTCAACTACACGCTCGTCAACATCAAGGATTGGTGCAAGAACGACTTCGAGGTCGTTAATCAGCTTCGTATAAATACGGACAATAGCCATCACCGCTACGACGTCATGCTCCTGATCAACGGCGTCCCCATCGTTCAGATCGAGCTAAAGACGCTTGGAATCAGCCCCCGGCGCGCGATGGAGCAGATCGTCGACTATAAGAATGACCCCGGTAACGGATACACGAAGACCCTTCTCTGCTTTATCCAGCTCTTCATCGTCAGCAACCGCACCGACACATGGTACTTCGCTAACAATAACGCACGGCACTTCGCCTTCGACGCAGACGAGCGGTTCCTGCCGATCTATCAGTTCGCGACCGAGGACAACAAGAAGGTCACCCACCTCGACGACTTTGCCGATCTTTTCTTGGCCAAGTGCACGCTTGGTCAGATGATCAGCAAGTACATGGTCCTCATCGCGAGCGAGCAGAAGCTACTGATGATGCGCCCGTACCAGATCTACGCGGTCAAGGCCATCGTAGACTGCATAGATCAGAACTGCGGCAACGGATATATCTGGCACACGACCGGCTCGGGAAAGACGCTCACCTCCTTCAAAGCCTCGACGCTACTCAAAAGCAACGAGAGCATCCACAAGTGTCTCTTCGTCGTCGACCGTAAGGACCTTGACCGCCAGACCCGCGAGGAGTTCAACAGATTCCAAGAGAACTGCGTCGAGGAAAATACCAACACGGCGGCGCTCGTCCGTCGTCTCCAGTCCGACGACTACGCTGACAAAGTCATCGTCACGACTATCCAGAAGCTCGGGCTCGCCCTCGACGAGAACAGCAAGCATAACAAGCAGAACATCGTTCAGGGACGGTCAACGTTCAAGCAGCGACTCGAACAGCTCAAAGACAAGCGGATGGTGTTCATCTTCGACGAGTGCCACAGGTCGCAATTCGGCGAGACCCATCAGGCCATCAAGGAGTTCTTCCCAAATTCCCAGCTCTTTGGCTTCACTGGGACTCCGATCTTCGAGGACAACGCGACCGTCAGGCAGATCGAGGGAGACGTCGCTACCCTTCGAACCACGAAAGACCTTTTCCAAAAAGAGCTGCACGCCTACACCATCACTCACGCGATCGAGGATCGGAACGTCCTGCGCTTCCACGTCGATTACTACAAGCCCAAGGACGCCTTCGCCCTTAAGCCCGGCCAGACTCTTACTAAGCAGGCGATAGCCCAGGCCATCCTCGACAAGCACGAGGCCGCGACTGGAGGGCGACGCTTCAATGCACTGCTGGCCACCGCCTCCATCAACGACGCCATTGAGTACTACGAACTCTTCCAGAAGCTCCAGACCGAACTCCAGGCCGCCGACCCAGAGTTCGCCCCGCTGAAGATCGCAGCCGTCTTCTCGCCGCCTGCGCAGGGCAACAAGGATGTCCAGCAGATCCAGGAGGACCTCCCCCAGGAGCAGCAGGACAACCAGCACGACCCAGAAGGCAAGAAGACCGCCCTTAAGGCCATCATCGCCGACTACAACCAGCGGTACAGCACCAATCACGACATCAATAACTTCGACCTCTACTACCAGGACGTCCAGCAACGCATCAAGGACCAGCAATTCCCCAACCGCGACTTGCCCCGCAAGGGCAAGGAAAAGATCGACATCACCATTGTCGTCGACATGCTCCTCACCGGCTTCGATGCTAAGTTCCTTAATACGCTCTACGTTGACAAGAACCTCAAGCACCACGGCCTGATCCAGGCCTTCTCTCGCACCAACCGCGTTCTCAACGCGACCAAGCCCTACGGTCACATCCTCGACTTCCGCAACCAGCAGGACAGCGTCGACGCTGCCATCGCTCTCTTCTCCGGTGCGCACGCTGACCGGGCTCGCGAGATCTGGCTGGTCGACAAGCCTCCGGTCGTCATCGGAAACTTCAAGCAAGCCGTTGCGGACCTCGGCGAGTTTATGCAGTCGCAGGGCCTCGCAGCCACGCCCGATCGGGTGAACAACCTCATGGGCGACGACGCCCGTGCCCAGTTCATAAAGCGCTTCAAGGAAGTCCAGCGCCTTCAGACTCAGCTCGACCAGTACACCGACCTCACCGACGAGCAGCGGGAGCAGATCGAGCAAGCCCTCCCCAGGGACGACCTTCGCGCTTTCCGCGGCGTCTACCTCGAAACCGCACAGCGTCTCAAAGAGCAGCAGCGCGCCCCCGCCCAGGACAGCGAGAAGGGCAGTCCCGAGATCGACCAGCTCGACTTCGAATTTGTCCTCTTCGCCTCCGCTGTCATCGACTACGACTACATCATGAAGCTGATCGCAAAGTACTCTGGTCAGGACCCGAAGAAGCTCACGATCAGTCGCGAGCAGCTCATCGGGCTGATCCAGTCCGACGCCAAATTCCTCGACGAGCGGGAGGAGATCACCGAATACGTCCGATCACTTAAGCAGGGTGAAGGCCTCGACGAGACCGCCATCCGCACCGGCTACGCGCAGTTCAAGGCCGGAAAGCAGGCTAACGAGATCGCGCACCTTGCCCGGGCCCATAGGCTGACGACCGACTCCCTCGCAGCCTTCGTTGACGCGATCCTTCAGCGCATGATCTTCGATGGCGAGCAGCTCACCGACTTGATGGAGCCGCTTGGCCTCGGCTGGCGTGAACGCCGCGAACGGGAACTCGCCCTCATGGCCGACCTCGTCCCGCTCTTGAACAAGCGGGCTCACGGCCGAGACATCTCGGGCCTTAATGCCTACGAGCATGCAGGCGCACGATGACAGCCAGTAAGCCATCGCATTATTTGCCGAAGCTGCGGTTTCCCGAGTTTCGAAACGATCCGGTCTGGTTGGCCCCACCTCTCGCTGAGCTCTATGAGTTCAAACGCACCAACAGTCTGTCGAGAGACGGGCTCAACTACGAAGCCGGGACGATCAAGAACATCCACTACGGTGACATCCACACTAAATTCAAGCCGATGTTTCGCGTAGAGAACGAGCTCGTCCCATACATCAATCCGGATACCGGCCCGAACGATTTCTCTGAGAACGCATTCTGTGAGGAAGGCGACATCGTACTTGCTGACGCATCTGAAGATCTCGGTGACGTCGGAAAAGCGATCGAAATAGTTTCGCTAGGCGGAGAACGCGTCGTTGCTGGAACGCACACCATCCTCGCGAGTCGGCGGGGCCACGTTCCGGTCATTGGCTTTGGAGGCCAAGTATTCCAGTCCGCGGCCGTTCGCGCCGGGATTAAGAACGAAGCTCAGGGCGCGAAGGTCTACGGTATATCGGCGAACCGCATTTCGGCTGTTCCGATCCCACTTCCACCGACGAAGGCCGAGCAGCAGAAGATTGCCGAATGCCTTGGTGCGCTGGACGACCTGATCGCGGCGGAGGACCGGAAGCTTGAAGATCTGCGGCAGCACAGGCAAGGGTTGATGCAGCAACTCTTCCCGCAACCGGGCGAGACTGCGCCCCGACTTCGATTCCCGGAGTTCGTGAACAAAGCGTGGGAGTCGAAGCCCGTGGGCACGCTAGTTTGCAATACGGAACGTCCAATCGTGATGGATGACGAGACGGAATACGCGCTCGTGACGGTGAAACGTCGCTATGGCGGCGTGGTTGCTCGCAAGATCCTGAAGGGCAAGGCAATCAGTGTTAAGTCGCAATTCCTTATAGAAGCAAATGACTTTCTGATCTCAAAGCGGCAGATCGTACACAACGCGTGCGGCCTCGTTCCCGCCGAACTTGCCGGGTCAATCGTCTCGAATGAGTACTCTGTATTGACTGCGAATGATGGATGCGACATCAAGTTCTTCAACTACTTCACGCAGCAACCATGTGTGAGCGATTCGTTTCTTCAGTCGAGCGTCGGCATCGTCATTGAAAAGATGCTCTTCAAGCTCGACTGGTGGCTCAAGCTCGTTTTCCCCTTTCCGTCGTTCGCCGAGCAGCAGCACATCGCCGCCTGCCTATCCTGGCTCGACGCCCGGCTGGCCTTGCAGGTACAGAAGCTCGAACGCCTGAAGCAGCATAAGCAGGGCCTGCTGCAGCAACTCTTCCCGACCCTAAACGAGGAGACGCGATGAGCGAGACAGCCTACGCCGATCTCCCCAAACTCGCCCGGCATCTTCGGTCGCTGCTTGACGACAAGGCCCAGAAGTCGCCGGACAAGAGTCCGTTCGTGCTCTTGTATGCCTTCAACGGGACCGGCAAAACACGACTTTCCACGGCCTTCAAGGATCTCGGAAAAGTTACCGACGAAAGCGGCGCGGTTCAAAGCCGCGACACGCTGTACTTCAACGCCTTCACTGAGGATCTGTTCTCGTGGGACAACGACCTAGAGAACGACGAGCATCGCACTCTGAAGCTCAACGCTGCTTCCACTTTCTTCGTTGGGCTAAATGAGCTGGAGATCGAAAACCGCATACGTCCGCTGCTGAACCGCTATGCTGACTTCGACTTCAAGATTAGCTTCGACTTTGATGACCGGAACGGTAACATCGCTGGCGCGGAAGTGACTTTCTCTCGCGAAGTTCTGAGCGGCGAGGGTGAAAACGCACGAGCGCACGAGGTCGATGGCATCAAAATATCGCGCGGCGAGGAGAACATTTTCATCTGGTGCTTTTTCCTCGCAATCCTTCAGCTCGCACTTGACGGAGCGGAAGCATACAAGTGGGTGGACAACGTATACATCGACGACCCTATTTCTTCACTCGATGAACACAACGCGATCGTCGTGGGCAACCACCTTGTACAGCTCTATCGCGAGGCGCAACGTCCGATAAAGACGGTGATGTCAACGCATCACGCGCTGTTCTTCAATGTGCTGCATTATGAACTGCAAAGTCACGTAGGGAGGCCGTTGCAGTACATCCTGAAGCGAGACCGCCGAACTGAGGGCTACCTACTTGCTAAGCAGGGCGGCGATACACCGCAGTTCTACCATGTAGCCGCATTGGCAGACCTTTGGCTGGTGGCGCAGAGCGGCCAGGCCAAGACTTACCATTTCAACATCTTGCGAACGATCTTGGAGAAGACCGCGCTGTTCCTGGGCCATCGCCATTTCTCTGAGTGCATCAAGAAGGCGGCAGACGATGCGGACGGTATCTTGCACCAACGCTTCGTCGATCTTCTCAGTCACGGTAAATACTCGATGTACGAGCCGACGGAGATGGGCGACGACACCAAAGAATATTTCCTCACAATCCTGACCGGCTTCGTGGAGCACCACCCGTTCAATCGTGAGCTCTTGCCTGAACCTGCCGCAGATACGGAAACAGCATGACAGAGAACGACCAGAAGCAACTCGGCAAAACGCTATGGGGCATTGCCGATCAGCTCCGTGGGGCGATGAACGCGGATGACTTTCGCGACTACATGCTCGCCTTCCTGTTTCTCCGGTACCTCTCGGACAATTACCAACAAGCCGCGAAAAAGGAGCTCGGACGCGACTACCCCGACCCAAACACCATTGGAAACGGGGGGCGGTCATCTCTGTCTGTCTGGTATGAGCAGTACCCGGACGACGTGCCAGCATTTGAGAAGCAGATGCGCCTTAAGGCGCACTACGTCATCCGTCCAGAGCACCTCTGGGCCAGCATCGCTCACATGGCCCGCACCCAGGACGGCGAGCTGCTGAACACGCTGCAAGCCGGCTTCAAGTACATCGAGAACGATTCATTTCAGAGCACATTCTCGGGCCTTTTCTCGGAGATCAATCTCGGATCCGACAAGCTAGGGAAGGTCTACGCAGACCGGAACGCAAAGCTCTGCACAATTATCACCAAGTTAGCCGAGGGCCTCGCAGAGTTCTCGACCGAAAGCGACGCCCTAGGTGACGCTTATGAGTATCTGATTGGCCAGTTCGCCGCGGGCTCGGGCAAGAAGGCCGGTGAGTTCTACACTCCGCAGCGGATATCGGACATTCTCTCCGCAATCGTCACGCTCGACAGCCAGGAGCCGAAGACGGGCAAGCGGAAGCACTTGGCCAGCGTAATGGACTTCGCTTGCGGCTCGGGCTCCCTGCTGCTCAACGTGCGAAAGCGCATGGGGCCGCATGGCATCGGCAAGATCTTCGGGCAGGAGAAAAACATTACCACGTACAACCTCGCGCGTATGAACATGCTGCTGCACGGGGTGAAGGATTCGGAGTTCGATATTTACCACGGCGACACGCTGACCAACGACTGGGACATGCTCCGTGAGACGAACCCGGCGAAGAAGCCTCACTTCGACGCCGTGGTCGCCAACCCGCCGTTCAGCTATCGCTGGGATCCGAACGAAGCTTTGAACGAGGACGGGCGCTTCAAGAACTACGGGTTAGCCCCGAAGTCGGCGGCGGACTTCGCGTTCCTGCTGCACGGGTTTCACTACCTCAAGGATGATGGAGTCATGGCGATCATCCTGCCGCACGGAGTGCTATTCCGAAGCGGTGCTGAGGCGAAGATTCGCCGCAAGCTGCTTAGCGACGGGCACATCGACACCGTCATCGGCCTGCCGGCCAACCTGTTCTACTCGACTGGCATTCCGGTCTGCATCCTCGTCCTGAAGAAGTGCAAGAAGCCCGATGACGTCCTGTTCATCAACGCATCCGAGCACTTCGAAAAGGGCAAACGACTAAACTATCTGTCTGATGAGCACATCGAAAGGATCGTCGAGACCTATCAGCAGCGTCCGCACAGCGTCGAGCGGTACGCCAGACGCGTCGAGATGGAGGAGATTGAGGCCAACGACTTCAACCTGAACATCTCGCGTTATGTCACCACGGCGGAGCATGATGTCGCCATTGATCTGTCGGCCACGCATAGAGAGTTGGTCGACATCGAGAAGCAGATTCGGGCGTCAACGGCGAAGCATAACGCTTTTCTGAAGGAACTTGGATTATCGCCGTTGCCGGCGCCCGAGGAGTAAGCAACGCGATCACCGCCCTTAGTGGGCCGTTCAGCCGGCGAATGAAAAATGGATTTACCGCGGATTTTTTTGGTATTTGTTTTTCGCAAGAAACAGCTGCAGCACTAGGACTTCTCTCGAATCTGGTCCAAAAAACATAAATCGTCTTTTATGCAGTGCGTAACTTCCCTGCCCGTAGCAGCTACAGAGTGGCAGGGGATTTTCCCGTCAGGACAGCGGGCGGCGCCGTAATGATGGCGGCGCATGAGGCGGTAACTCCCCTTTTGCCGCTCGCAGATCGGGGCAGTGGGGCCCCAAATGCCTGGGGGTACCTGAGCAAAAAAAAACCAGCCGTTGCTTCTGCAGAAAGGCTTGCGGTGGGGGATCAGGTGGGGAAGCAAAAAATCAGAAAAGCTTTTATTCAATGAAATCAATTACATAATTGGATTGACTGGCGGAGAGAGTGGGATTCGAACCCACGGTACGGTTTCCCGCACACACGCTTTCCAAGCGTGCGCCTTAAGCCACTCGGCCATCTCTCCGGAGCGCACTCTCTTGAAGGGGCGCCGATGATTTTGCAAGGGATCGCGGGGAAATCGGGTGATTTTTCCGTAAGATGTTGTATTTTATAGACAATATCAGGCGCGGCGCCACCGCTCGGAACCGCCCGCCAACTGAACCGGTGGCGGGTTCGGCGCGACGATTCACTCAAGACCGTCAAACAAGTCCGGGGGCACCATGACCATCCGCAACACCATCGCCGCGCTGAGCCTGATTTCGCCCCTTGCCGCCGTCTTCGCCGTGCCGGCCGCCGCACAGGTCTGCACCCGGCAAGGGCTCGACGTCAGCTGCGACGACGGACGGCGCGGGATGCTTTCGGGAGACTCCATCCTCTGGCCGGACGGCACGCGTTCGAGCTCGACGCCGCATCAAAGCGTCATCATCGGCAACAAGAGCTCGGTGCATGTCGGGCCAGGCGTGTTCGTCGGCCAAGGCAAGGGCATGGTGCCGCTCGACGATCCGAACGCGCCGAACAAGCGGCAGTGCGCGATTTTGGAAGGCGTCTCGTATTGCTATTGAGGCTCTCGTGTTCGCCCCTGCCCTCCCCGAAAAAACGGGGAGAAGTAGACTAAATCAACCGCACGCCCGATATCGCCGACTTGAGCCAGCGCAGCGCTTGCGGCGGCTGATTGGCGAGCGGCGCGACCGCGGCCTTCTCGGTCCGGCACTTCTCCAGCTCAGCGACGAAATCCGCAGACCATTGCTGGATGGTGTGGCCGCGCAGCTTCTTCATCATCGCATCCCAGCGCATCTTGCGCTCGGTGAGCGGCATAGCGGCCGCGACCGCGATCGCACGCGCCATGCCGTCGATATCGTGCGGATTGACCAGCAGCGCGGCGTCGAGTTCGTTGGCCGCGCCGGCGAATTTCGACAGCACGAGCACGCCGGGATCGGCCGGGTTTTGCGCGGCGACGTATTCCTTGGCGACAAGGTTCATGCCGTCATGCAGCGGGGTCACCACGCCGATCTGCGCGGTGCGGTAGAGACCCGCGAGCACGGCCTGGCTGAAGCCCTTGTTGAGATAGCGGATCGGTGTCCAGTCGGCCTCGCCGTGGCGGCCGTTGACGTCGGACACGAGCCGCGCGACTTCGTTCTGGAGGTTGCCATAGGCTTCGATGGCACCGCGCGAGGGATTTGCGATCTGCAACAGCGAAATGCTGCGCGCAAACTGCGGATGATCGGTCCAGAGCCGGTCGAACGCGCTGATGCGGTTGACGAGGCCCTTGGAATAGTCGAGCCGGTCGACGCCGATCGCGAGCCGCTCACCGTTGAGGCTGCGGCGCAGCCGCGACACGTCCGGATGCGACGCCGATTTCGCCGCGTATTGCGCGAACTTCTCGGCGTCGATGCCGATCGGAAACACCTCGCAGCGCGTTCGGCCATGCTGCGAGATCGCAACGCCGTCTTCGACGGCGAGGCCAAGTTCGCTCGCGACATAGCCGAGAAAATTCTGGCAATCGTCATGGGTCTGGAAGCCGATCAGATCGTAGGCCAGCATCGCCGTGATCAGCTCGCGATGATTGGGCACGCCCTGCATCACCGCGGCGACCGGCCATGGCGTATGAAGGAAGAAGCCGATCGGATCGTCGACGCCGAGCTCGCGCAGCTCCGCGCCGAGCGCGAGGAAATGATAATCCTGCACCCAGAACGCGGTTTGTGCTTTCCGGAAACGCATCAAGGCGCGCGCCATGAAGGCGTTGACCTCGCGATAGCTGACATAGTCGTCGCGCGAGACGCGGATCAGATCGCTGCGTGAGTGCAGCGCCGGCCACAGCGCCGAATTGGCGAAGCCTTCGTAATAGCCGCCATAGTGCGCCGCCGGCAGATCCAGCGTCGCGATCGCGCCCGAACCCAGTGCTTCGATCTCGGCGAACGGCTCCTTTTGATGACCGTCACGCACACGGCCCGAGGAACCTACCCAGATCGCGCCCGAATGTTCTACGACAGGTAACAAGGCCGCCGCGAGACCGCCCGTCATGGGCTCGTTGGGTTTGCCGCGCGCGACGCGATTCGAAACGACGACTAAGTTCACAGGTCGTCCCCTCCTGTTTCATTCCACCCCATTTAACTGCCGTTCATCAATATGGTTCCTGATCATCCTTTGCACCAATTGAAACCAAAATCGGGCGTGCGCGTTGGAACCGGTTTACCTCCAGGGAACCTGACGTTTTTGCTGCACAAACTCAGTTTCGGAGCCGTGGGCGCGCAGCACGAAGCCAGCGCGCTGGGGAGTTGCGCGCGCGATAATGTGGCTTCGAGATGTCGGCGCCTTATTCCAACCGTGAATCGTCGAGCAGCCGCGCAAGGAACGCGCGCACATCGTTCGGCGCGTCGAAGTGCCCGTTGACACCCCTGGCGCGGCGACCGACCGAGAAGGCGAGCCCGTCCATGTCGGGCATGATCGCGAACACGGTTTCGTCGGTGACGTCGTCGCCGATGAAGATCGGACGGCGTCCCCTAAAAGGCTCGTGCTTCATCAACTCGCGAACGCCGGTCGCCTTGGTGAAACCGGAATGCTTGATCTCGCAAACGAACTTGCCGGGCAGCACCTCGATCGGCGCATTGGGCAGGTCGGCGCGGATCAGCGAAACGGCTTCATAGATCGCCTTCTCCGCATGCGGCGCAAGGCGGTAGTGCAGCGCCAGCGAATAGCCCTTGTCTTCGAGCAGAATGCCGGGACTGAGCTTGGCAACCGCCGCGAGCCGCCGCTTCAGCTCCTTGTCCAGCGGCGGCGCACCGATGGCATCGGCTTCATTGTCAATGGAAAGCCGCATTTCCGCGCCGTGGCCGGCGACGGCGCGAAAGACATCGGGCGCGAAGATCAGGTCGATGTCGTTGAGCGAACGGCCGCTGACCATCGCCAGCGCGCCCGAGGTGCGCTCCGTCAACCGGTTCAGTGTTTCCGACAGGCCTGGCGGCACCCACACCTCACGCGGCGTCGGCATCAGGTCGAGCAGCGTCCCGTCGATGTCGAGCAGGATCGCTGTTTCATTGAGATGCGGCACGAGTGCGTGAGGCACCGGCACCGCATCGGGCGCTTCATCGTCGACCATGGTGCGCTTTTGATCCAATTCAGCCAGTTCCGATTTCATAGTCTACTCCATGGAAGCAAGCGGCCGCGCGATTTCTTCGAGCGATCTCCGTTCCGCCGAGACGGCATAGCGCCACGCCACGATCGCGGCCGCGATCATCAGGAATGCCCCCAGCAGATAGCCTGCGAACACGCTCGTGCGTGATCCCGTGTCGATCAGCGCACCGAACAACGCGGGGCCGATCACGCCGCCGATGCCGGTGCCGACCGCATAGAACACGGCGATCGCGAGCGCGCGGACTTCCAAGGGAAAAGTCTCGCTGACGGTGAGATAGGCGGCGCTCGCGGCGGGCGAGGCGAAGAAGAAGATGACCATCCAGGCGATGGTCTGCCCCTGCGCGCTCAAGGCGCCGATCGAGAACAGGTAACCCGACAGCGCCAGCAACAGGCCCGACGTCCCATAGGTGAACATGATCATGGTACGGCGGCCGAGCGTATCGAACAGGCGGCCGAGCAGCAGCGGACCGAGGAAATTGCCGGCGGCGAAGGGGAGCAGATACCAGCCGACGTGATCGGCGCTGATCCCGTAAAAATCGGTCAACACCAGCGCAAAGGTGAAGAAGATAGCGTTGTAGAAGAAAGCCTGTGCGATCATCAGCACCAGGCCGACCATCGCCCGCTGGCGATAGACCGAGAACAGCGTGTGCATGACCTCGCGGATCGGCGTGTGACTCCGCATTTTCAGGCGAATCTTGGCGAAGCGCGCCTCGCTCGTATCCTGGTCGTGTCCGATCACCGAGCGTTCGATCTCGTCGACAATGGCGTGGGCCTGGTCGGGACGGCCGTGGATCATCAGCCAGCGCGGACTCTCCGGAATCCACATCCGCATCAAGAGCACGACGAGGCCGATGGCCGCGCCGATGAGATAAGCGAGACGCCAGCCGAGATCGGGGCCGATCACCGCGGGATCGAGCAGCACGATAGCCGCCACCGCGCCCATCGCGGCACCGATCCAGAAGCTGCCGTTGATGACGAGATCGGTCCAGCCGCGATAGCGTGCCGGCACCAGTTCCTGGATGGTCGAATTGATTGCGGTATATTCGCCGCCGATGCCGGCACCCGTGAGAAAGCGAAACAGCGCGTAGCTCGCGACATCCCATGACAGAGCGGTCGCGGCCGTCGCCGAGAGATAGAGCGCCAGCGTGATGAAGAACAGCTTCTTGCGGCCGATGCGATCGGTCAGCCAGCCGAAACCGAGCGCGCCGAGCACCGCGCCCGCGAGATAGGCGGAATTGGCTATGCCGAGATCGAGATTGGAGAAATGCAGGGTGGGACTCTGCTTCAGCGCGCCGGAGAGCGCGCCGGCCAAGGTCACTTCGAGGCCATCCAGAATCCAGGTGATGCCGAGCGCGAGCACGACGCGGGTGTGAAAGCCGCTCCACGGCAGCGCGTCAAGTCGTGCGGGAATGCTGGTTTCGATGATGCGATCGGCCGCGGCCGCCTTCGCGACCGCCTTGGAGACCACAGGTCCATCGTTCGGCGCTGGGCTTCGCTGCAATTCCATCGCGTTGTTGTATCTGACCAATGGACGTGGCCCCGGTTCACATGGCGTGGACGGGGGCGATCCGATCAAGGGGGTGCGGCATTCCGCCTGCCACCTGCGACAACGTCTGCGGCGAAGGCAGGTTCCCCGTGGAACGACCGTTCGCGCCGCCGGTTTTCGGTGGAGCCGCAAGGAGTTGACGCATGGCTCATGCCAGAAAGACGACACATTCTCGCAAAACAGCGGCGCGCAAGAGCACCAAACGCGCCGCACCGAAGCGCTGGTCACAGCGCGTGACGAAGGAGAGCGACGCGCTCGATCTGAAACAAGGCGTGTTCAAGCTGACCAGCGCGAAGAAGATCGCGACGTCGCTGAAGCGCTCGGCCGAGCACAGCGTGCGCCGCAAAACCGGCGCCTACCGCTCGGCGCTATCGATGCTGACGTTCTACATCAACCGCGCCGGCAAGACGCTGCCGCAGACGCAGCGCACGCGGCTGGAGCGGGCAAAAGTGGAGCTGAAGCGGGCGTTCGGGAGGGAGTGAGTGAGTGCTAGGTCGTCCTGCACAAGCGAAGCGGAGCGGAGCGCTGATCAAGGACCCATTACCCCAGGAAGCAGTTTGGCGATGACTCGGAGTTAGCACTTCGCCCGACAACTCCGCCTTGGGGCAATGGGTCCTGGCTTTCGCCAGGACGACATTGGCGGGAATGCCCTACGCTGCCCGGATATTCCCCATGAAGCGGTCGAGCTCGGCGCGCAGGCGGGTGCTTTCGGATGACAGCGTCTTGGCCGAGTGCAGCACCTCTTCCGAGGCCGAGCCGGTTTCGGCGGCGCCGCGGTTGACCTGACCGATGTCGGTGGCGGCGGTCTGAGTGCCCTGCGCGACGGTCTGAACGCTGCGCGCGATTTCCTGCGTCGCCGCGCCTTGCTGCTCCACTGCGCTCGCAATCGATGTCGAGATCGACGAGATCTGGCCGATGGTCGCGCCGATCTCCTTGATCGCCGCAACCGACTCGGCGGTGGCGCCTTGCATGCCCGTGATGTGCGAGGAGATCTCGTCGGTGGCCTTCGCGGTCTGGCTCGCGAGCGACTTCACTTCGCTGGCGACCACTGCAAAGCCGCGGCCGGCTTCACCGGCGCGTGCAGCCTCGATGGTCGCATTCAGAGCGAGAAGATTGGTCTGCTCGGCGATCGCCGTGATCAGCTTGACGACTTCGCCGATCTGCTGGGCGGCATGCGAGAGCTTGCCAATGCGATTATCGGTCTCCTTTGCCTGCACCACGGCAGCTTCGGCAATGCGGCTGGAATCGCGAACCTGACGGCCGATCTCCTCGACAGAGGCCGAGAGCTCTTCGGTCGCGGTCGCGACCGACTGCATGTTGCTGGAGGCCTGTTCGGAGACGTCGGCGACCTGACTCGACAGGCTCTGCGTGGTCTCGGCGGTGCGGGTCAGCGTCGAGGCCGCCGATTCCAGCTGCACGGCGGAGGCCGAGACGTTGGAGACGATGGCGCCGACCGCGCTCTCGAAATCGTCGGCGAAACGGATCAGCTCGGAACGACGGCTTGCGGCCTGCTCCCTGTTCTGGAGTTCGTTGGCGGCGGCATCGCGCTCGGCCTTGGCCACGGCCTGGACCTTGAATTCTTCTACCGCGCCGGCCATCTCACCGATCTCGTCCTTGCGGCCCAGACCCGGCAGCACGACGTCGAAATTGCCCGAGGCAAGCTCGCGCATCGCCTTGCACATCGCAATCATCGGACGCGAAATGCCATTGCCCAGCATCCAGGCCAACGCGGCACCAATGGCGAGGCCGCCGAGCGCCATCATCAGCATCGTCCGCTCGGTGTCGCCAATGGTGGCATTGGCGCTCACTTCGATGCGCTGCTGATCCGCCGTCAGCTCCGACCGCAGCTCACCCGAGAGCTTGAGAATGGACGCGGCCGTCTTGGTCATCTCGCCGTTCAGCTTGACGATGACCTTCACGTTCTCGGTCAGCTTTGAGAAGGAGCTGCGGTACTGCTTGAGGAGATTGCTGATCTCGGTGACGCGGTCGGTGATCTTCTGGTCGTTGGCATAGATCGAGACCAGCAAGGTCTCCAGGAATTTGATGCGGGCGATCACGCCGTCGGCGGTCTTCGGCTCCGGCTTGGCGACGAAGGCGCTGACCGAGGTGGAGACCGCCAGATATTGCGATGTGATGTCCTTGGCCGTGCTCTGAACCGAATTCAGGCCCGCCAGTGCCGCGGTATCGGCGAGGTCGTCGAACTTGAACCGGATCTTGTTGCCGACGCTGTTGAGCTCATCGGTCGCGATCTTGCCGTTCTCGCGCGTCAAACCGATGATCTCGCCGAACACCTTGGTAAAGCTCTTGAAGTCGGCCTCGAGCTTGCCGACCTGCTCGCGGCGCGCCGCGCCCGTGGTGGCCGCCGCCGACTTGGCGATCGCGGCCCTCAAATTCTCTTCGGCTGCTTTGGCAGCGGTCTCATCATCGGCCGCGCCGGTCAGCGTGTAGGCCCGCGCCAGCCCCTGGTAAGCGATCAGCTCGCGATCGACCGTCCGCGCAAGGTCCGCTTCGGCGACGCTAGTGCGGTAGGAGGCCACGGCGGCCTGAATCCGCTCGAAGCCGAAATACGCGAAAGCCATGCTGACGGCGAGGATGGCGAGCACCGCCACGAAGCCGAGGATGATTTTTGCGCGAAAACGCAAGGTGAGCAGCTTCGATGTGGTCGGCTTCGACTTGACGGGCATTCCCCCACCCCATTCCATTCGCGGAAAAACCAGGCGCAGCCCGAAGCAGCCCGCTTCCTGACGCGTGAGCACGGTAAATGGCAAAGGATAAGCGGCGGTAAATTTGTGGCGCCGCAACCGACGGTTAGGTGACGCAGGGTCTGGTCGTCCTGGACAAGCGAAGCGCTGATCCAGGACCTGTTACCCCGGGGAGCAGTTTGGCGATGACTCGGAGTTAGCAGTTCGCCCGACAACTCCGCCTTGGGGTCATGGGTCCTGGCTTTCGCCAGGACGACGGCGGAGTGCGTGACGCGCTTCGAGCTTACGCTGCCCGGATATTCCCCATGAAGCGGTCGAGTTCGGCGCGCAGGCGGGTGCTTTCGGACGACAGTGTCTTGGCCGAGTGCAGCACCTCTTCCGAGGCCGAGCCAGTTTCGGCAGCGCCGCGGTTGACCTGACCGATGTCGGTGGCGGCGGTCTGAGTACCCTGTGCGACGGTCTGGACACTGCGTGCGATTTCCTGCGTCGCCGCGCCTTGCTGCTCCACCGCGCTCGCAATCGATGTCGAGATCGACGATATCTGGCCGATGGTCGCGCCGATCTCCTTGATCGCCGCAACCGACTCGGCGGTGGCGCCCTGCATGCCCGTGATGTGCGAGGAGATCTCGTCGGTGGCCTTCGCGGTCTGGCTTGCGAGCGACTTCACTTCGCTGGCGACCACTGCAAAGCCGCGGCCGGCTTCACCGGCGCGTGCCGCCTCGATGGTCGCGTTGAGCGCCAGAAGATTGGTCTGCTCGGCGATCGCGGTGATCAGCTTGACGACTTCGCCGATCTGCTGGGCGGCATGCGAGAGCTTGCCAATGCGATTATCGGTCTCCTTTGCCTGCACCACGGCAGCTTCGGCAATGCGGCTGGAATCGCGAACCTGACGGCCGATCTCCTCGACAGAGGCCGAGAGCTCTTCGGTCGCGGTCGCGACCGACTGCATGTTGCTGGAGGCCTGTTCGGAGACGTCGGCGACCTGACTCGACAGGCTCTGCGTGGTCTCGGCGGTGCGGGTCAGCGTCGAGGCCGCCGATTCCAGCTGCACGGCGGAGGCCGAGACGTTGGAGACGATGGCGCCGACCGCGCTCTCGAAATCGTCGGCGAAACGGATCAGCTCGGAGCGGCGAGCAGCGCTCGCTTCCTTGTTCTGGAGTTCGTTGGCGGCCGCATCGCGCTCGGCCTTGGCCACGGCCTGCACCTTGAATTCTTCTACCGCGCCGGCCATCTCGCCAATCTCGTCCTTGCGGCCCAAGCCCGGCAGCACGACGTCGAAATTGCCCGAGGCAAGCTCGCGCATCGCCTTGCACATCGCGATCATCGGACGTGAAATGCCGGTGCCGAGCAGGAAGGCGAGGACCGCGCCGAGCAGCGTGCCGCCGACGGCCAGCATCAGCACCAGTTGCTCGGTCTTCCCGATGGTGGCTTCCGATTCGGACTCCAACCGCTGCTGTTCGGCAACGAGGTCCGCCTTCATGGCAGTGGCGCCCTGAAGGATCGCGCCGGCCGAGCCGCTCATCTCGGTGACGAGAGCATCGACCATCTTGGCGTTGGCGATCAGCTTCTCCAGCGATTCCCGATAGGCACCGAGCAATTCCTTGGCGTCCTTCAGGCCGGCGACGATCTTGTCGTCCATGGAATAGACCGCGTTGAGCGAGTTCTCGACGAATTTCAACCGCGCCAGCGCGCTGGTCGCGATCGCCTGGTCAGATGTCAGCACGAAATTGGTCGCGGCCGCGTTCGCGGTCTGGAATTGAGCATTGACCTGCTTGGTCCCGAACTCGATCGCCTGCGCCTCGGAATCGGAGGCGTTGTTACCGATGTCGTCGAGCTTGTATTTCAGGAGGTTGGCGTTGCGCGTGAGCTGGTTCTGCACCAGCAGCGCGCTGTCACGCTTGGCCTGGAGGACCTTTGCGAAGGTCGCGGAGAAGTTGGAAAACTCCTTGCCGAGCTTGCCCAGGCTCTCCTGGCCCGCCGGCTTCTTGGCGCTCTTGACCGCTTGGTCGATGGCGCTTTTCAGGCCAGTCTCCGCGTCCAGCGCCGCCTTGGCGTCGTCCTCCTTGCCGGTGACGACGAAATATTTGACGGCCGAGCGATAGGCGAGCAGCTCCCGGTCGATGTTACGGGCGAGATCGGCCTCGGTGACGCTGCTACGGTAGGACCCGACCCCGGACGAGACCCGCTCGAAGCCAAAATAGGAGAAGGCCATGCTGCCGGCGGAGATTACCAGCACGGCGGCAAAGCCCAGAATGATCTTGGCGCGGAACCTGAGGGTCGGAATTATTGTGCGCTTCGAGGACGACGCGATACGCCCGGACATTTCCACCCCCATTTTCATTCAGCCGAGATCCGGTGGCGCCCCGCCCCCTGACCTGGCTGCGCAAAACTAAGGCAGAATCGATAAGGGGCGGTAAATTCGGTGCGCCCACAGCATTTCCGGCTCTATCGGCCAAGGCGGACCCCTTAGACATATAGAGGCTGGCATCCCAGCTGCGGCCCGGCGCCGCGCCCGATCCGGTCGACTCGGCCTCCTCAATAGTGCTGGCCATTCTGAATCAATGACTTTTCCATGACGCAGGCGACCAAAATCGTAGTTGCAAAGTTCCGGGTCGCTGTCTCTAATTAGAAACAATCAAAATCGATCCCGGGAGGAGTTCAACCGTGTCTACAGTCAAACTGACGGTGAACGGCAAGGCTGTTGCCGTTGACGTCGAGGACCGCACGCTGCTGGTTCAGCTGCTGCGCGACCACCTCAACCTCACCGGAACCCATGTCGGCTGCGACACCAGCCAGTGCGGCGCCTGCGTCATCCATATGGACGGCACGGCGATCAAATCCTGCACCATGCTGGCGGGACAGGCCGACGGCTCCAACATCACCACAATCGAAGGCATCGCCAAGGGCGACGAGCTGCACCCGATGCAGGCCGCCTTCCGCGACAATCACGGCCTGCAATGCGGCTATTGCACGCCGGGCATGATCATGTCGGCGATCGACATCGTGCACCGCTATGGTGGCCAGCTCGACGAGGCCACCGTCCGGCACGAGCTCGAAGGCAATATCTGCCGCTGCACCGGCTACCACAACATCGTCAAAGCCGTGCTGGATGCGGCAGGCCGCATGAAGGTCTCGCAGGCGGCCGAGTAAGCGGCCCGCCTCGAAATAAGAACCATCGCCGCCGCTTTCGAGGGAAAGCGCGGTCAAGACAAATTCCGGTCGGGAGGACCAGACATGGGTGTTGAAGGCATTGGCGCGAGCGTCGTGCGCAAGGAAGACAAGCGTTTCATTACCGGCAAGGGCCGCTACGTCGACGACATCAAGTTGCAGGGCATGACCCATGCCCATTTCATCCGCAGCCCGCACGCGCATGCCAAGGTGAAGGGAATCGATTCCTCCGCCGCGCTGAAGATGCCAGGCGTGGTCGCGGTGCTCACGGGACAGGAGATCGTCGACGACAAGGTCGGCAATCTCATCTGCGGCTGGGCCATCACCTCCAAGGACGGCAGCCCGATGAAGATGGGCGCATGGCCGGCGATGGCGCCGGAGACGGTGCGCTTCGTCGGTCAGGCCGTCGCAGTCGTGATCGCCGAGAGCAAAAATCTCGCACGCGACGCGGCCGAAGCCGTGGTCGTGAACTACGAAGAGCTGCCCGCGGTCGCCGATGTCCACGCCGCGATCAAGTCCGGCGCGCCGCAGCTGCATCCCGAAGCTCCCGGCAACCAAGTTTATGACTGGGTGATCGGCGACGAGGGCGCCACCGATGCCGCCTTCGCCAAGGCCGCCAACGTGGTGAAGCTCGACGTTACCAACAACCGTCTTGCGCCGAACGCGATGGAACCCCGCGCCGCGATTGCCGATTACGATGCGGCGGAAGAGCATTTCACGCTCTACACGACGTCGCAGAACCCGCACGTCGCCCGCCTGGTGCTGTCGGCGTTCTACAACATCGCACCCGAGCACAAGCTGCGCGTGATCGCGCCCGACGTCGGCGGCGGCTTCGGCTCGAAAATCTTCATCTATCCCGAAGAGATGGTGGCGCTGTGGGCCTCAAAGAAAGTCGGCCGTCCCGTCAAATGGACCGGCGACCGCACCGAAGCCTTCCTCACCGACGCGCATGGCCGCGACCACGTCACCCATGCCGAGATGGCGTTCGACGCCAACAACAAGATCACGGGCTTGAAGGTGAAGACCTACGCCAATTTCGGCGCCTACATGTCGCTGTTCTCGTCGTCGGTGCCGACCTATCTCTACGCGACGCTGCTGTCGGGCCAGTACAACATCCCGGCGATCCATGCCGAGGTGGTCGGGGTCTACACCAACACCACGCCGGTCGACGCCTATCGCGGCGCTGGCCGCCCCGAAGCGAGCTATCTGATCGAACGTCTGATGGAGACGGCTGCACGGCAGTTGAAGGTCGATCCGGCCGCGTTGCGCCGGACCAACTTCATCACCCAGTTCCCGCACCAGACGCCGGTGATCATGGCTTATGACACCGGCGACTTTAACGCCTCGCTCGATGCCGCAATGAAGGCGATCGACTACGCCGGCTTTGCCGGGCGCAAGGCCAAGGCGAAGGCCGACGGCAAGCTGCGCGGCATCGGAGTGTCCTGCTACATCGAGGCCTGCGGCATTGCGCCGTCGAAGGCCGTCGGCAGTCTGGGCGCCGGCGTCGGTCTGTGGGAATCCGCCGAAGTCCGCGTCAACCCGGTCGGCACCATCGAGGTCCTGACGGGATCGCACAGTCACGGCCAGGGTCACGAGACCACGTTCTGCCAGCTCGTCGCCGAGCGCCTCGGCGTTCCCATCAGCCAGGTCTCGATCGTCCATGGCGACACCGACAAGGTGCAGTTCGGCATGGGCACCTACGGCTCGCGCTCGGCCGCCGTCGGCCTCACCGCGATCCTGAAGGCGATGGAGAAGATGGAATCCAAGGCCAAGAAGATCGCCGCCCATGCGCTGGAAGCCTCGGAAGGCGACATCGTCATCGAGAACGGCGAGTTCAAGGTGGCCGGGACCGACAAGGCGATCGCCTTCCCGATGGTCGCGCTCGCGGCCTACACCGCGCACAATCTGCCCGACGGGATGGAGCCGGGCCTGAAGGAAAGCGCCTTCTACGACCCGACCAACTTCACCTTCCCCGCCGGCACGTATATCTGCGAGCTTGAGGTCGATCCCGGTACGGGCAAGACCTCTTTCGTCAACTTCGTCGCGGCCGACGATTTCGGCCGGCTGATCAACCCAATGATCGTCGAGGGCCAGGTCCATGGCGGTCTTGTGCAAGGCATCGGACAAGCGTTGCTCGAGCACGCGATCTACGACGCCAGCGGGCAGCCGGTCACGGCCTCGTTCATGGACTACGCCATGCCGCGCGCCGACGACGTTCCCTCGTTCAACCTCTCCCACACCACGACGCTGTGCCCGGGCAATCCGCTCGGCATCAAGGGTTGCGGTGAGGCCGGCGCGATCGGGGCGTCAGCGGCCGTGATCAATGCGATCACGGATGCGATCGGCAAGAACAATCTGGAAATGCCCGCAACGCCTGACAGGGTGTGGCGCACGATCCACGCGGCTTAAGGAGAGGAACGAAGATGTACCAGACCGTTTATCATCGCGCGTCCTCGGTCGACGAAGCCGTCGCCCTGTTCTCCAAGAGCAGCGAAGCAAAGTTCCTCGCCGGCGGCCAGACGCTGCTGCCCGTGATGAAGCAGCGCCTCGCCAGCCCCTCCGATGTGATCGACCTCGGCAAGATCAAGGAGCTGCAGGGCGTCGAACTCTCGGGCGACGTGTTGACCATCAAAGCCGGCACGACCTATTTCGACATCATGCAGAATGCCGATGTGAAGAAGGCGATTCCTGCAATCGCCTATCTCACCTCGGTGCTTGGCGACCCCGCGGTGCGCTATCGCGGCACGATCGGAGGCTCGATCGCCAACAATGATCCCGCAGCGGATTTTCCCGCCGCGCTGCTCGCGCTCGGCGCTACCGTGAAGACCAACAAGCGGTCGATTACGGCGGATGACTTCTTCCAAGGCATGTTCACGACGGCGCTGGAAGACGGCGAGCTCATCACCGCCGTGTCGTTCCCGGTTCCGGCGAAGGCAGGCTATGAAAAGATGCGCCACCCTGCGTCTCGCTTCGCGCTGACCGGCGTGTTCGTTGCGCAGACGAAGTCGGGCGAGATTCGGGTGGCCGCGACCGGGGCTTCGCAAAGCGGCGTGATGCGGGTCCCCGCCATCGAAGCGGCGCTGAAGGCGAACTGGTCACCGTCGGCGATCGACGGCGTGAGCATTTCGGCGAGCAATCTGCTGGCCGACATTCACGGCACGGCGGAGTACCGCGCCAACCTCATCAAGGTGATGGCGCAGCGCGCGGTGGCCGCCGCACGCTGATAGCGCCTCGACGCAAATTTTCCGCGGCGCGCACTTCGGTGCGCGCCGTTTTTATTTGGCCGTGCGGATGAAAAGCGCTTGCCTCACTGGCGTGAAGGCGAGAAAAGTTAATCAGCCAATTAACTCGCCCACAGAGGAATGTCCGAGGCGATTGCCGAACGATCGGCATCCGCCCGCGACCCGAGGAAACAACAAATTGCTCGACAAATCAGCCCCCACCTCCTCCGTTCGCACCTCCGGCCCGCTTGCAGGCTTCCGCATCGTCGAATTCGCCGGCATTGGACCTGGCCCGTTCGCCTGCATGCTGCTGGCCGACATGGGTGCTGAAATCGTCACGCTCGATCGGGTCGGCGCCAGGAAGAACATGAAGTCGGTCGCGGGCCGCGGCCGCAAGGTGATCGAGCTCGATCTCAAGGACAAGGCGGCGATCGCAGAGGTGCTCGATCTGCTTGCGAGTGCCGACGCGCTGGTCGAGGGTTTCCGTCCCGGCGTGATGGAGCGGCTCGGCCTCGGCCCTGACGTGGTGCTCGCGCGTAATCCAAAGCTGGTCTACGGCCGCATGACCGGCTGGGGCCAGCAGGGCCCGCTCGCCAATGCCGCCGGCCACGACATCAACTATATCTCCATCACCGGCGCGCTTGCCGCGATCGGCACGAAGGAAGCGCCGGTGCCGCCGCTCAATTTGGTCGGCGATTTCGGCGGCGGCGCACTCTACCTCGTCGTCGGCGTGCTTGCGGCGCTGCTGGAGGCATCGCGGTCAGGCAAGGGTCAGGTGGTCGATGCCGCGATGTGCGACGGCGCGGCATCGCTGATGTCGTTCTTCTTCGACATGACCACCCTCGGCCGCTGGACCGAAGGCCGCAACGAGAACTTCCTCGACGGCGGCGCGCATTTCTACGGCGTCTACGAATGCGCCTGCGGCCATTTCGTCTCGATCGGCTCGATCGAGCCGCAGTTCTACGCGCTGCTGCGCGAGCACGCCGGCCTGACCGACGCCGATTTCGATGCGCAGATGGACCGCAACGCCTGGCCCGCGCTGAAGGAAAAACTGAAGACGGTATTCAAGAGCAAGACGCGCGAGGACTGGTGCAAGATCATGGAAGGCACCGACATCTGCTTTGCGCCGGTGCTGACCATGTCGGAAGCGACCGAGCATCCGCACATGGTCGCCCGGCAGGTGTTTGTCGAGCGCCACGGCGTCAAGCAGCCGGCCCCGGCGCCACGCTTTTCGCGGACACCATCAGCGGTGCGCGAGCCGGAAGCGGCGGAGATCGGCGCGGTGACGAAGGCGTGGGCGGAGCGTTAGATCTAGGAGCTGCAAGATCTCTGCTGCCGCACCACACTCCGGGTCGTCCCGGCGAAGGCCGGGACCCATAGCCACGACATTTGGTTTGGCGAAGACTCGGGGTTACCGCCTGCGTGCAACAGCCACTCCCTGGGGGTATGGGTCCCGGCCTTCGCCGGGACGACAGCTGTTTTGACGCGGCAGTCTGCCAAAAAGCCGCGGCCTACGCCGCATCCACCTTCAGCACCCCGCGCCGGATCTGATCCTCCTCGATCGACTCGAACAGCGCCTTGAAATTGCCCTCGCCAAAACCGTCGTCGCCCTTGCGCTGGATGAACTCGAAGAAGATCGGGCCGATCGCGTTGGCCGAGAAGATCTGCAGCAGCACCTTGGTCTGGCCGCCGTCGACCACGCCTTCGCCGTCGATCAGAATGCCGTTGGCCTGAAGTCGCGCGACGTCCTCGCCATGCTTGGGTAGGCGCGCGTCGATCCGTTCGAAATAGGTCTCGGGCGGCGCCGGCATGAAGGGCAGGCCGGCTTCGCGCAGGCCCTCGATAGTGCGGTAGATATCGCGGCAACCACAGGCGATGTGCTGGATGCCTTCGCCGCGATAGATATTGAGATATTCCTCGATCTGGCCGGAATCACCGGCGTCCTCGTTGATCGGAATCCGGATCTTGCCGTCGGGGCTTGTCAGTGCCCGCGAGAACAGGCCTGAGGCGCGGCCCTCGATGTCGAAGAAGCGGATCTGGCGGAAGTTGAAGAGCTTCTCGTAGAAGCCGGTCCAGACGTCCATGCGGCCGCGGTGGACGTTGTGGGTGAGGTGATCGAGATAGAAAAGGCCGGCGCCGGCGGGACGCGGATCGCGCACGCCGAGCCATTCGAACTCGCTGTCATAGGCCGAGCCTTTGGCGCCGTAGCGATCGACGAAGTAGAGCAGGCTGCCGCCGATACCCTTGATAGCGGGAACGTCGAGCGTCTTCTGCGCAGAGGACACATCGGCAGGTTCGGCACCGAGCGAAATCGCGCGGTCATAGGCCTTCTTCGCATCGACGACGCGAAACGCCATCGACGGCGCGCAGGGGCCGTGCGCGGCGACGAAATCGTGACCGTGCGTGCCGGGCTCCTCGTTGACGAGGTAATTGATGTCGCCCTGGCGATAGACCGTGATCTTCTTCGTTCTGTGGCGCGCGACGGGCGCATAGCCCATCAGCTTGAACAAGGCGTGCAGCTGTTCCGGATCGGGATGCGCATACTCGACGAACTCGAACCCGTCGGTGCCCATCGGATTGTCGGCGCTGATCGTGGCCGGCGGTGCATCGTGCGGAAACGGACCCATGGTGCTCTCCCAAATTGCTGCTGCCATGAATTATCCTTCACAGGGCCCGCAATGAACGTGCAAATGGGACGTCATTTGGCTATATTGTGCACGATCTGTGTATAAAATGGACAAACTGCGCATGACTTTGGCGGATGCCTTCGACCTCAAGATCCTGGGCGCGCTCCAGGACGACGGCCGCCTCACCAACCAGGAACTGGCCGACCTCGCAGGCCTCTCGGCCTCGCAATGCTCGCGCCGGCGGATGCGGCTGGAGGAGGAGAAGGTCATATCAGGCTACCACGCCGATCTCTCCAGCGAGGCCCTGGGCTTCGGCGTGGTCGCCTTCATCCAGGTGACGCTGGCGACCCACTCGCCGGACAACTCGAAACGCTTCCGAACGCTGGTCAATCGCATCGACGAGATCCAGGAGGCCTATTCGCTCACGGGCGACGCCGACTATGTGCTGAAAGCCGTGCTGCGCGACCTGAAGGGTCTCTCCAATCTCGTCAACGACGTGCTGATGCCGCACCAGAGCGTGGCGCATGTGCGCTCTTCGATCGTGCTCGACAGGCTCAAGGAAAGCACGCGTCTGCCACTGAAGGAAATCAAACCCGGCTGAAATCGAGGGAAATCCGGCATTCGCGCTGCGCGTGCGATCTGCGATGATCCCCGCCAATCTGCGGAGACTGAGCCATGGCCCTCCAGCTTCGACCGAACTGCGAATATTGCGACCGCGACCTGCCGCCGAACGCAATCGATGCGCGGATCTGCTCCTATGAATGCACGTTCTGTGCGGACTGCGTGGAGACGAAACTCTCCAATGTTTGCCCGAACTGCGGCGGCGGTTTTGCGCCGCGCCCGATACGGCCAACGCAGGAATGGCGACCGGGCGTGTGCACCACCAACCAGGCGCCGTCGGACAAGCGGGTGCATTTGAAGTACAGCATGGAGGACGTCGCGGCGCATTGCGCGCGGGTCAAGGACGTACCGCCTGAAATGCGCTGACTTCGTAGGGTGGGCAAAGCGAAGCGTGCCCACCACGCTACCGCGATCGCGGAGTGGAATGGTGGGCACGGCGCTGATGCGCCTTTGCCCACCCTACAAGACGGAGTGTGGGGCGCCCTACTCCGCCGGCAAAATCGTCCCTTCGACCTCACCAAAACCGACGCGATAGCCCTCGCCCTGACACCAGCCGCGCATGACGAGGCTGTCGCCGTCTTCCAGGAACGTGCGCTTCACGCCGCCGGGCAATTCGACCGGCTCGGTGCCGTTCCAGCTGATCTCCAGCAGGCTGCCGCGCTGGTTCTTCTCCGGGCCGGAAATGGTGCCGCTGCCGAGGAGGTCGCCGACATTCATGGCGCAGCCGGAGGAGGCGTGGTGCATCAGCTGCTGCACCGAGGACCAGTACATGTACTTGAAATTGGTGCGGCTGATGCCGGCCGGCGCGTTGGCTCCGGCGGCACGCAAGGAGACGTCGAGCTCGAGATCGTAGTTCTGCGGCTTACCCTGCTTGAGGTAATCGAGCGGCACCGGCTCCTGCTCCGGCCCCTTCAGGCGAAACGGCTCCAGCGCCGCGCGCGCCACCACCCACGGGCTGATCGAAGTCGCGAACGCCTTGGCGAGGAACGGGCCAAGCGGCACATACTCCCATTGCTGGATATCGCGCGCGCTCCAATCATTGAGCAGCACGAAGCCGAAGATCATCTCCTCGGCCTGTTGCTCAGTGAGCATGCCGCCCATCGGCGAGGGCTGCCCGACCACGACACCCATCTCCAGCTCGAAATCGAGCCGCTTGCACGGTCCGAAGCTCGGCACCTCCACATTCGGCGGCTTGAGCTGCCCGCGCGGACGCTTCACCTTGGTGCCGGAGACCACGACGGTCGAGGCACGGCCGTTATATGCGATCGGCATGTGCAGCCAGTTCGGCTGCAGCGCATTGTCCTTGCCACGGAACATCACGCCGACATTTGTGGCGTGCTCCTTAGAGGAATAGAAATCGGTGTAGCCGGAGACCGCGAATGGCAGATGCAGTTTCGCATCGCGCATCGGCACCAGCGCCTGCTCGCGCAACTCCTCGTTATCGCGCAGCTCGGGATGATCGGCACGCAGCAGCTCGCTGATCCGCGCCCGCGTCTTCGCCCAGACCTTTGGCCCCAGCGCCATGAAAGCATTGAGCGACGACGTCGAGAACACGCCGAGCGGCCCGACATCGAGCCGCGAGTCCTGCTCGAGCTCCCAGAGATCGAGCACATAATTGCCGATCGCCACGCCGACGCGCGGAGTCGGATTGGCCGCGGTCGAGAACACGCCGTAAGGCAGGTTCTGGATCGGGAAGTCGGAGGCGGGATCGACGTCGATGAAAGAGCGGAGGCTGGGGTCGTTGGGGTGCGTTGTCACTTTTCGACGGTCCTTTTTCCTTCTCCCCTTGTGGGAGAAGGTGGCGCGAAGCGCCGGATGAGGGGTTGTATCGACAATTGATACTGCAAGAGGCTCATGTGGGGAGAGAGAACCCCTCACCCGTCTCGCCGCTGAGGGGCGAGCCACCCTCTCCCACAAGGGGAGAGGGGCAGAACGCTACGGCTTGCTCGGGTCGAACCGCTTTTCCAGGCCCTTCCAGCAATCCGCGTAGTCGTCCTGCAACGTCGCGGAATTCGCGGCGTGCGCGGTGACGCGCTGCGCGTAGCGGGTCTCGAACATGAAGGCCATGGTGCCGGTCAGCTTGACCGGCTTCAGCTCGCCGTTGCTGGCATGCTCGAAGGCATCTCGATCGGGGCCGTGCGGCAGCATGCAATTGTGCAGGCTCATGCCGCCCGGCACGAAGCCTTGCGGCTTGGCGTCGTAGACGCCGTAGATCAGGCCCATGAACTCGCTCATGATGTTCATGTGATACCACGGCGGGCGGAAGGTATTGTCGGCGACCATCCAACGCTCTGGGAAGATCACGAAATCGATATTCGCCGTGCCCGCGGTCTCCGACGGCGAGGTCAGCACGGTGAAGATCGAGGGATCGGGATGATCGAAGCCGATCGCACCGACCGGCGAGAAGCTCCGCAGATCATATTTGTACGGCGCATAATTGCCGTGCCAGGCGACGACGTCGATAGGCGAGTGGGACAACTGCGTCTTGAACAACGATCCACCCCATTTCACGAACAACTCGGTCGGCGTGTCCTTGTCCTCGTAGTGCGCGACCGGCGTCAGGAAGTCGCGGGCATTGGCGAGGCAATTGGCGCCGATCGGCCCGCGCTCCGGGAGCGTGAAGGCGCCGCCGTAGTTTTCGCAGAGATAGCCGCGCGCCGGTCCGCTCGGAATCTCCACCCGGAACTTGACGCCACGCGGGATCACCACGATCTCGCCGGGCTCGGCGTCGATCCGACCGAACTCGGTGACGATGCGAAGATTGCCCTGCTGCAGCACGAACATCAGTTCGCCGTCGGCATTGTAGAAGTGCTGGTCCACCATCGACTTGGTGATGAGATAAACATGCGCGGCCATGCCGGCCTGGGTGTTGACGTCACCGGCGGTGGTCATGGTCTGCACGCCCTGAAGGAAAGTCATGTCCTCCTTCGGGATCGGCGCCGGATCCCAGCGCAATTGCGCGATCGGCAGATCGTTTTCATGGCACGGCGCCGAACGCCACAGGCCGCCGTCGGCCTTCTCGAAACGACCCGAATGTTTCACCGACGGGCGAATGCGATAGAGCCATGAGCGCTCATTGCTGCCGCGCGGCGCCGTGAAGGGCGAGCCGGAAAGCTGCTCGGCATAGAGGCCGTAGGCACAGCGCTGCGGCGAGTTGCGCCCGATCGGCAGCGCGCCGGGGAGCGCTTCGGTCTCAAAGCTGTTGCCGAAGCCCGACATGTAGCCCGGCGTGACCTGGGCAGAGCTGCGAATGATCTGATCGGGCGAGGTATTGATGTTCATTTCTATCCTCCTCCTTGCAGGGCGGCCCACATCTCCTGGTCGCGCTTGTCGGTCCAGATCACGGGGTCGTCGATCCCCGACGCCTCGTCATAGGCGCGCGACACGTTGAACGGCAGACAGTGCTCGTAGATGGCGAAGCTCGAAAATTTCGGATCCATCACCTCGCGCGTCGCGGCCATCGATTCCTTCAGCGTGCGGCCCTTGGCGACCGAGATTTCGGCGGCGCCGTAGAGCGAGGTGACGAAGTCGCGCGTCATCGCGATGGCTTCGCGCACCGTGGCGACACCCTTCAACGCATCGCCGCGGCCCGGCGCAATCGCCTTAGGATTGAAGTTGCGGATTTCGTTCAGCGTCAGCGGCCATTCGCGCAAGTGCGCATCGCCGCAATAGCAGGCCGAGTGGTATTCGATCAGGTCACCGGAGAACATCACCTCGGCATCAGGCACCCAGGCGACGATGTCGCCGGAGGTGTGGCCGGCGCCGAGCTGCATCAGGCGCACCTCGCGCTTGCCGAGATAGATCGACATTTCGCCTTCGAAAGTCAGCGTCGGCCAGGTCAGGCCGGGAATGCTCGATGCGTCCTGAAACAGGCGCGGGAAGCGGCCATATTCGGAATCCCAATCCTGCTGGCCACGCTCCTCGATCAGGCGATAGGTCTCCTGCGAGGCGACGATGCCCTGCGCCTTGTAGGCGGAGGCACCGAGCACGCGCACGGCGTGATAATGCGACAGCACGACATATTTGATCGGCTTATCCGTGACGGTACGGACGCGCTCGATCACCTTGTTGGCCATCGCCGGCGTCGATTGCGCGTCGAACACGAGGCAACCGTCGTCGCCGACAATGATCGCGGTGTTCGGATCACCCTCCGCGGTGAAGGCGTAGAGATCGGTGCCGATCTCGGAGAAGGTGATCTTCTTCTCGGAGAGGTCGCCGGTGGATGCGAAATTCTTCGCCATCAGTTCGTTCCTTTGGACATTATTGCTGTTGTTGCTGTTGCTGCTGGCCGTCGATCATGCGCCGCCTGGCGAGGAGGATCGCCTCCCGCAGCACGTCGATATCGCCGATATGGTTGGCGAGGATCAGCACCAGCGCCGCGTCGAAATCGGCGCTCTGCTCGTCGGTGAAGCCACGATGCGCCTCCATGATGGCGCGAAAGGCGTCGTCGGGTCGCGCGAAGTTGGAGCTGGTCGAGAGCGGCATGCGAATCCTCAATTCAATCCTTGGGCCCGCGACAGCGCTGCCGCGACGCCGGCACGCGTCGGCTGGCGAAAGCGCGCCGCGACATAGCCGTCCGGCCTTAGCAGGTAGGCTGAGCCTGGTTCCGCATCATATCGCTTTGCGGTGAGCCCCGCCGGATCTGCGAGCCCGTCCTCACCGCCGATGCAGATGTCCTTCACACCAACGGGCGCATCGATCGCCGCGCCATTGCTGAACGACAGCAACGTGAAATCCGTTCCGCCCTGCCGGAACGCATCCGTCAAATAGCTTTGCTCGCCCGCGCGCATCGTAACGGGGGCATCGAGCATCGAACAACCCGGGAGCGGGCCAGCGCGCCACGCATCCGCATCGGGCGATGACAGCGGCGAGTCATAGCTGCACGGCACCGAGAGCCGCCCGCCATTGACCATGCGCTTGCCGAACTCCGTTTCCTTCGCCAGCGACAGCACCGCCTTCCGCAGCCGCGCTTCCTGATGCGAGTTCGGCGCCATGAAATCGGTCGAGCGGGTGGATTCGCGGATGTTCTCGTCGGCCGCCCCACTGCGCTCGACATGATAGCTCTCGAGCAGGCTCGCGGGTGAGGCGCCGCGCAGCACGCGGTCGAGCTTCCAGGAGAGGTTCTCGGCGTCCTCGAGTCCCGAATTGGCGCCGCGCGCGCCGAAGGGCGAGACCTGGTGCGCGGAATCGCCTGCAAAGATCACGCGGCCATGGACGAAGCGGTCCATCCGCCGGCACTGGAATTTGTAGAGCGAGATCCACTCGAACTCGAACTCGTCGTGGCCGAGCATGCGCGCAATCCGCGGCCGCACGTTCTCGGGCTTCTTCTCGACGACGGGATCTGCATAGCGATTGAGCTGGAGGTCGATGCGCCAGACGTCGTCGGGCTGTCGGTGCAACAACGCCGAACGTCCCGCATGAAACGGCGGATCGAACCAGAACCAGCGTTCGGTCGGGAATTCCGCGGTCATCTTGACGTCGGCGATCAGGAACTGGTCCTCGAACACCTGTCCCGCGAAATCGGCGCCCACCATCTGCCGCAGCGACGAGCGCGCGCCGTCGCAGGCGACGACATATTGCGCGTGCAGGCGATAGGCGCCCTCCGGCGTCTCGATCGTCAGCGCGACGGAATCGTTGCGGCTCTCCAGCGCCGTCACCTTGTTGCGCCAACGCAGGTTGATCTCGGGCAGCTCGCTGATGCGGTCGACCAGATAGGCTTCGGCGTAGTATTGCTGGAGATTGATGAAGGCCGGCCGCTTGTGACCGTCGTCCGGCAGCAGATTGAACTGGTAGAGCTGCTGCTCGCCGTGGAAGATGCGGCCGACGCTCCAGACCACGCCCTTGTCGACCATGCGGTCGCCGACGCCGAGCCTGTCCCAATATTCCAGCGAGCGTTTCGAGAAGCAGATCGCGCGGGAGCCCTCTCCGATGCGGTCGGCGTCATCCAGAAGGACGACGCGCTGGCCGCGCTGGGCAAGGTCGATCGCAAGCGATAGCCCGACCGGGCCCGCGCCGACGACCACCACGGGATGCTCGGCCGCGCTCTGGCCGGGACGATCCTGATCGGGGTGGCGGCGATAGCCGAACTGGGTTTTGGCCTGATGCGTATTGGCCTTCGCCATGCGCTAACCTCGGCTCTGGTCAGGAGAGGCCTGATCTGCTAATAGTCTCACGTGCAACTATTTTGGACCGGAGCCGGCCGGCCGTCAACTGGAATTCGGAGCGCTCTCCTTGGCGAGGACATCCAGCGACATCGCGCTGAAGACACGCGAGGCCGATGAGGCCTCAGCGCGGCCAAAAACACGGCTCGACCTATTCAGGTTCGTGCCGTTCCGCCTCAACCGGCTCGCAGCGGAGGTCAGCGCCGCGCTTTCGGTCGAATATCAGGAACGTCACGGCCTCGACATCCCGGCCTGGCGCGTGATCGCGACGCTCGGCTTCCGCAACGATGCCTGCAGCGCGCAGTACGTCGCGCAATGCACCCGCACGCACAAATCCACGATCAGCCGCGCGGTGACCATGCTGCTGCAACAGGGTTTGATTGAGCGCGTCGAGAACGAAGCCGACCGCCGCGAATTCCGCCTGCGACTGACAAGGAAAGGCCGCACGCTCTACGAGGAGCTGTTTCCGCAATTGCTGCGACGGGAAGACGAGATCCTCGCCTGCCTCTCCGCGCAGGAGCGCAAACAGCTATCGACGCTGCTCGGCAAGATCGAACAGAGCCTCGATTTGATCCAGACCAGCGAGGAGGCCGACGCCAAGCAGGCGTATTGATCACTTCGCAAACGATCGCGACGGCGGCAAATGCAGAGCCCAGACATCGCTCTCGTCGCTGGCACGCGGATAGATCTCCGTCACGATCGGATCGTGGCCGGGAATGAACCGGTCAGGATGGCCGGCGAGACGTTCGATCGTCTCCCAGCCGACCGCCATGTCGCCGACATTGTAGACGATCGGAAACGGACTCCTCCGCTGGAGATTGGCGTAATAATGCGCGGCGTCGGACGCCAGCACCACGGGCCCGCGCGCCGTCTCGACCCTCACCACCTGCAGGCCGTCCGAATGGCCGCCGACGCGGTGCACGGTGACGCCGGGCGCGATCTCGCCGTCCCCTGAATAGAAAGTGACGCGCTCGCCATAGACATGGCGGACCATCTGGGTGACGTGCTCGACCGAGAACGGATGTCGCAGCAGTCCGTTGCACATGCAGCGCCCCGTCGCGTAGGCCATCTCGCGCTCCTGGAGATGAAAGCGCGCGTTCGCGAAGCGGTCGAGATTGCCGGCATGGTCGTAGTGCAGATGCGTCACGATGATGTCGCGAATGCTCGCTGCCGCCACACCAAAGCGCTCCAGCGCGTCGACCGGATTGAGCGTCAGCTTGCGCGCGCGCAAGCCCGCCTCCTCGGCATTGAAGCCGGTATCAACCAGGATGTCGCGGCCGTTGCCGCGGATCAGCCAGACGAAATAGTCGAGGTCCTGCGCCGCGCTGTCATGCGGGTCGGGCGCTAGGAAGTTCATATTGGGGGTGCGCGGCGACATCGTCGCATAGCGCAGGGCGTAGATTTCGTAGGCGTTTCCCATGGTTTTGATCTTGCTCTTTTGTGGATGCACCTTCAGTGCGATCGACCGCACCAAGCCATCGTCCACCGCAAAGGTCAAACACCGGAGGTTGCGGAGAAGGCCCGTCCGCAATGTGAGACCAATCACATTCTTGTCGCCATGGCTGCCCTAACGTGCAGACGCAATGACAACCAGAATGCATCGCGTGCAATCGTGACCGCCCGTTTATTCCCCCCGCCACATGCCCATGCGTCGCGGTCAATTGTCGCGATAGCGCCGAATCTGCAAGCGGTTGACGCCCCCCTTCCCCGGTTTGATAATGCACATTGCGTAAGTTAAGGTCGCCGCGGCGCAAGCTGGAAACGGCGCCTTTTTGGCTGGATCGCGCTAATTATGAAAATTCGCCTGCTTTTCGTTCTGTCCTTGCTCGTGTCGCTCATCCCGACCGCTCCGTCGATTGCGGCCGGCGATCGCTTTGCGCTTGTGATCGGCAACGCCAAATATCCGGACGCCGACGCTCCCCTGAAGGAACCGCTCAACGACGCGCGCGACGTCGCCGACGAGCTCAAGCGCGACGGCTTTTCCGTGGAAACCGGTGAAAACCTGACCGGCGACGGCATGCGCCGCGCCTTCGACAAGCTCTACGGCAAGATCAAGCCGGGGTCGGTGGCACTGGTGTTCTTTAGCGGCTTCGGCATCCAGTCCGCGCGGCAGAGCTATTTGCTGCCGATCGATGCGCAGATCTGGACCGAATCCGACGTGCGCCGCGACGGCATCAGCCTCGAAACCGTGCTCGGCGAGCTCAACACCCGCGGCGCCGGCGTCAAAATCGCGCTGGTCGATGCCTCCAGGCGCAACCCGTTCGAGCGCCGGTTCCGCAGCTTCTCAGCCGGCCTCACCCCCGTCATCGCGCCGAACGGCACGCTGGTGATGTATTCGGCGGCGCTGGCCTCGGTGGTCTCGGACGCCGGCGGCGAGCACAGCCTGTTCGTCCAGGAACTCCTCAAGGAAATCCGCGTCCCCGACCTGATGGCCGAGGAGACGCTGAACCGCACCAAGATGGGCGTCACACGCGCCTCCCGGGGCGAGCAGGTGCCGTGGATATCCTCGTCACTGGCCGAGGATTTCTCGTTCATTCCAGGGGCCGGCGGGTCGCGCCCAACAACGACCCCGCCACCCCCGCCTCCCGCTCCGCCGCCGGTCGTCGCCAACAACCCGCCGCCGGCTCCGCCCGCGCCACCGCCACCTGTGCTGCCGAAACCAGCCGACGCAGTGGCAGCACCGGCTCCGTCACCGAAGCCGCAGGTCGAGGCTGCCTTGCCGCCGGTACCGCCGCCGCCACCGCCTGTGAAACCGGCCGATCCCGTCACCGCTCCGAGCATGGAGAGCGGACCGAGTGCGGCCGTCCTGGCCGAGGACCCCACCATCAAGGGGCTGACCGCCAAGATCGCGGCCAATCCGGACGACGTGAACGCGCTTTACCGGCGCGGCCAGGTCTATGCCAGCAAGGGCGCCTACAGCCTGGCCATCAAGGATTTTGACGAGACGCTCCGGATCAACCCGAAGGACGTCGAGGCTCTGAACAATCGCTGCTGGACCCGCACGGTGGTCGGTGACCTCCAGGGCGCGCTGAAGGATTGCAACGAGGCACTGCGGCTACGGCCGAACTTCGTCGACGCGCTGGACAGCCGGGGACTCGTCAATCTGAAATCGGGGGCGGTCAAGAACGCCATCGCCGATTTCGAGGCAGCCCTGAGGATCAATCCGCGCCTGACCTCCTCGCTGTTCGGACGCGGGATCGCCAAGCAGCGCAACGGCTCGGCCCAAGAGGGTGCGCTCGACATCGCCAATGCCAAGGCGATGGACCCGAACATTGTTCAGGAATTCGCAAGCTACGGAGTGCGTTGATATTTTTTTGAATTGGGGCCGATGTGCCTCGAACCCGCGACGGCCCGGCGAAGACTAATCGAACGGATGCCGCAGGCCGTCCTTTCGGGGGGCTTATTGCAGGGATTTTGGAACTACGCGAGCTGGCTGCGCAGGAGGGACTGGCTATGAGATTGGCTGCAAAGGGACTTACCGCAATCCTGTCCATCATTACCGTCGGCGCCGCGCTGTCGCTGACGACCCCGCTGGCATTCGCGGGCGACGACGGCAACAGCAAGAACGTCACCGAGGACGAGATCGTCCGCGCGCTGGCGCCGCCGCCGAAGAAGCCGCTGACCCGGGGTCTGTCGATCGCTCCGCAGGCCGATCCCGTACCGAGTGCGACGGAGACCAAGCTGATCCAGTCCGTGCGCGGCCGCTCGACACGCTCGCTGTCGTCGACCGAGCGTGAAGAAATCGCGTCGGCGGCCAAGGACAAGCCGAACATCGATCTGGAAATCACGTTCGACTACAACTCGGCCAATATCAGCGCTAAATCGCTTACCTCGGTCCAGGCGCTCGGCCGCGCGCTGACCAGCCCCGACCTGAAAGGCTCGACCTTCGTGGTCGCCGGTCACACTGACGCCGCCGGCGGCGAGAGCTATAACCAGGATCTGTCGGAGCGCCGCGCGGATTCGATCAAGCGCTACCTGGTCGACAAATACAGCATCTCCGCGACCGACCTCGTCACCGTCGGCTATGGCAAGAGCAAGCTGAAGGACCCGGCCCAACCGATGGCGGAGGTCAATCGTCGCGTGCAGGTCGTCAACATGGAAAACAAGACCACCGCATCGAAGTGAGCACGACGTAATCCTTTGAAGTGACAAGTCGTGATGTGGTGTAAAGTCTCGCTTCCAGCGCGCGTCCCGCAACCTTGCGGGACGCTGCTTTATTTCAGGGAAACGCTCTCCATGGGCCGCGCGCGGATGGCCGTGAGCCTGGCCAGGACGATCCGGCGATGAACCTCTCTCAATATCTCAAGCCAGCCGGCACGGTGGTCTTCGTCGTCGCGCTCGGCGTCGGCTATTATCTGTTCGAGCACCGGCACCGCGCCGAGCCCAAGGAAACGCCGGGCGAGGCGCTGGTCATCGTGACCAAGTCGACCAATGCCTGCTTCTCCGACCTGGTCCGGGTGACCGGCTTCTTCGTGCCGCGCCGCGAAGCGGTGGTCGTCGCCGACCAGGAGGGATCCAGGGTCACCGACCTCTTCGTCACCGAGGGCACTCTCGTCACCGACAATCAGGAGCTGGCGCGCCTGACCGCCCCGCCCCAGATCCCGGGCCAGCCGCAGCGGCCCGGCCCGCAAGGTCCGGTGTCGCTGAAAGCCTCTGCGCCGGGCCTCATCACCGAGGTCCGCACCATCGTCGGCGCGCCGGCCTCGCCGCAGGCCGGCCCGATGTTCCGTATCGCCGTCAACAACGAGATCGAGCTGGACGCGCAGGTCCCGGCGGTGCACATGGCCAAGCTCAGCTCCGGCGCGACTGTGCGCATCAGCCGCGACGACGCGCCCGATCTGATCGGGCGGGTCAGGCTGGTCGCCCCCGAAATCGATCGCGCCACCCAGCTCGGCCGCGTGCGCATCAGCGTCACCAACAATCCCTCGCTGAAAGTCGGCGTGTTCGCCCGCGCCTCGATCGACGCCAAGCGAAGCTGCGGCGTCGCGGTTCCCAAGACCGCGATCGACCATCTCACCGTGCAGGTCGTCAAGGGCAACATTGTCGAGACGCGCAAGGTACGGGTCGGGCTGTCGTCGGACAGCGCGACGGAAATTCTGGAAGGCCTTAACGTCGGCGAAATCGTCGTGGCCGACGCCGGCTCTTCGCTGCATGACGGCGACCAGATCAAGACCATGTTCGCTGATGAACTCGATCGCACGCGGGTACGCTGATGGCTCTCAATATCTCGGCATGGTCGATCCGCAATCCGCTGCCGTCGGTGGTTTTTTCCATCATCCTCCTGATCCTCGGCTGGGTATCCTTCACCAAGCTCGCGGTGACGCGGCTACCCTCGGCCGACATTCCCGTGATCTCGGTCGCGGTATCGCAGTTCGGTGCGGCGCCCGCCGAGCTCGAATCCCAGGTTACCAAGACGGTTGAAGACGCCGTCTCCGGTGTCGAAGGCGTCAGGCACATCACCTCGCAGATCACCGACGGCCTGTCGGTGACGACGATCCAGTTCGCGCTGGAAACCAACACCGACCGCGCGCTCAACGACGTCAAGGACGCGGTGACGCGCGTGCGCTCCAACCTGCCGCAGAACGTCACCGAACCGCTGATCCAGCGCGTCGACGTCATCGGCCTGCCGATCGTCACCTACGCCGCGATCTCGCCCGGCAAGACGCCGGAGCAGCTCTCCTATTTCGTCGACGACGTGGTCAAGCGCGCGCTGCAGGGCGTGCGCGGCGTCGCCCAGGTCGAGCGCATCGGCGGTGTCGAGCGCGAGATCCTGGTTTCGCTCGATCCCGACCGCCTGCAGTCGATGGGGCTGACGGCCGTCAACGTCAGCCAGAGCCTGCGCGGCACCAATGTCGATGTTGCCGGCGGCCGCGCCGAGATCGGCAAGAACGACCAGGCGATCCGCACCCTCGCCGGCGCCAAGACGCTGAGCGACCTCGCCGGCACCATGATTCCGCTGTTCGGCGGCGGCGAGGTCCGGCTCGACGATCTCGGCACAGTGACCGACACCATCGCAGACCGCCGCACCTTCGCCCGCTTCAACGGCGAGCCGATCGTCGCGCTCGGCATCAAGCGCTCCAAGGGTGCCAGCGACGTGAAGGTCGCCGAGGCCGTGCAGAAGCGCATCGACACGCTCAAGGCGACCTACCCCGACGTCGATTTGAAGGTGATTGACACCTCGGTCGAATATACCAACGGCAATTACCACGCGGCGATCTCGACCCTGTTCGAAGGCGCCATCCTCGCCGTCGTCATCGTGCTGCTGTTCCTGCGTGACTTGCGCGCCACCATCATCGCCGCGATCTCGCTGCCGTTGTCGATCTTCCCGGCGTTCTGGGCGATGGACCTGCTCGGCTTCTCGCTCAACCTCGTCAGCTTTCTCGCCATCACGCTATCGACTGGTATTCTGGTCGACGACGCCATCGTCGAGATCGAGAACATCGTCAGGCACATGAACATGGGCAAGTCGCCCTATCGTGCCGCCCTGGAAGCCGCCGACGAGATCGGCCTCGCGGTGATCGCGATCTCGCTGACAATCATCGCGATCTTCGCACCCGCGAGCTTCATGTCGGGCATCGCCGGACAGTTCTTCAAGCAGTTCGGCATCACAGTCTCGGTGCAGGTGTTCTTCTCGCTGCTCGCGGCGCGCTTCGTCACGCCGGTGCTCGCGGCCTACTTCCTCAAACATAGCAATCATCAAGAGCCGCCGCCCGGCCGCGTGCTGCGGTCCTATCACAGGCTCGTGGCCTGGTCGGTGAAGCACTATTTCATCACGGTGCTGGTCGGCTTCGGCGTCTTCGCCGCCTCGATCTGGAGCATCACGCTGCTGCCGCAGGGCTTCCTGCCGGCGCAGGACAGCTCGCGCTCGCTGGTTGCCCTCGAGCTGCCGCCAGGCACCCAGCTCGCCTACACCGAAAAAGTCACCGAAGACATCGTCGCGCGCCTGCGCAAGCGGCCCGAGGTGAAGAGCATCTTCGTCGACGGCGGCCGCGTTCCACCGGGGACCCAGGAAGTCCGGCGCGCCGCTTTGATCATCAACTACACGCCCAAGGACAGTCGCGACATCACCCAGCGCGAGCTCGAATTCTCGATTAGCCAGGAGCTGGAGAACATCCCGGACATCCGCTTCTGGTTCCTCGACGAGAACGGCCTGCGCGCCATCTCGCTGGTCGTGACCGGCGCAGACGCCAACATCGTCAACAACGTCGCCAGCGAGCTCGCGACGCAGATGAAGCGGATTCCCACCATCTCCAACGTGATCTCGGAAACCACGCTGGAGCGGCCCGAGCTGCGCGTCGAACCGCGCGCCGATCTCGCCGCACGGCTCGGCGTGTCGACCGAAAGCCTGTCGCAGACCATCCGTGTCGCCACCATCGGCGACGTCGGCCCCGCGCTCGCCAAGTTCGACGTCGGTGACCGTCTGGTGCCGATCCGCGTGCAGCTCGAGGATGCCGCGCGCGGCAATCTGAAGACGCTCGAACAGTTGCGCGTGCCGCTCGGCGAGCACGGCGAGAAGGGCGGCGTGCCGCTCTCCGTGATCGCCGACGTCAAGCTCGACCAGGGTCCGACCAGCATCAACCGCTACGATCGCGAGCGACAGGCGACCGTCGCGGCCGATCTCGTCGGCTCCGCCGCGCTCGGCGACGCCACCAAGAAGATCTACGACCTTCCGGTCATGAAGAGCCGGCCGAAGGGCGTGAAGGTCTCCCCCTCCGGCGACGCCGAAAGCTTGAACGAACTGTCCGAAGGCTTTGCCACCGCCATCACGGCGGGCCTGATGATGGTCTACGCCGTGCTGGTGCTGCTGTTCGGCACCTTCCTGCAGCCGATCACCATTCTGTTCTCGCTGCCACTCTCGATCGGCGGCGCGATCGCGGCTCTGCTGATCACCGGCAAGCAGCTCACGACGCCGGTGTGGATCGGCATCCTGATGCTGATGGGCATCGTCACCAAGAACGCGATCATGCTGGTGGAATTCGCCATCGAGTCCATTCACGCGGGCACACCGCGCGAGGAAGCCATGATCGACGCGGGCATGAAACGCGCACGCCCGATCGTGATGACCACGATCGCGATGGCCGCGGGCATGATGCCAAGCGCGCTCGCGGTCGGCGCGGGCGGCGAGTTCCGCTCGCCGATGGCGCTCGCGGTGATCGGCGGCCTGATCTTCTCGACCATCCTGTCGCTGGTATTTGTGCCCGCGATGTTCATGGTGATGGACGATCTCGGCGCCCTGATCTGGCGCTTCGGCAAGCGGCTGGTCGTGCACAGCGAAGATGCGGAGGACGCCGGTCATCATGAAGCGGCGCCGGCGGGAGCGGCACCAGCGCCAAAAAGCATCGTGCACCCTGCGGCGGAGTAAATTCCGGGCGAGCGGTAGGGCGCACAAAAATGCATATTCCGAATGGCAAGAACGCCACCATCGAGATTCGGAAGATCGAAGACTACTGCCTAAGTCCCTCGCATCCACGCGGTCGGCATAAGGCAAGGGTCTTCCGCGATGCGCTCGATCTTCGACGTGGAGATGCCTCTTGGCTTCGCGACACCCTGCTTGAAGCTGCACCTACAGGCGACGCGGTCCAGATTGCGACAGATCGCTGGGGCAGCCATTGGCGCATGGATTCCTGCTCAGGCGACATCAGAAGCAGGCTGTGGTAAGAATCGCATGGATTGTACGAGCCGGCGAGGACCGGCCAACCTTCGTCACCTGTTGGGTTGTATGATGAGCGCAGTAAACAACAACGAAGATCGAGCGCCAGGGGCACTGGATGTTGTCGCGTTGCTGGCAAACCTTCCGGACCACCGGTTGGCGCGGGGGAACGTCGGCACGGTTGTCGAAGAACTCGACGGCACGACAGTGCTCGTCGAATTCAGCGACGATGATGGGCGGCCATATGCTGTCGCTCCTTGCCCCCGATCCGAGCTGCTTGTTTTGCACTACGTGCCGGAAGCAGCCTAGTTGCGTCCCTACTCGTTGCGCGCGATCGCCGTCAGCTTGGTCATGTTTCGCAGCAGGATGCGGCCGCGCTGGAGATCGAGGATCGCTTCCTTGCGCCAGGCCTGAAGCTGGCGGTTGACGCTCTCGCGGGCGGCACCGACGAAGACGCCGAGTTGCTCCTGCGAGATGTGCACCTCCGAACCGAAATCGGCGGCGAGCGCGCAGAGACGCCGCGCGAGGCGAACCGGCAGCGGCTGGAGCATGGACTCTTCCATGCGTTCGCTCTGCCAGCGGATGCGCTGGCACAGCAGCGCGATGATCTTGATCCCGACCTTCGGCTCGCGTTCGAGGAAAGCAAGAAAGTCTTCGCGCCGCAGCACGAACAGCTCGCTGGCTTCGCCCGCGGTCGCGTCCGCAGTGCGGCTCTGGCCGTCCAGCACCGCAACTTCCCCGAACAGGTCGCCGGGCCCCATGAAGTTCAGGGTCAGGCGGCTGCCGTCTGAGGCGCCGGTCTCGATGCGGACCTGGCCTCGGCGCACGCCGAACAGCGCATCGCCCGCGTCGCCCTTCTGGAATAGCACCTCGCCGTTCCCCAGATGCTGGGTGTGGCAGAGATTCGCCAGCCGCTGGAGCTCGTCTGCACCGAGATCGGCGAACATCGCATTCATCTTGAGGATGACCGCAAATTCGGCCTGCTTGCTCATTTCAATGTCCTTGTGAATTTGGTTGGCAAATCGCTTGGAACCATCGACATCAGGATCGCGTAAAACCGCGCCGGGGAAGTGTGCCATAAGTCACATAACTTTGCAGCACCCCCCGACTATTTTTACGTGCTTGGAGCCGCTTCCCGTCCCGGGATAAACTCAGGCGCAAAGGACGGGTGCAAATGACGGTCATGTGCCGGATTCGACGCCGATCGTTCGCCGCTGGAAAGTCGACATGAGAGCCGTGAAATTCGCCGGCGCGGCGGTGGCCGCCGTCGTCATCGTGATCGCACTCCTGCTGGTGGTCGGGATCCCCTCGGGCTTCCTGACATCGACGATTGCCTCGCGGGTCGAGAGCGCGACCGGTTATCGCCTGTCGATCGACGGCACGACCCGAATCAGCCTGTGGCCGACGCTTAACGTGACGCTGAACGACCTCACGCTTGCCGACCCCAAGGACCGCAGCGGCATCACGCGCCTGACCATCGACAGCGTGCAGGCCGACATGTCGCTCTCGAGCGTCTGGTCGGGCCGCCCGAAGATCAGCGAACTCGTCGTCACCCATCCCGTGTTCTACCAGCCACTGCTGCGCGAGCGCCTGCCGAATGCCGGCGGCACGTCGAAGCCGATCGCGCTCGATACCGATGGCGCCGCCATCGATCGCATCAAGGTCACCGATGGCGAGGTCGCATTCGCACGCGTGCGGGATCGCGTCGAGAACCGCATCAGCGCCATCAATGCCGATGCGATCGTCGGCCGCGACCGCAAGATCAACATCACCGGCACCGCACGGGTCGGCGAGCATCCGACCAAGTTCGACATCAAGGCCACCACGCCGGCGCCGCCAGCCGACCGGCCGACTATTCCGGTGGATTTCGCCATCGACATGCCGGACGTGCTGAAGTCCCGGCTCGCGGGTCATGCCGAGATGCGGCTGAGCGGCGATGTGGTGATGATCAACGGCGTGAGCGGCACGCTCGGCGATGGCGCGTTCAACGGCTGGGCCTCGATCGATATCGCGAGCAAGCCTCTGGTCAAGGTCGATCTCGACTTCCAGCGGCTCGCGATTCCGCTGGCGAAATCGCCGGAAGGCGCGTCCGGGCAGCCCTGGAGCGATGCGCCGATCGACGTGTCCGGGCTCAACTATGTCGATGCGCAAATCAGGATCTCCGCGCACGAGGCAGTGATCGGCGATGCACGCCTCGCGCCGCTGGCGGTCGATGCAAAACTCGCCGGCGGCGTGCTGAAGGCCGGCAGCGCCAATCTCGGCGCCTATGGCGGCCAGGTCTCGGGCGAATTGATCCTGGATGCGACCAGCGGCGCGCCGAGCTTTGCCATGCATTCCGACCTCGCCGGCGTGCGCGCGCTGCCGCTGCTGCAGGGCCTTGCCGAATTCGACCGGATCGACGGCAAGCTGCAGGCCAAGCTCGCGCTGCGCAGCGCCGGCACCAGCCAGCGCGCGCTGATGGCGAACATGCAGGGCACCGCCTTCGTCAATCTCCAGGACGGCGCCATTCGCGGCATCAACGTCGCACAGATGATCCGCTCGCTGACCTCGGGGACGCTGTCCGGCTGGCAGGCAAACCAGGACAACAGTCGGGAGCAGAGCACGGATTTGTCGCAGCTCTCGGCCTCGTTCCGGATCGACAAGGGCCAGGCGGTGACGACCGATCTCAACTTGACCGGACCGCTGGTCCGCGTGACCGGTGCCGGGACGATCGCCCTCGACACCAAGATGATGGGCTTTCGCGTCGAGCCGAAGCTGGTGATGACGACCGAAGGCCAGGGCCGCGCCGCCGAGCCGGTTGGCTTCGGCATTCCCGTGATGATCCAGGGCACCTGGTCGCAGCCGCGGATCTATCCTGACATGGCCGGCATGCTGGACAATCCGGACGCCGCCTATGCCAAGCTGCGCGAGATGGGCAAGGGGCTGTTCGGCGCTGATGGGGCCGGCCTCGGCAATATTTTGGGCAGCCTTGGTCTCGGAGGGACCACCGCGCCAGGTGGCGGCAATGCGGGGGGCACTGCCAATCCGCAGACCCAGCAGCCGGCACAGAACAATTTGCTCGGCGGCCCCCTGGGCGAGGCGCTCGGCAATTTGATCCAGCAGGGACTTTCCAGCGGCGCAAACGGCACTGGGACCGCCACTGGGAGCGCCTCCGGCACCGGCGCCGGCACTGCCACCGGCCGCAGCCGCAGCCTGCCTGCAGCGCCATCCACACTGATGCCGCAAGCCTCGCCGGCGTCCCCCGGCCTGGAGGACCCGCCGGCGGCGCAGCAGGACAGCCAGCCGATGAACGACGTGCTGCGGCAGCTCTTTAATCGATGATTGCAGGACCAAAGCGCTGGACTCCAAGCCCTCCCTTGCCAAGCCCATCCCCTTACCTCGGCTGGCCCGGCCGCGGCTTCCCCCAAACGGATGAGACTCCGACAATTCACCATCCTTCCGTCTGCCCCAGCGCCCACAGCGGGTAACCACACCGGCCGGTCACGCGGCTCCGACCAGTCCCTTCACAGTCCCTTGGACCAAATTGTGCTAGAAGGCTCGCAGGGTCCGTACGGCCCGTAGCGCCGGCGCCGATGGCGGCGCGAGAGGATCGGGATGGCAGGAGCGAACGACAAGACACGGTTTCTGCGCGAGGGTCTGTTCGCCAAATACGTCGTCTCTCTCGTCGGCCTCGTCGTGTTCGTGCTCGCCGTCAACGGCGCGATGGAGACCTGGATCTCCTACCGCGCCACCAAGACACAGCTGACCGACGGTCTTGAGGACAAGGCGCAGGCTGCTGCGCGGCGGATCGAGCAGTCGATCTCGGAGCTTGAGCGCCAGATCAGCTGGGTGACCCGGGCGAGCCAGGACACGCTCGAGAAGCGCCGCGCCGACTACGCCCAGCTGCTGCACCAGGTTTCGGTCGTCAACCAGCTGTTCCAGCTCAACGGCGACGGCCGCGAGGTGCTGCGCGTCTCGCGCCAGTCGACCACGACCGGCAGCAATGCCGATCTCTCCCGCGACATGCGCTTCACCGACACCGTCGCCCGCGGCGTCAGCTACGCGCCGGCCTGGTTCTCCGACCGAACGCCGTTCATGTCGATCTCGGTGGCGCATTCCGGCTTCAACGCCGGCGTCACCGTGGCCGAGCTCGATCTCAGCTTTCTCTCCGAGTACCTCTCCGACACCCAGGTCGGCAAGGCGGCCTTCGCCTATGTGGTCGATCCGCGCGGCCGCGTGCTGGCGACGTCCTCGAAAGGGCCCGAGATCGGCAAGGACCTCTCGAAGCTGCCGCAGGTTGCGGCCGCGGTCGCACCGGGCCACGAGCCCGACAGTTCGGGCACCGACTTCAACGGCCATGCGGTGATGAGCGCCGCGAGCACCGTGCCGAAGCTCGGCTGGAGCGTGATGTTCGAGCAGCCGACCACACAGGCCCTGATGCCGATCCGCGACCAGCTGGTGCGCATTGCGCTTTTGATCGGCATGGGCCTGCTGGTCGCGATCCTTGCCGGCACGCTTCTGGCGCGCCGCATGATCATTCCGATCACCGCGCTGCGTGACGGCGCGCACAAGCTTGGCGAGGGCGATTTCAGCCATCGCATCGAGGTGCACACCTCGGACGAGCTGGAAGATCTCGCCGGCCAGTTCAATCGCATGGCCGGCCAGATCCAGGAGACCTATTCGGACCTGGAGACCAAGGTCGAGGAGCGCACCCGCGATCTCGCGCAGTCGATCAACGAGCTCAAGGTGCTCGAAGAGGTCGGCCGCGCAGTCGCCGCCTCGCTCGATCTCAACGCCGTGCTGCCGACGATCGCCGCGCGCGCGATCGAGATCACCCATGCCGACGCGGTGCTGATCTACGGCTATGACGCGCAGGTGCGCCGCTTCAACCTGGTCGAGGCCAACGGCATCGACAAATCCGCCGACGGCGCCCATGTCACCATCGACGAAGGCCAGAATATCCTGAGCGATGCGGCCGGGAGCGGCGAGCCGATCGTGATTGCCGATCTCGACCAGGCCTCCGAGCAGCCGCTGCGCGACGTCGCGATCGAGGCCGGCTTCCATTCGGTGCTGGTGGTGCCGCTGGTCGATCAGCAGGGTACGCTCGGCTCGCTGGTGGTGCTGCGCCGCGCCAGCGGCGAGTTCGCCGCCAGCATCATCGGCCTGATGCGCACTTTCGCCAACCAGGCCGTGCTGGCGATGCGCAATGCGCGGCTGTTCACCGAGGTCGACCACAAGGGTCGCGAGCTCGCGGCTGCGCACGAAACCGTGCAGCAGCAGGCCGCCAAGCTTCAGGAGCAGACCGAGCAGCTACGCAACTGGAACCGCTCGCTGGAAGAGCGCGTCGAGAAACAACTCGGCGAGATCGGCCGCATCAAGCGGCTCGAGCGTTTCCTCGCGCCGCAAGTGGCGCAACTGATCGCCTCGTCCGATGGCCACGACGCGCTGCTCGACAGCCACCGCCGCGAGGTCACTGTCGTGTTCTGCGATTTGCGCGGCTTCACCTCGTTCACGGAGGCGACCGAGCCGGAAGAGGCGATGAACGTGCTGCGCGAATATCACGCCGCGCTTGGCGAGCTGATCCACCGCTATGAAGGCACGCTCGACCGCTTTGCCGGCGACGGCGTGATGATCCTGTTCAATGCGCCCATTCAGTTCGCCGACCACACCAAGCGCGCGGTGAAGATGGCGGTCGAGATGCGCGATGTGATTGGCCAATTGACCGAGAAGTGGAAGAACCGCGGCCACTCGCTCGGCTTCGGCGTCGGCGTCGCGATGGGCTATGCCACGCTCGGCCAGATCGGTTTCGAGCAGCGGCTCGAATATGCCGCGATCGGCAGCGTCACCAATCTCTCCTCCCGCCTCTGCGACGAAGCCAAGGCCGGCCAGGTCGTCGTCAGCCGCCGCGTCTACGGCATGGTCGAGCCCTGGGTCGAAGCCCGCGCGCTCGACGATCTCGTGCTCAAGGGTTTTAACCACCCCGTGCTTGCGATGGAGATTCTGTCGTGGCGCGAGGAGGTGGAGAACGTGGTGGATGCCGCCGCGGCGGCAAGGCGAAGAGGGTAGCCCAAACAAAAAAGTACGAAAACAACCCCATGCACAGTAGCCGGGGGCTGCAAGATCAATGGGTTACGCGGGTGCCGAAAATGGCCGGAAGCGGTTTGACTCGTCGGGCAAAACACCGGCAGGATGGCAGCATCCCCACGAACCACATCTCTCGTCCTCGCGACTAACGATCGCCTCCGCATCGAGGCGTTCGGATGGAGATGACCTGTGCCGTTTGCCTTGCCTTCGCGTGCGTATGATTTGCAGATGCTGGATCGTTCGGCCGATCGCGAACGCGATCATGGCTGGGTCTACGGTCTGCCGCCGGGCATCACGAGCGAACAATGGCCGCTCGATGCCGTCACCGGTTTTCCGCTGATGCACGGCTTCACCTTGAAACTGCCGGACGATTATCGCGTGCATGGCGAGGACATCGTCGCGGTGTCGTTCTTTGCCACGGCGCCGATCACAATGACGGCGGGGCGCCTGACGATCCCGAGGTTCGCGAGGCGGTGCAGACGCGCCCTTCGCATCCGCGCCTCTCGCGCATGACTGATGTCCTTGACTACGAGTATGCGGCGCTGCTGCTGACCAAGAGCGAATATGAGGGCGCGTTCGCGACGCCGCCCGCGCCGCTCGCGCTTGCAACGGCGGAGCGGCCGCGCTGGCTCGATGTCGGCGGCGCCAGCGCCTTCTTCGAGACCGCCGCGCCTTACGCGAAGAAGATGTTCGCCAGCCCTCCGCGCGTCGATCTGGCCGAGAACCTCGCGATCGCGTTGCAGACGCGTGCGAGCGATCCCAATGCCGGCAAGGGTCCGCAGGACGAGCACACGCGCCAAAGCCCGCCGAGCGGCTATCAGCCGTACTATTATTATGTCGGCGGCGTGCCGAGCCGCGACAATTTCCGCCTGCACGATTGGGGCAAGGACCACGCCCACAACCATCTCGGCGGCACCATGCGGCCATGCCAGGCCTTGCCGGAGATGAGCCCGTTCTACGTCGAGTTCGAGGAATATTTCGGCGGCTACAATTTTGGCGGTGGCAACGCGCAGCTCGACTTCAAGGAGATGAAGTTCGACTGGGCCTGCGGGTGATTACACCCCGCGCTTCGACCCCATCGCCTCGAACCCCGCCTTCTGCTCGTCGCTCAGATCGGCCTCGAAATCGTCGAGCGCGTCGCTGACGCCGTTCACGGCTTGCAGCATCGTCTCGAGCCGCGCCTTCACAGCGGAAAGACGGGCCTGCGGTGTCGGTGCTGCCTGTGATGGACAGGCGCTCAGCGTTTCCATGGTGCGCAGCGTGGTGTCCTGGAGCACGTCGAGGCGGGCGCGGCCGGTGTCGTCGAGCTTGAGCGTTGAGGCGATCTCGGCCGCGGGCCATTGCTGCTGAATGAGCTGCTCGTATTGGCGCTGCAGCTTCTCGTCGTAGCGGGGATCGCTATTCGCCTGGCAGGCCGATGCCGCCTGGGGATTCTTTTGCTGGATGGCTGCGAGCGCGGCGCGGCGATCGTTGGCCAAGCCATCGAGCTTGGCCTTCTGGTCGTCGTCGAGAAGATCGACGAATTTTGCGAGCGGCGGCGCGACGGCGTCCGTTGCCTTGATCATGGCCTCGATGCGCTCGCGCATCAGGCCGAGGCGCTCCATGGCCGTCGCGGGGACCTGCGTTGGACAGGCGGCGCGGATGGTGTCGCGCGCAGATAGCCATGCGGTCGCGAGCTCGTCGAGCGCGACGCGCTGCAATTCATTCGGCTGCAGGGCAGCGGCGATGCGATCGACCGGCAGGCCGCCAGTGTCGCTAGCATCGCAGACCGTCTCCGCGGTCGGGACTCGCCGTCCGCGCCGGCCGTGCGGCGCGGTGTAGGCGGCAAGCTCGGTGGCCGCATAGGGCGCGAAGATCGCGGCATAGATGTCGCCATAGCCATAGAGCGAGAGGCTGGTCGCATCGCCGAGGATGATTGCGGTGGTGAGATCGTCATGCGCGAACGGCCAGAACACCGGGCCTACCCAGCCGTAGCTGCCGTCGGGGTGGCGCCACCAGCCCTGCGGACGGCGGCCGCCATGCCAGCCCGACAGCGCGGCCTGCGCCGTCATCGCGGCACGCATGACGTAGGGATTGGCAGGCTGCCCTCGTTCAACACCGCGAGGATCTTGCGACCTCAACGCTGCGGAGCGGTATCGGCCGCCCCGCACTGCCATCCGGGCGTGGCGCAAGCGCGACATGCCGATCATGTGGCCGACGGCAAAGCGCGCGACACCGAGCGGGCCGCCGCGGAAGCCGAACTGCGCCTCGGCGCGACCTGGCAACAGCGCCGCCAGAATCACGAGGGTTGCGCCCGATAGCGCCAGCCCCAAGCGTGATCTCGACTTGACCACTGACCTGTCCACCTTGGCCCTCCTCCGGCGCCAAGCGCGCATCGCGTCGCATCACACTGACGCGCGAGGGAACAAAATGTTCCGGAAGCGCACAGGTCAAAGCGTCGCAACGCGCACCGGCAGAGCCGATGCGGTGTCACTCCGTCTTCTGCGGCACCACGAAGGTCTGGCCGGGATAGATCAGATTGGGATTGTGGATCTTGGCGCGGTTGGCGTTGTAGATCACGGCAAAGCGGGCGCCGTCGCCATAAGCGAGCCGGCTGAGCGCCCACAGGCTGTCGCCGCGGGAGATCACCCGACTGCCGCCTGCTTCCGCCGGTGCACCGCCGACGATTTCCGCCGGTGAGGCCGATGCAACGGTCGTGGCCGCGGGAGCCCGCGCCATCACCCCTGATGTGCCCTTGGGTTTCGGTGCACCCATCAATCTCGGCCGGGCCGCGGGCCTGTCCGATACCGATGCCACGACATCCGACTTGTCGTCGGGCTTCTCGGCCTTCGCCTCTTGTTTGGTCTCCTGTTTCGCCTCTTGCCGCGCGACCGGTGCAGGCCGCGCGGGCGGCGGAGCGGCTTCGGCGATCACCACCGGCATGCTGCGGCCGGATTGCGTAACGGTGCCGTCAGGCGATTTCGCCCGCAGGGTCAGCTCATAGGAACCGGCGGGAAGCTGCGGCGGCATCATCACGAACTGGCCCGAGGCATCCGCCACCACACTGTCGAGCGGCTTGCCGTCGCGCAACAGCTCGACCTTGGCGCCCGGCGTCGCCCGGCCCGCGATCACTGCCGCCTCGCCCTGATCGTCGACACGCGCGACGTCAAAACGAGGGCCGGTATCGGCAACCGCCGGCGGCGGCTTGACCGGCGCAAGATCGGCAAGCGCGGCCGTGACCTGCTTTTGCGTCTCGGCCAGCGCACCCGTCTTCGTTTCAGGGGCGGGGGACGCGGCCAGCGCCGGCGGCGCGTTTGCGGCTAGCTTGGGCTCTTCCGGCTTGAGTTCCGGTTTGGGTTCGACCTTGGCCTCAACCTTGGGTTCGACCTTGGCCTCCGGCTTGGCGGCGATGTCGGTCTTCGCCCCGTTCGGCAGCAGGCGACGCAGCTCGTTGGGGCCGACCACCAGCACGGCACCGCCCACCGCGAGCAGACAGAATACAATGAAGGCCTTGGATGCGGTCACCATCGGAAACGAACCTTGATCAGGAAGAACCTTGCAAATCAATCTAGCCGGCAAGTTGCGCCGTTTTGGCCACGGCAGCAAGACGGTCGATAGGATGATGAGCCGGCACGGGGATGAACCGACGCACCCCCGCCGGTGTCAAATGCTCAAGGCCGCATCGCGGCATTTTTCTTGGAGAATTGTCCGTGAACGCATTTTTCCGCCCCGCACAATGGCCTGTTGGGCTTGTGCTTGCCCTCACACTGGCCGCAACTCCGGGGCTCGCCGCTTCCAGCCCGCCGCCGGAGTACATCCTCACCGACAATGCCGATCTCGCCTTCACCTCGCCCGACGGCGCCACCAGGATTGAGCAGTACATGAAGGACGGCGGAGATTTCGAAGTCAAATGGCAGGTTTGGGCGAGGCGTGGTGAACAGATGACGGAGCTGAAGCCCGAGCAGGGCTACGGGGCCGGCTTCCGCTTCACGCCCGACTCGCAATGGCTGCTCCGGTTGCAGAAGACCGGTTCCGGCGAGCAGGATCTCTATCTCTATCATGTCGAGAAGGGCGCCTTCGTCAGCGCGACGAAGACCTCGCTCAGCGATCTGGCCTGGGCCTATTTCCACAGCCGGCCGGACACTGGGAAGATGAAGCTCGACTACCACATCTCGGCCAATCTCGTGAAAGGCACCGAAGAGGCCTATCGCGGGCTTGGCGTGCACTGGCCGGACAACCGTTACCTCGTGATCTCATTGTCGGGCGAAATGGACAAGCACGCGAAGAACGTCGCCGTGAAGGGGTTGGCCGACTGGCGCTGCCGCTATGATCTCAAGACCGGGACCTTCGACGTGCCGGCGCTGTTCGCCAAGACCAATGCGGTAGCGTTGAGATGGGAGATCCGACGCTGAGGGAACCAACCCTCTGATTCCGTTCCGATTCATGCTTTCCTAACCCTCGCTGGTAACTGGCTCTTGTCAGTTTTGCTGCATCCTGCATCCCAGGGGAGGGCTGCATGGGCACATCGATCCGGTGGAGCGCGCGCATGCGCGCGTCGCTGCGCCGTTGGCGCGGCGCGCCGCTGACATGGCTGATCGCAGGCGGCTTCGTGTTGATGGCCGCAATGGCGATCGGCACCGCGCTGACCGTCGACCGCTTCCGGCAGAATGCCATCGAAGGCGGCCGCGACAGCCTGGAGAGCGCGGTCCGGTTGCTTGCCCGCCATTTCGACCGCGAGTTCGAGGACTTCGCGGTGCTGCAGAAGAGCATCATCGCCGAGCTCGAAAGCCACGGCATCGAATCCGCCGACGTCTTCCGCAGCGAGATGGGCACGCTCGCCGTGCACGAGGTGCTGCGCGCCAAAGCCAGCGGCTGGTCGGACGTTGCCGGCGCCAATGTGTTCGACGCCAAGGGCGTGCTGATCAACTCGTCGCGGCGCTGGCCGGTCGCCGATGTCTCGGTCGCCGACCGCGGCTATTTCAATCGCCTCAAGAACGATCCGGCTTCGCAGGAAGAGGTCGAGGTGGTGCCCGGACGGTTGGGCAGCGGACCGGCGATCGTGTTCGCGCGCCGCGTCTCCGGCCCCCACGGCGAATTCCTTGGGCTGGTCTCACGCGCGATCACGCCGGACCAACTCGAATCCTTCTTCGCCTCGAGCGGGCTCGGTGAGGAATCCTCGATCGCGATGCACCACCAGAACGGCCAGTTGCTCGCGCGCATTCCGCACGTCGACGCGATGATCGGGCAGAACTTCCGCAACGGCACGCGCGAGCAGATGGCGGTGTTCGAGCGCACCTTCGTCACGACCCAGCTCGCAAGCCCGATCGACGGCAAGGACCGCATCGTCGCCGCTCGCCTCCTGACCGGCGAGCCGCTGGTGGTGGTCGCGACCAAGTCGCTGGATGCGACGCTGGCGACATGGCACACCCAAACGAAATTCTTCGTGACCGTCGCCGTACTGTCGATCGGCCTGCTCGTGCTGACGCTCTATTTGATCTTCCGACTGATGACGCGCAGGCTCGCCGTGGAGAAGCAGCAGCTCGACACCGCAATGAACACGATGACGCAGGGCCTCCTGATGTTCGACCAGGATGAGCGGCTGATCGTCTGCAACCGGCGCTACATCGAGATGTACGGACTATCGGCAGACGTGGTGAAGCCCGGCGCGTATTTCCGCGACGTGATCCAGCATCGCCACGACACGGGCTCGTTCCACGGCGACGTCGATTCCTATTGCGACGGCATTTTGGGCAATGCCGGGCAGACGCAGAGCACGATCGTCGAGACCTCCGATGGCCGCCTGATCGAGATCAAGAACCAGCCCGGTGCCGCCGGCGGCTGGCTCGCGACCCATGACGACGTCACCGAGCGCATTCGCGCCGACGAGCGCATCGCGCATATGGCGCATTACGACGCGCTGACCGACCTGCCCAACCGCGTGCTGATGCGCGGCCATCTGGAGCGGCGCGTCGCGGAGCTTGCCCAGGGCAAGCCGTTCGCGATCCTCTATATCGACGTCGACGAGTTCAAGGGCGTCAACGATTCGCTGGGACACGAGGTCGGCGACGAGCTGCTGCGCCAGGTCGCGAACCGCCTGCGCGCCTGCATCAGCGGCAACGACATGGTGGCACGTTTGGGCGGCGACGAATTCGCCATCGTCAAGGCCGGCACCCGCGATGAGGCCGAGCTGACGGCGCTGGCCGAGCAGATCCTGAAGGCGCTGCGCGCGCCCGTAAACTACAATGGCCAGGAAATCCCGACCGGTGCCAGCATCGGCATCGCGATCGCGCCCGACCACGGCGACAATCTCGACGATCTGCTCAAGCGCGCGGATCTCGCGATGTATGCGGCGAAATCCGAGGGCCGCCGCACCTTCCGCGTCTTCGCGCCCGAATACGACGCCAAGGCGCGGCTGCGCCGCCAGCTTGAGTTCGATCTGCGGCAGGCGCTGCCCCGCGGCGAGTTCGAGGTGCACTACCAGCCGCTGGTCGATCTCGCGGCCAATGTCGTCACCGGCTGCGAAGCGCTGCTGCGCTGGCACCATCCGGAGCGCGGCATGGTCTCGCCCGCCGACTTCATCCCGGTCGCGGAAGAGACCGGATTGATCGGCGAGATCGGCGAATGGGTGCTGAGGCAGGCCTGTCTCGAGGCAGCCTCCTGGCCCGGCCAGATCCAAATCGCGGTCAACGTCTCACCGGTGCAGTTCCGCTCGCGGACGCTGGCGCTGAAGGTCGCCGCCGCGCTCGCCGAGTCGGGTCTCGCGCCCGGACGGCTCGAGCTCGAGATCACCGAGACCGTCCTGATCCGCGACGACCAGGAGGCGCTGACGATCCTGCAGCAGCTGCGCGAGCTCGGCGTGCGCATCGCGCTGGACGATTTCGGCACCGGCTATTCGTCGCTGAGCTATTTGCATCGTTTCCCGTTCGACAAGATCAAGATCGACCGCAGCTTCATCAGCGACATCGGAGAACCTGAGGATTCCTCGCCGATCGTGCAGGCGGTGGTGCACATGGCCGCCGCCCGTCACATGGCGACGACCGCGGAAGGCGTCGAGACCGAAGCCCAGCGCGAAGTGCTGCTCCAGCTCGGATGCAGCCAGATGCAGGGCTGGCTGTTCAGCCCTGCCGTGCCGGCGGCGAAACTGAAGCAGCTGTTGCTGGCACAGGCAGTGGCGGCTTAGCCGCGCACTGCCGCACGCTTTGGCATAAGGCATTTCCCTCCACTCCCGCCCGCCGTGCGTTCGCGAAAGCGCCGGCCGGCTTGGAGCAGGATCAGACAAAGCATGGCGGGTTCAGGAAATACGCCCGGCAATCGCGGCGCCTAGAACACGCGCCGTTCCGTACAAACACGGACGACTGATCGAAACCCCGAGCTGATCAGGAGGCGCCACATCATGACCGGGAACACCGCACTCATGCGCAATCCCTCGCACAAGGGCTTGCCGCCCGCACCCGACGCACAGCCTGACGACCGCTCGACGTGCGAGCGGCGCGCCGCCGACGCGGAGATGGCGCGCGTGCTCAGGACCGAGCCGTTGCGCATGGCGCTCGATTCCTCCGGCGCCGGTATCGCGCACTGGAAGCATGATGCGCTGCACGACGTCGTCGAGCCCATGCGCCACCACGTGATCATGGCGCATAAAGGCGTGATGCAACGCATGGAGCGGCGGTCGGGAAAATCGATCGCAATCGGCACGTTTCGTCCGGGAGTCGTGAACATCGTTCCGGAAGGGTCGAGCTCCCGATGGGACATTCCGAAGCCCGTCGACGTCGTGCAGCTTTACCTTCCCGACGCAACGCTGCAGCGCGTCGCCGGCGAGGCCGGAAGCACCGGGCCCGCCGAATTGATTGAGCGAACGGCGCATCCCGACACGATCACGTCCCGACTGCTCCTGAGCGCGGCGGATTCGCTGGCGGGCCATGGCGTGCTTGATACGCTGTTCCGGCATCAGCTCACGGATCTTCTGGCGACGCGCCTTTTGGCTGCGCATGCGGGGTCGCCAACCACGTTCCAGCCGACCATGGGCGGGCTGGCGCCGAAGGTCCTGCTCCGTGCGATCGAACGATTGCGCTCCGACGGCGAAGCGGACGTCTCGCTCGATGCGCTGGCATCCGATGCCGGACTGTCGCGCTTTCATTTCTGCCGGTCCTTCAAGGAGAGCACCGGGCTGTCGCCGCATGTCTGGCTGCGCCAGCACCGGCTCGAGCAGGCCATGAAGATGCTGCGGGAGAGCGACGAATCGATCGTCTCGATCGCCGCGGCGCTTGGTTACTCCTCGCAGACCGCCTTCGCCGCGGCATTCAAGAAGCTGACGGGCGAGACGCCGAGCGATTGGCGCAGGCGCGTGCGTTAGCAGCAATCTCTCGACAGCGACGGCAATCGCGCTGGGGCAACGGCAAATCGGGTCGGCTACATCATCTCCATGGCCAGACCAATCGAGGGAGACCAGAGATGACCTGGAAGAACTTCGTCAGCCGACGGCTGATTGCCTCACGCCGTCGAAGCCTTGCGACCGCGACCATGTACGGACTCTCGCTGGCCATTCGCTTCACGTCGGCGACCGGCGAGGAAGTGGAAATTCCGGCCTACACCATGCACCCGGCACAGCCGCCCGTTTCCATCATGATCCGAAATGGCCCCGGTCTTCCCTATCAGGACTGGAGTCGAAGTGAGCTGCAGCCCGTCGTCTTAGGCTACGGCCAGCCGCCGAGATCGCTGCCGGCTCGCTGCATCGCGCCCTAAGGCCAGCGACCAACCCACCCCACGCGATGACGCCGGACGCTGCCCTCAACGCAGCAGCGCGGTCACGCGCGGTCTTTCGAACAGCAAACAAGGAGAAAATCCATGCGACTCGTCATCATCGGGGCCGGCTTCGCCGGCATGTACGCCGCCCTTTCCGCAGCCCGGCTGCGCGACATCCGGGGCGCCTCGCCGCAGGATCTGCAGATCGCGCTCGTCTCACCGGAGCCGACGCTGGTGGTCCGTCCGCGACTCTACGAGTCGAAGCCGGAAACCCTGACGGCCCCGCTGCTCGACGTCCTCGAGGCGATCGACGTCGACTACATCCAGGGTAGCGCCGAGACGACCAACACCGAGGCCAGAACGGTGCAGATCACGCCCGCGAAGGGCCCGCGCAAGACGCTGTCCTACGACCGCCTCGTCGTGACCACCGGCAGCCGGCTCTTCCGTCCGAACATTCCGGGCCTCGCCGAGCACGGCTTCAGCGTCGATTCGCTCGACGATGCCGTTGCGCTCGACAAGCATCTGCATGGCCTCGCGAAGCGGCCCGCCGCGAACGGACGCGACACGGTCGTCGTCGCCGGTGGTGGCTTCACCGGGATCGAGGCCGCCACCGAAATGCCGGCGCGGCTGCGCGAAATCCTGGGCACCGACGCCAAGACTCGCGTCGTCATCGTCGAGCGCAACACTGCGATCGCACCCGACATGGGCGCGGGCCCCCGCCCCGTCATCGAGGAAGCCCTGCGCAAGGTTGGCGTGGAGACACGGCTCGGCGCCGGTGTCGCCGCGCTCGACGCGGCCGGCGTCACCTTGTCCAGCGGTGAGCACATTGAAACCGAGACGGTGATCTGGGCAGCGGGCATTCGTGCGGCGCCTCTGACCGGGCAGATTCCCGCCGAGCGCGACAATTTCGGACGGTTGCTGGTCGATCGCTGCTTGCAGGTGCCAGGCGTTCAGGGTGTCTTCGCGGCCGGCGACGCAGCACGCGCCGCCTGCGACGACGAGGGCAATTACGCACTGATGTCGTGCCAGCACGCCACGCGGATGGGCGCCTTTGCCGGCAACAATGCCGCGGCCGAATTGCTCGGCGTTCCGACCAGGCCCTACCACCAGAAGGCCTACGTCACCTGCCTGGACCTCGGTGAAGCCGGCGCGCTGTTCACACGCGGATGGGAGCGCAAGGTCGAACTGGTCGGCGACGTCGCCAAGAAGACCAAGCGTGAGATCAACACCGTCTGGATCTATCCGCCGAAGGCGGAGCGCGCCCTGGCGCTCGCGTCGGCCGATCCGGAACGGGTGACGAGCCTCTAACCCACCAAGCGATCAGGGCCGCGCTCTCCCCGGCGGCGCAGCCCGTTCAACAGGACCAGCCGGAAGCCTCAACCCTCGAACAGGAAGACCAACATGAATCTGCACAACACCTCATTTCCCGTGTCGTCGGGACCCGAAGAGCTCGTTCCGTCGCGCTACGCGCTGAAGATCGGCGAGATCGACGTGCTGGTGGTCAGCGACGGCGTGCTGCCGCTGCCGACCAAGATGCTCGCGCACAACGCCGACCCGGCGGTGCGGGCGACCTGGCTGCACGACATGTTCCTGCCGCAGGATGCTTTCGACTGGGCGCTGAACGCCGTCATGGTCCGCAGCGCCGGCAAGACCATCCTCATCGACGCCGGACTGGGCTCGGACCCGAACCTGAACTTGCCGCGCGCCGGGCAGTTGATCAGGCGACTGGCGGCCGCAGGCATTGATCTCGCGGCGGTGACCGATCTGGTGCTGACCCATCTGCACATGGACCACATTGGCGGCCTGCTGGTCGACGGCGTGAAGGAGCAGCTGCGCAAGGACCTGCGGATCCACGTCGCCGCCGCCGAGGTCAAGTTCTGGGAAAAGCCTGATTTCTCCCGCACTGCCATGCCGGAAGGGTTTCCGGACGCGCTTCGATCGACCGCCAAGCGCTTCCTGAAGGAGTACGGCAGTCAGCTGCGGTTGTTCGATGACAAGCACGAGATTGCGCCTGGCGTCGTCGCCCTTCGCACCGGCGGTCACACCCCCGGACACAGCGTGGTTCGCATGGCGGCCGGCGACGACGCGCTGACATTCGCCGGCGATGCCGTGTTTGCCGTCGGGTTCGAACAACCCGACTGGTTTAACGGTTTCGAGCACGACCCCGAGGAAGCGGCGCGCGTTCGCATCCGTCTGTTGCGACAGCTTGCCGAGACCGGCGAGATGCTGGTGGCGACGCACCTGCCGTTCCCGTCCGTGGGCCGCGTGGCAGCCGACGGCGACGCCTTTCGTTGGGTGCCGGTGTTCTGGGACTACTGACCGCTTGCCGGGTGAGAGCTGAAGCAGGGCGCGGACTCGTGGCACCGATGAGTTCGCGCCCTTGAAAATAGGATCAAACATCGACCCTCGCGGTTGCCCCGCTGAGACGGCTGGAACCCGATCGGCGGGCGCCAGCCGGCATTGTGTCACGTGCAGCGGGCGGCTGTTCGTCTGCGCTCGTGCGCGCACGAGATCGAGCGAGGCGATATGGCGATCACGGCATTCAGGATGATCACTCTCGTAGCGGTTGCTGCCATGATCGGCCCATCCGTGCAGGCCCGCGACGACGGTCGCTACGCGAACTCTCCCCTCAAGGGCTGGTTCGAGAGCCTGCGCAGCAAGGGCGGCGGTCCCTGCTGTGCCGACGCCGACGGCACGGCGCTGGACGACGTCGACTGGGACACGAGAGATGGACACTATCGCGTCCGACTTCTGGGCGACTGGATCGAGGTACCCGACGACACCGTGATCACCGAGCCGAACCGCGCCGGCCGCACCATGGTCTGGCCGTACTACATCAACGGCCGCGCCATGATCCGCTGCTTCATGCCCGGCAGCATGACTTGAAATTTTGACTTCTGATGTCCCCGGGCTCGGCGCAGCATGCGATGATGCGCCGTTGAAGCGGCCGGCGTGGGTTCACTTCACTTGCTTGGCCGCGTGGATCTCGACGAACTCGGAGTCGGGATGGGCGACGATGGTGGCGAACATGATGCCGCTGATGATCAGCGACCAGGCGGTGTTCCAATAAATCCAAAACACGTGCCAGCCTCCGTTTCGATCTGCTCCGCCCGCGGGATCAAGGTAACGGCAAGGCGAGGCTGCCGTTCCCGGTGCGAGTGCGGCGCGGGCGAGGTGCTATTTTGGTTTGGTCGGCGCGGAGTCGGGATCGGTTTGGCCGGTGTGGCGCTTTGCCACGACGTCCTCATCGCGCTCGCCCTGACGCGGGCGCGGCGGCGACTTGGGCTGGCCGGCCTGACCGCCATGCTTGCCGCCCATGTCGGGCTTACCTTCAAGATCGTTTTCACGGGGCATGCCGGTTCAATGCGCTCGCGCGGCATTGGTTCGCTTCGCCTGTGAACGAGTTCATAGGATCGCCGCGATTTGCAGTGCACGATCGCCAGGCGCCCCCCCCCCGGGGAGCATTCTCATTCATATGACTGACGGATTCGGCCTGATGCGGAAACGACTCGTCGCCTGGACGATCCTGACCTGCGCGCTGCTCGCGGTCACCGTGTGGACCGTGCTCGGGCCGCCCGACACCCCGCCCGGGCCTCATCTGCCCTCCCGCACGGCGGCGATACGGTAAGCCTCCGACCGATACCATTTCGGCATCGATCGATCCCAATTGAAATTTGGTGCGGCGGGGCGGCTGCCGCTATCCTCGCCGGCAAAACGACAAATGCCGCACCGGCATCCAGGAGGACCCCATGTTGAGACCGACCCGACGCATCAGATCCGGCGTACCCCGCGCCGCGATCGCCGCCACGCTTGCTTTCCTTACCCTCATTTCTGGAGTCCGCGCCGGCATGGCCGACACCTTCGCCTATATCGGCAACGCCGACAGTAACGACATCAGCGTGTTCAAGATGGCCGAGAGCGGCGAGATGACGCCCGTGCAGACGGCCGCCTTCACCGGCGTCGAAAAGCCCGGCTCCTCGACGCCGCTCGCGATCACGCCCGATCATCGCATGCTGATCGCCGGTGTCCGCTCGCAGCCGTTTCTCGCGGTGAGCTTTGCGATCGATCCCAAGACCGGCCAGCTCAGCCATATCGGCAACGGCCCGCTCGCCGACAGCATGGCCTATATCGCCTTCGACCGCGGCGGCAAATTCCTGTTCAGCGCCTCCTATGGCGGCAACAAGGTCGCGCTGAATCCGCTGCTTGCCAACGGCGTCGTGGGCGAGCCGAAGCAGGTGATCCCGACCGGGCTGAACGCGCACGCCGTCCTGCCCTCGCCCGACAACCGCTTCGCGTTCGCGACCAATCTCGGCTCGGACCAGATCCTGGCCTTCGCGTTCGATGCCACGACCGGTACGCTCACGCCGAGCGATCCGCCGGCTCACAAGGTGCCGGAGAAATCGGGGCCGCGGCATTTCGTGTTCCACCCCAACGGCAAGTTCGTCTACCTCCTCCACGAACTGAATGGCGACGTCGCGGCGTTCGCCTATGAGGCGAAAGGCGGCGCATTGGACGAGATCCAGCGCACCACCGCGCTGCCGGAAGGATTTACCGGAAAGCCCTGGGCCGCCGACATCCACGTCACCCCCGACGGCCGCTTCCTCTACGCATCCGAGCGCACCACCAGCACGCTCACCGCCTACAAGATCGATGCGACAACCGGCAAGCTGACCACGATCGGCAGCGTGCCGACCGAGAAGCAACCGCGCGGCTTTCATATCGATCCCGGCGGGCGCTACCTCGCCGCGGTCGGCGAGCTCTCCGACAGCATGACGGTCTATGCCATCGACCAGAGCAGCGGCGCGCTGACCAAGCTGAAATCCTACGCCACCGGCAAGAAGCCGAACTGGGTGGAGTTCTTGAGCCTGCCGTGAGGGGGAGCTGATACCTCCTCGTCGTCATGGCCGGGCCGGACATGACGAGTTGATTGGGCGGCGACCACCGGCGAACCTCTTTGCTTGTGCGGCGACTAATTCAACGGGCGGTATCGCGCCGCCCGTGCTGCTGCGGCATTCTCATCCGGCCGGCCCATGGTCCGCCGCAATTGCTTCTGCTAACGATGAGGCCGTCAAGGCCCCAACCGGAATGATCCATGCGTTCATTGCCTGCGCGTCCTGTTTCCAGACATCTCGTTGCGCTCACCGGACTGCTGTTGCTGTCCGCCCAGCCCTTTGCCGCCGCCGATGACGACGCGCCCAAGGGGCCGGCGGTCACGGTGCTGAAGGTCGCAAAATCCTGTTTCTCCGACATCGTCGAGGGCACCGGCACCATCATCGCGCGCGAGGCAAGCTCGGTACGGCCGGAGCGGCCCGGGCTGAAGGTGACGGAGGTGCTGGCGGAAGCCGGCGACACCACCACCGCAGGCCAGGTGCTGGCGCGGCTGGCGCTGCCCGAGGGCGGCACGCTTCAGGTCACCGCCCCCGTGGCAGGCGTGATCGCCACATCGACCGCGCAGATCGGCAACCTCGCCTCCGCCAAAGGCGAGGCGCTGTTCACGATCGTGGCGCGCAGCGAGTACGATCTTGTCGCCCTGGTCGCGACCAGCGATATGCGCAAGCTCGCGGTCAACCAGGTGGCGACCGTGCGCATCGCCGGCGCCGGCGATATCGACGGCAAGGTGCGCCGCATCGGCCCGACGGTTGAGCCGAATATCCAGCAGGGCATGGTCTATATCGGCATCTCCTCACAGAAACGGCTGTTGCTGAATGCGAGCGGCCGCGCACTGATCAAGTCCGGCCAGAGCTGCAACGTCGCGGTGCCGCTGACCTCGGTGCAGTATTCCTCCGCGGGCACCGTCGTGCAGGTGATCCGCCGCAACCGCGTCGAGACCAAGCGCGTCGAGGTCGGACTGATGTCGGGCGGCAATATCGAGATCCGCGACGGCCTCAATGAAGGTGATATCGTCGTCGCCCGCGCCGGCGCGCTGCTGCGCGAAGGCGATCCGGTGCGCACCGTGATGGCCGCGGAAGCGGCGAAGTAATCGCTACGATCGTCATTGCGAGGAGCAAAGCGGCGAAGCAATCCAGACTCTTTCCGCGGGAAGATTCTGGATTGCTTCGCTGCGCTCGCAATGACGATGTGATTGCAGATGTGCGCTGAGCACGTAGATCGTAGGGTGGATTAGCCGAAGGCGTAATCCACCTATTTGCTTTCCACGCTGACGAGAGAGAAGTGGTGGATTACGCTTCGCTAATCCACCCTACCAGCGCTAAGAAGAACTAGCCGCCGGCTTCGCCGAAATGGACGTCCTCGAGCAGCGAGGAAGAGACGGACGGGACCTGGTCGCCTTCGCTAGCGCGGGAGATGGCAAGGCGGGTCTTGTTGAAGACGCTCTCGGCGCTGCCCTGCGCATTGAGGTTGTTGAGGAACTCGCTGACCAGCACGCTGTGCTCGCCCTTGCCGTCGTCGACGACCTTGCCGGGCGAAGCCGAGGAGAGGATCAGCGCATTGTCGGTCGCGCTGATCGGCGCGAGGCCGTGGCTGTAGGACCGGAAGCGGCGCTCATAGGGATTGCGGCGGGAGGCGTCGACCACGACGAGCTTGGCCTTGGCGCCCTGCTCCTTCATCATGTCGAGCACGCCCTCGATGGAGATGCCCTGGCGGCGGACATCGTTTTCCTTCCAGATCGCGGCATCGACCGGCAGCATGTAGCTCTCGCGGCCGGCCTGCACGCCGTAGCCGCCGAAGAACAGCATGACGACGGTGTCGCGCTTGATCCGGGACTTCAGGCGATTGACGGCGCGGACCATGTCGTCCTTGGTCGCGTCTTCCACCATGTCGACGTCAAAACCGTTCTTGCGCAGCGACGAGGACAGCGCGCGGGCGTCGTTGATCGACTGCGTCAGCGGCGCGGTGGCGTCGGGGTAATGTCCATTGCCGATGACGAGGGCGAGACGCGAGGCCTGGCCGATCGAGCCGGTGACCTGGTCGGTCGAAACGGCCTTGGCGGCATCGAGCGCCCGCATGTTGAGGGCAGCATGGGCGCCGATCACGAGCGAGACCGTGCCGATGAGGGCTGCGGCCACCGCGATCGTGCGTCGGGAAATGTCGAGCTGCGTTACATTCATCTCGCGTCATTCCTGTCAGTGCCAAAGACCAGCCAAGCACGCGCACACTGTTTGAGTAGCGCGATAGCGTCTTTGGGTTTGAGGGATTGGCCGGGGGTGTGCCCCCGAATTGCGCGCAATTTGCGGCGCCGCACCAAACAAACCCTTAACCGGATATCGCCTCCCCCGCAATAGATCGTCGAAAATTTGAGCTAAGCCACTGGAAACATGAGTTAATTTTCACTGCCCAATGTGTGATTTTTTTGCGTCCCCGTAGCCTTCCGGAGCCTGATTATGCAGGCTTCGTGCCGGCTTTTTCTGTGACCATCACCACATTTGTATTTCCTGCGAATCCGGGTAGCTTTTTCAACGACTTGCAGGGGGTGGCGCGCGGCTGGGAGCGTGCCGGCCGGCGCCCTCGGCCAAATTCCCGCGACCAGGTATTTCATGAGCTTCCAATATTTTGCCGGCGCCGCCTGCCGGGCGCTGACGGCGCAGAAGGACGGCCCGTCGCTTTACGACGTTTGCGATCCCGTATTGGCCGTTGCGGCCAGTGGCGATCCGCATCTGGCCAAGTTCTACAAGACCGCGCTCGGCAATCCCGCATTGCGGGTGCTGCTGCGCCGGGCCGGACTGCCCGAACTGCGCGACGAAGGCAAACTGGCCCGGCTGCGCGAGGCGCTGGTGCGCGCCCGCGACGAGGCCGAGCCCGATTGGGCGGCGGTCGGCCAGCCCGTCGCCGATCTCGTCGACAGCATTGCGCTGGATCATCCCAAGCCGCCGCCGGCCATGTTCACCGGCGCCACGCCGCAACAGTCGCAGATCGACGGCGTGATCCGCGACTGCGCGCAGCATCTGCTGGGCTCGTACCGCAAGAATGGCTTTCTGCCGACCTACGCCGCGTTCAACCTGATCGGCGACCCCGATTTCCGCGGACGCGAGCTGACCATGGCGCTCACGGGTCTCAACGCCCGCGGCTACAAGAACTCCTCGCTGCTGTTCAACCTCGCCCGCGTCTTCATCGCACGAACGCCGGCGCGCGCAGTCGTCAATCCGCCCTGGCGAGGGGTTGCCGAACCGATGTGGGAGCCGGTGCAGATCCGCCACCGCTCGGCCTATTACGACGCGTTCTTCATCGAGGCGCTGTTGAGTTACGTCGAGACCGGTCTCGCCTCGCTCGCTGACAAGATGGCGGCGGAGCGCGCGGTTGCCGACATGGTCGATTTCTGCGTCAGCATCAGCCGCGAAGAGGTCGAGGGCATCGACGGCGCGCGGTTCAACGTCATCACCGCGCTCGCGCCGGCGCCGCATCCGCGCTTCTCGCGCTACTTCGCCCAGATCAAGCAGGACCTCGGTTTCGGCGTCTACGTGCCGGATTGCGACACCACGGCGTGCTCGATCTCCGCCGCGACGCAGGCCGGCTGCACCGATCCGATCCTCGACCAGCCACTGCTGGATTTCTATGCGGGCTACCAGGTGCGCGCCGGCGTCAACGAGCCGCGGGTGACCGTGCCGATCAACGACAATATCGACTACGAGGGCGGGGTTGCGACCTGGATCGACAACCTCAATGGCGAGCGGCCCTACGGCAACGATCTCGATCCGACGCTCAATCTCGACATTCTCGAGGTCAGCTTCCGCAACCTCGCGCGCTGGAAAGTCTTGGAGACGCCGGCGCGGCTCGCCACCGTTCATCGCATCATCGGCTTCCAGAAGCGGCTGGCGGCGAGCGGCGCCTTCGCCAATCCGCGCTCGCACATCTATTATCTGCCGGAGCTCTACAGCGCCTATTTCGGCCGCTGCTACGCCGCCTTCCTGGCGCTGCCGCTGGCGGCGCAGGCGATCATCGACCCCGACGGCCATTTCGATTTCATCCGCCACCGCGTGCTCTCCTACGTCAAGGGCGAGCTGATGGCCGCCGAGATGAACGTGTTCGACGCAGCGCTCGCCCTGATCGCGCTCGGCCATCTCGGCGCCGACCCGCGCGCCTTTGCGCCGGCGCTGAACGTGATCGTGGCGAGCCTGGGCGAAGGCGGCCGCCGCGGCCCGTTCCGCGCCTATGAATGGAACAAGATGAAGACGCCGACGCGGATTTTGGTGGGCGGTCCGGAGGTCACATCGGCGTTCGTGCTGATGGGGCTGGCGGTGGCCAAGCGGGCGATGACGCGGGGATAGGTTTGCTAGGGTGGGTTAGCGAAGCGTATCCCACCACTTCTGCCGCCGTGGAGGCGAAAGAGGTGGGTTACGCCTTCGGCTAACCCACCCTACAAAAACTTCGCTCGATGACGGGAAGTTGAAAGCCCAACTGCCTGGCATATGCTGGCCGGGCGGACAAAAGCCGACCACAATTGCGCGGTCTATCGCAATTTCCATCACACGCGGACCGGCATGTTGCGAAAATTCCTGATTGCGCTGTCATTGCTTGGCTTCTCCTTGCCCGGCTTGCCGTCGCCGGCTGAGGCCGCCGACATCACCGGCACCGCAAAGGTTCGCGCCGGCGACGCGGTGGTGATCGGCAACACGCGGATCAGACTCGGCGGCATCGACGCGCCCGCGGTCGACCAGCTCTGCCTCAACAACAAGGGCGAGCGCTGGACCTGCGGCATCGCGGCCCGCGACGAGCTCGCCAAATATGCCGACGGCAAGAGCTGGGTCTGCCATGCGAGGTCGATCGACCGGCGCGGCCGCACCGTGGCGCGCTGCGATGTCGGCGGCGAGGACATCCAGAAATGGCTGGTGCACGCAGGCTGGGCGCTGGCCTACACCCGGATGTCGCACGACTATGAGGCGGACGAGAAGGCCGCACGGGAGGCCAAGGCCGGGATGTGGCAGGGCGCCTTCATCGCGCCCTGGGACTGGCGCGTGCGCAACAAGAAGACCACCATCCTCGGTGCCACCAAGCCGCCCGACGGTGCGCATGCGATCCTGCTCGCTTCGGCCTCGGGGCCGGTCGCGCCCTCGCCGGACTGCACCATCAAGGGCAATGTCAACACCGCCGGCGAGTGCATCTATCACCAGCCGACCAGCCGTTGGTACACCCAGATCAAGATGAAGATCAGCAAGGGCACGCGCTGGTTCTGCTCGGTGGAGGAAGCCGAAGCTGCGGGCTGCCGCGAGACTAAGAGATAGCCCACGTCAGACCTGCGTTTTCCGGCCTTTTCTTGCAGCGCAGCGCCGCGTAAAAGTGTAAATCAGCGACCCACCGATCCTGTTCTCAGGCAATAAGGACCAACAGCAATGACCGTTCGCGCGGGCCGGGAATTTCTGGCCATCCCCGGGCCCACCAATATGCCCGACGAGGTGCTGCGGGCGATGCATCGTCCGGCGATCGACATCTACTCCAAACAGATGACCGATCTGACCGAGAGCCTGCTTAAGGACATCTCGAAACTGTTTGCGACCAAGGGCAAGTCCTACATCTACATCGCCAACGGGCACGGCGCCTGGGAAGCGGCGCTGAGCAACGTGCTGTCGCGCGGCGATAAGGTGCTGGTGCTCGAGAGCGGCCGTTTCGCGATCGGCTGGGGCAATGCGGCTTCCCTGATGGGTGCCGAGGTCGAGGTGCTCAAGGGCGACTGGCGCCGCGCGGTACGGCCGCACGAGGTCGAGGAGCGCCTGCGCCGCGACAAGGAGCATACGATCAAGGCCGTCGTCGTCGTCCAGGTCGACACCGCGTCTGGCGTGCAGAACGACATCGAGGCGATCGGCAAGGCGATCAAGGCGAGCGGCCACCCGGCGCTGTACATGGTCGACACTGTCGCCTCGCTCGGCTGCATGCCGTTCGAGATGGACAAATGGGGCATCGACGTTGCGATGTCGGGCTCGCAAAAGGGCCTGATGACGCCGCCCGGCCTCGGCTTCGTCGCGGCCAATGCGCGCGCGCTCGAGGTGCAGAAGACCGCCAACATGAGCACGCCCTATTGGAGCTGGAGCGAGCGCGAAGGCAGCGAGCATTATCGCAAATATGCCGGCACCGCGCCGGTACATCTGCTGTTCGCGCTGCGCCAGGCGATCGACTTGTTGCACGAGGAAGGACTGGAGAACGCCTTCCGCCGTCACAGCCTGCTCGGCGAAGCCGCGCGCCGCGCGGTCGGCGCGTGGTCCGAAGGCCAGGTGCTCGGCTTCAACGTCGCGGAAGCCAGCGAACGCTCCAACACCGTGACCACGGTGACCATGAGCAACGGCCACGATCCGGCAATCCTGCAACGCTATTGCAAGGAGAAGTGCGGCGTCGTGCTCGGCACCGGCATCGGCGATCTCTCGGGACAAGCCTTCCGCATCGCCCATATGGGCCACGTCAACGCCCCGATGCTGCTCGGCACGTTGGGGGTGATCGAGGTCGGGCTGAATGCGCTGAAGATCCCGCACGGCAAAGGCGGGCTCGAAGCGGCGGTCGCGTATCTCGGCGAAGAGGTGGCGGCGTAAACCTGTCGTCCCGGCGAAGGCCGGGACCCATACCGCGTGATCTATCGACAGAGCGCGGTCGCAGTACCGAGGACCGTTTCACTCCGAGTCTTCGCCAAACTCCTCCCTGGGGTTATGGGTCCCGGCCTTCGCCGGGACGACCCGGTTGCTTTAGCCGATACGCTTCAACCTGCGCCTTCAGCTCATCCAGCGACGCAAGTGGCGCCTTCGGATCGACCCGATATTCCCCGTGCGCCAGCCACGACAGCACCTTCGCATCGACGATCGGCGAATGGTGGATGACGTCGCCGTAGTTGTCGAGGTCGTGCGTCACGTCCTTGATCGCCCGGAAATCGTACAGGCGCACATTGGGAAGCTGGGTCAGGCGCTGCGCCATGACGGCGGTGAGGTCGGTGACGATCTTCAGCGTCGCAGGCGAAGCATCGCGCATCGCGACGAATTGCAGGATCGAATAGGGCGGGAAGTAGATGTCGAAGGTCACGTCCGGATGGCGCGCGATCAGGCCGACGGCGTCATGCTCGAAATGCCGCACCATGGCGTCGTAACGATAGCCTTCGCCGAGAAATCGGCTGCGTACGGGATCGGTGATATAGGCGAAGGCCGCGAGCGTCCTGTTCGCATTATAGGCGCGCGCGACGTCGACATCCCGCGGCAGCGCATAGATGTCGTCGACGTCTTCAAGCGCAAACTTGATTGGCAGAAAAGGCGCCGCCCGGGTCAGCGGCTGCCGCAACGGCGGAACCGACCGGAGCAATGCGAATAGGGATTCCTTCGCCATGGCCGCACTGAACAGATACGACGCGATGCCTTTTGCCGTCCCGCGATAGAGATCGGCAGAGAGATAGGGATCCGTCTCGATGTCGGCCGCATCGACAAAGATGAAATCGTCCATCTGCCAGATCACGCGCTTTGCGCCGCGGTCGATTGCCTGCTCCAGCACAAAGCCCTGCTGGCGCGAATTGGAGCCGGTCATCGCCAACTTCAGCGAGTGCACGCCAAGCGCATGGTCGATGTCGCTCTGACGGAAATGGATCGCGAGCGAGGTACCCATGAAGGCCGCGTCGAACGACTGGCTGCGGATCAGCCCTGCATTCTGCACGCGCGTGTCATCGGAATAGAACGGCGCGATGAGACGCGAGGGCCGGAACAGCTGCAGGGGATCGATGACATAGGTGAGCGCCGCCGCCCCGAGCACGCACGCGATGCTCGCGAAGAGAAGACGCCCTGGATGTGTGAACGCGCCCCGCATCAGAACCGGAAATAGATGAATTCGCTGTGGCTCTGGATACCCAAAATCCCGAACGCCAGCACCAGCGACGCGCCATACAGGACCAGCGGCCGCATCCGTCCGGCCATCAGGCCCTCGCCGACCCTGCGATTGGCGTGGTCGTACCCCATGAGTCCTTGCGTGTTCGGCGCCAGCCACACCAGCGCCGCATAAATTGCGACCATCACCGACGCCGCGATCTCCTCGCGCCCGACGACGATGTTCGAGGGATCGGCCATCGCATTCAGAATCCGCATGGCCCAATCGACCCGTTCGGCACGGAAGAATACCCAGGCCACAACGACGGCGAGAAATGTCAGCGCGGCCCCGGCGACCCGAGTTGGGCGCGCGAGCAACTTCGGAACACTCGGCACCAGCGCGTTGAAGGCGTGATTGATGCAGAGATAGGCACCATGCAGCGCGCCCCAAATGACAAAAGTCCAGGCCGCGCCGTGCCAGAGCCCGCCGAGCAGCATCGTGAGCATCAGATTGACATAACGGAGCACGCGGCCGCGCCTGTTGCCCCCGAGCGGGATGTACAGATAGTCGCGCAGGAAGTGCGACAGCGTCATGTGCCAGCGCCGCCAGAACTCGACGATGCTGGTGGCCTTGTAGGGCGAGTTGAAATTGACCGGCAGGAAGATGCCGAACATCAGCGATATTCCGATCGCCATGTCCGAATAGCCGGAGAAGTCGAAATAGAGCTGGAAGGTGTAGGCGAGCGCGCCAAGCCAGGCCTGATCAAAACTCGGCGCGCGCGCATCGAAGGCGAGCGCGACCAGCGGCTGGATGCCGTCGGCAAGGCACGTCTTCTTGAAGAGGCCGATTGCGAAGATGATGAGGCCGCACAGGATCAGATGCCCGTGCGGATGCTTGGTTTCCTCCCGTTCGAATTGCGGGATCATGTCCTTGTGGTGAAGGATCGGCCCCGCGATCAGATGCGGAAAGTATGTCACGAACAGCGCGTAATGCGGCAGTGCGTAGGCCGCGACCTGCCCGCGCCATGCGTCAACCAGGAACGCGATCTGGGTGAATGTGTAGAAGGAGATGCCGACCGGCAGCAGGATGTGGACCGCAAAGTGCGTGCCGGCCAGCGCGTTGATGTTCTCGGTGACGAAGCCGGCATATTTAAAGATGCCAAGCACGAGGAGGTCGCCGGCGACGCCGACGGCAAGTGCCACCTTTCGTTGCGACGGAGCAAGGTTCGCCACGATCAGGAGGTGGCCGATGCCATAGTTGAAGGCGATCGATATCAGCAACAGGGCGACGAACTGCCAGTTGCCGATGGCATAGAAGGTGAGCGAGGCCACCGCCAGCCAGATCACCGGGGCCAGATTGCTGCGCCGCCCGAGCCAGAAATAGCCAGCCAGCGCGGCAGGCAGGAACAGCAGGATGAACGGGTAGGAATTGAACAGCATCAGGCTGGACCGGCGGCGGGGATAGGGAGCCTAAAGCATAGAAGGGGCCGATCAACAACCCGGCGACTTGGCGCGGTCCTTGGCGCTGTAGCGCTGGCAATTCGCGGAATCGCGACGATATAAGGCAGGACGCATCTGAATGAGGATCGAGTGACACAAGCCAGAACACCTTCCCAGCCCCCCGTCGCCCCGCGCCGGCCGCATTCCTTCACGCGGCACGGGATAACCGTGACCGACGATTATGCCTGGCTGAAGGACGAGAAATGGCAGGAGGTGCTGCGCGATCCCGCGGTGCTCGATCCCGACATCCGCAAATATCTCGACGCAGAAAATGGCTACACCGAGAGCCTGCTCGGCCACACCGCAGCCCTGCAGAAGACGCTGGTGCGCGAGATGCGGGGGCGGATCAAGGAGGATGATTCCAGCGTGCCGTCGCCGGATGGTCCCTTCGCCTATTTCCGCAAATTCCGCGAAGGTGGTCAGCACGAGCTGTTCGGCCGCATGCCGCGCGATGGCGGCGAAGGCCACATCGTGCTCGACGGCGATGCGCTCGCCAAAGGCCATGAATATTTCAAATTCGGCGGCAGCCGGCACTCGAACGACCACAGGCTGCAGGCCTGGAGCGCCGACACCAAGGGCTCGGAATATTTCTCGATCCGCGTGCGCGACTGGGCGACCGGAAAGGACCTCGATGACGTCGTCGAGGAAACCGACGGCGGCGTAGTCTGGGGCAAGGACGCCACGTCGTTCTTCTACGTGAAGCTCGACGACAATCACCGGCCGATGCAGGTGTGGCGGCATAAGCTCGGCACTCGGCAGGTCGACGACACGCTGGTCTACGAAGAGCAGGATTCCGGCTGGTTCACCCATCTGCAGGAGAGCACCAGCGGCCGCTTCTGCGTCATCGCGGGCGGCGACCACGAGACCTCCGAGCAGCGGCTGATCGACCTCGCCCACCCCGACGCACCGCCGCGCCTGGTCGCGGCACGCGAGGAAGGCGTGCAATATTCGCTCGCCGACCGCGGCGACGAACTCTTCATCCTCACCAACGCCGACGAAGCCATCGACTTCAAGATCGTCACCGCGCCGCTCGCCTCACCCGAGCGCAAGAACTGGCGCGATCTGATCCCGTATCGTCCCGGCATCTACATCATCGATCTCGATCTTTATGCCGGCCACATGGTGCGGCTGGAGCGCGCCAATGCTCTGCCGTCGATTGTGATCCGCGACCTCACGACCAAGGACGAGCACGCCATCGCGTTCGACGAGGCGGCCTATTCGCTGGATACGATGGGCTCCTACGAATTCGAAACGACCACACTGCGCTTCGCCTATTCGTCGATGACGACGCCGTCGGAGGTCTATGACTACGACATGCTCAAGCGGACGCGCACCCTGCGCAAGCGGCAGGAGATTCCGTCCGGCCACAATGCGAGCGACTACGTCACGACGCGCATCATGGCGAAGGCGCATGACGGCGCCGAGGTGCCGGTGTCGATCCTCCACCGCCGCGGGCTCACTCTCGACGGCGCGGCGCCGTTGCTGCTCTACGGCTACGGCTCCTACGGCATGGCGATGCCGGCCTCGTTCAACGCCAACCGGCTGTCGCTGGTCGACCGCGGCTTCGTCTACGCCATCGCCCATATCCGCGGCGGCGCCGACAAGGGCTGGGGCTGGTATCTCGACGGCAAGCGCGAGAAGAAGACGAATTCGTTCGACGACTTCTCAGCCAGCGCCCGCGCGCTAATCGATGCGAAATACACCAGTGCAAAACGCATCGTCGGCCACGGCGGATCGGCCGGCGGCATGTTGATGGGCGCGGTCGCGAACCGTGCCGGTGAATTGTTCGCCGGCATCGTTGCCGAAGTGCCGTTCGTCGACGTGCTCAACACCATGCTCGACGACACGCTGCCGCTGACGCCGCCGGAATGGCCGGAATGGGGCAACCCCATCGAGAGCGAAAAGGATTTCCGCACCATCCTGTCGTATTCGCCCTACGACAATGTCGCGGCGAAAGACTATCCGGCGATCCTGGCGATGGGCGGGTTGACCGATCCGCGCGTCACGTACTGGGAGCCAGCCAAATGGATCGCGCGCCTGCGCGCAACCATGAGCGGCGGCGGCCCGGTCCTGCTCCGCACCAACATGGGCGCCGGCCACGGCGGCGCCTCGGGACGCTTCAACCGGCTCGATGAAGTCGCGATCGTCTATGCGTTCGCGCTGTGGGCGGCCGGGATGGCGGAGGCGGGGGTGTAGGCTACGCTCTCCCTGGTCGTCCTGGCGAAAGCCAGGACCCATACCGCGTGATCTATCCGACAAAGCTCGGTATCAGTACCGCGCGAAAGCACGACGACTCCGAGTCTTCGCCAAATTACTCCCTGGGGTAATGGGTCCTGGCTTACGCCAGGACGACAATGGAGGTTGTGGGACGAGTTGTCGGAATTTACCTTCCGTTCGCCTTCCGCCATGCGGCGAAGTCGGTCAGCGTCTGCGGGTCCGTCGCCGGATAGAGACCGAAGATGCCGCGGCCCTTGTTGACTTCCTCGGTGACGAAGTCCTCGAACGCGGTCATCTCGAAGGTCTCGTTGGCGATCTCCTCAGTGAGATGCGCCGGGATCACGATCACGCCATCGCTGTCGCCGAGAATGACGTCGCCGGGAAACACCGGCGCATCACCGCAGCCAATGGGAACGTTGATCTCGATGGCGTGATGCAGCGTCAGATTGGTCGGCGCGCTCGGGCGATGGTGGTAGGCGGGGATCCCGAGCTTGGCGATCTCGGCCGAGTCGCGAAAACCGCCGTCGGTGACGACCCCGGCGACACCGCGCTTCATCAGCCGCGTGACCAGGATCGCACCGGCGGAAGCGGCGCGCGCGTCCTTGCGGCTGTCCATCACCAGCACGCTGCCTGCCGGACAATCCTCCACCGCCTTGCGCTGCGGATGGGAGTGATTCCTAAAGACGTCGATGGTGTTGAGATCCTCGCGGGCCGGCATATAGCGCAGCGTGAAGGCCTCACCGACCATGGTGGGCTGGCCGGCACTGAGCGGGTGCACATCCTGGATCATCTGGATGCGCAGGCCACGCTTGAACAACGCGGTGGCGACGGTGGCGGTGGAGACGGATTTGAGCTTGTTGCGGGTGGCTTCGGTAAGTTTGGTCATCTCGTGCTCTCTCTTGTCATCATTCCGGGGCGATGCGAAGCATCGAACTCGGAATCTCGAGGTTCCGGGTTCGCTTCGCGCCCCGGAACGACGGTGAAACTAGTAAATCGAGGGCTCGCCGATCGGCGCGCCGAAATCGGTCTCGAGGAAGTCGAAATCGCAGCCGTCATTGGCCTGCTTGATGTGCTTGGTGAACATCCAGCCATAGCCGCGCTCGAAGCGACGCTCGGGCTGCTTCCAGGCGGCGCGGCGCTTTTCGAGCTCGGCTTCCGACACATCGAGATTGATGGTGCGGGCGGCGACATCGAGCGTGATGCGGTCGCCGTTCCGCACCAGCGCCAGCGGCCCGCCGACATAGGATTCGGGGGCGACGTGCAAAATGCAGGCGCCGTAGCTGGTGCCGCTCATGCGCGCATCGGAGATCCGCACCATGTCGCGGACGCCCTGCTTCACGAGCTTGGTCGGGATCGGCAGCATGCCCCATTCCGGCATGCCGGGCCCGCCCTGCGGGCCCGCATTGCGCAAGATGAGAATGTGGTCTTCAGTCACATCAAGATCGGGATCGTCGACCGCCTTCTTCATCGATGAATAGTCGTCGAATACCAGCGCCGGGCCGGTGTGCTTGAGGAAGCGGGGCGCGCAGGCGCTCGGCTTGATGACGCAGCCGTCGGGCGCGAGATTGCCCTTGAGCACGGCGAGTGCGCCTTCCTTGTAGATGGGATTGTCGATCGAGCGGATCACGTCGTCATTGTGGACCTCGGCGCCATCGATGTTCTCGCCGACAGTCTTACCGGTGACCGTGATGCAGTCGAGATGCAGATGCGGCTTGATCTGCCCCATCAGCGCCGGCAGCCCGCCGGCATAGAAGAAATCCTCCATCAGATAGGCGTCACCGCTCGGCCGCACATTGGCGATGACGGGCACCTTGCGGCTCGCAATTTCGAAATCGTCGAGGCCGATGTCGAGGCCGGCGCGGCGGGCCTGCGCGATCAGATGGATGATCGCGTTGGTCGAACAGCCCATCGCCATCGCCACGGCGATCGCGTTCTCGAACGCCTTGCGGGTCTGGATCGTCTTCGGCGTCAGATCTTCCCAGACCATCTCGACGATGCGGCGGCCGCATTCGGAGGCCATACGGATATGGTTGGCATCAGCGGCGGGAATCGAGGAGGCGCCCGGCAGCGTCATGCCGATCGCCTCGGCAATCGCGGTCATGGTGGAAGCCGTGCCCATGGTCATGCAGGTCCCGTAGCTGCGCGCGATGCCGGCTTCGATGTCGAGCCAGTCCTTGTCGGAGATTTTCCCGGCGCGCCGCTCGTCCCAGTATTTCCAGCCGTCCGAGCCGGAGCCGAGCGTCTTGCCCTTCCAATTGCCGCGCAGCATCGGGCCGGCCGGCAGATAGATCGCCGGAATGTTCATCGAGGTCGCACCCAGCAGCAGCGCGGGCGTCGTCTTGTCGCAGCCGCCCATCAGCACCACGCCGTCGACCGGATGGCTGCGCAGCAGCTCCTCGGCGTCGATCGCCAGCAGATTGCGATAGAGCATCGTGGTCGGCTTGAGCAGCGATTCCGACAGCGACAGCGCCGGCAGCTCCAGCGGCAGGCCGCCCGCCATCAGGATGCCGCGCTTGACGTCATCGACGCGCGACTTGAAGTGCATGTGGCATGGCTGCGCGTCCGACCAGGTGTTGAGGATAGCGATGATGGGGCGGTCCTTCCACTCCTCCGGCGCGTAGCCCATCTGCATGGTGCGGGAACGATGGCCGAACGAGCGGAGATCGTCGGGTGCGAACCAGCGCGCGCTGCGGAGCTGGTCGGGCGTCAGTTTCTTCTTGGTCATGATTGGGTGCCCCATTTCTGCACGGTGTTCCGCTCGATGGCGCGGAAGATCAGGTTCTCGACAAAAAGCCCGATGATGATCACCGTCAAGAGGCCGGCGAAGACCGCAGGTATGTCGAGGAGGTTGCGGTTTTCGAAGATGAACCAGCCGAGCCCGCCCTGCCCCGACGATACGCCGAACACCAGCTCGGCCGCGATCAGCGTGCGCCAGGCAAAGGCCCAACCGATTTTGAGACCGGTCAGGATCGAGCCGAACGCGGCAGGGATGAGGATTTTTGCCACGTAGGGCAGCCCGCGCAGGCCGTAATTGCGGCCGACCATGCGCAGCGTGTTGGACACGCTCTTGAAGCCGGAATGGGTATTGAGCGCGACCGGCCACAGCACCGAATGAATCAGCACAAACACCAGACTGCCGTTGCCGAGACCGAACCAGATCAAAGCGAGCGGCAACAGGGCGATCGCCGGCAGCGGATTGAACATCGCCGTGACAGTCTCGAGGAAATCGGTGCCGATGCGGGTCGAGATCGCGAGCACGGTGAAGATCGCGGCGAGCGCGATGCCGGCCGAATAGCCCATGAACAGAACTTTTAGCGAAGCCCATGCCCGCATGGGAATCGTGCCGTCCTTGACGCGATCGTAGAGCGTGAGGATCGTGTCGTGCAGGGTAGGAAACAGCAGGGGATTGTCGAGGGTGAGGCCGTAGGCCTCCCAGACCGCCGCGAGAAACAGGATGATGACGGTCTTGCGGACAAAACCATCGTTCCACAGCAGCTCGAGCACGCTCAGCTTGCGCTCGACTTCGGCTGCGCTGCCGGCGACCGGCGCCTCACGTAGCAGGATCCTGGCTTCGCCCATGAGAGGCTCCCTCAATGCGCCGTTGCTTCGGAGGCGAAGAGGAGATCGTGAACCTCCTTTTCGAGCCGGCCGGCACTGCCGTCCTCATTGGAGACCTTGTCGACGTCGACCACCTCGGCCTTGACGCGGCCGGGATGCGGCGACAGCAGCAGGATGCGGTTGCCGATGCGGATCGCTTCCGCAATCGAGTGGGTCACGAACAGCACGGTGAATTTGGTCTCGCTCCAGAGCTGGAGCAGCTCGTCCTGGCAGGTTCGCCGCGTCAGCGCGTCGAGCGCGGCGAACGGCTCGTCCATCAACAGGATGTCCGGCTCCATCGCCATGCCGCGCGCGATCGCGACGCGCTGCTTCATGCCGCCGGAGAGCGTGTGCGGATAGGCATCGACCACGCGCGTCAGCCCGACCTTCTCGATATAGGCCCGCGCCCGCACTTCGGCGTCCTTGCGGGACAGTTTTCGCGCGGTCAGCAGCGGGAACATCACGTTGGCGAGCACGCTCTTCCAGGGCAGCAGCTGATCGAACTCCTGGAAGATCATCATGCGATCAGCGCCGGGACCGTGGATCTCGCGGTCGTTGATCGTCATGCGGCCCTCGCTCGGCGCCATGTAGCCGCCGACAGCCTTGAGCAGGGTCGACTTGCCGCAGCCGGACGGCCCGAGCAGCACGAAGCGATCGGACCTGTCGACGGTGAAGCTGACCCTTTCGGTCGCCGTGACGACGGCGCTGGAGGTCTTGTAGCGCAGCGTCACGGAGCTGACGTCGAGCAGCGCCATCAGTTGCCCTTCAGATCGTGGGCGACGGGCAGATAGTAATCGGTCCAGGCCTTGGGCTGGGTCTTCAGCGTACCGGTCTTGAACAGATGGGCGGCGAATTTCATCGTGCCCTGCGGTTCGAGATTCCACTCCATCATGCCGGGCTCCTTGAGGAGATCGAGCAGCTCTTCCGCCGAGGTCTTGTCGCCGGTGATCTCCTTGTAGATCTCGACCGCCTGTCTGGTGTCGCTGCGGATCAGATCCTGCGCTTCCTTGGTCGCATCGCGCACGGCCTGGATGATCTTCGGATTGGCATCGGCGAACTTCGTGGCGGTGAAGAACTGCGCCTGGCTGAGCGGGCCGCCCATCACGTCGGGCGACGACAGCACGACATGCGCGCCCGGCACGTTCTTCAGCTCGAGGAACGTGAACGGCGGAATCGAGAAGTGAGTGTGCACCTCGTGCTTGGAGTTGGACAGCGCCGCATAGGCGTCGGGATGGCCGAGCTGCACCGTGTTGGCATCCAGCTTCGACCACTGGTCGGCACCAAAGGCCTCGGCGGCGGCGATCTGGAGCACGATCGCCTGGGTCGAGACCTTTACGGTCGGCACGGCGATCTTGTCGCTGGGACCGAAATCCTTGATCGACTTGATGTTGGCGTCGCGGCTGATCAGCGTCATCGGCTGCGCCGAGGTCGCGACGATGCCCTTGACGCCGCCGCGGGTGCGGTCCCACAGCAGCAGCAGATTGCCGGTGCCGGTGTTGAGGATGTCGACGCCGCCCGCGAGCAGCGCATCGGTCTGCGCACCGCCACCGGAGAAGGTAACCCATTTGGTGGTGACACCCGCTACCCCGAGCTGGGCTGCGTGCTTCTCGATCAGCTTCTGCTTTTCCATGATGTGGCTCGGCATGTAGAAAATGCCGGGCTGCCGCGACAGCGAGATCTCGGACTTTTGCTGCGCCTTCGCGGGCGAGGCCGTCAGCGCCGTGGCGGCGATCAGGGCGATGGCTGCGAGGCCACACTGCAATTGCTTGATCATTGTTGTTCGTTTCCTCCGGCCGCCATTGACGAGCGATCTCACTGATGCACTAATGCATTAGTGTATCAAAGGCAAGGCCGGCCGGAGCCCTTCGCATGGAAACAGCCCACCCCGCGCCCCGCGCGGCCGCCCGCCCCGGCGCGCGGCTCGACCGGGCCCGGCAGGCCGCACCGCAAGTGTTCGAGCGGCTGCGCAACGCCATTCTCGCGCTGGAATTGCCGCCGGGCTCGCCGCTTTCGCGCACGGATCTCGCCGCACAATTCGGCGTCAGCTCGACTCCGATCCGCGACGCCTTGATGCGGCTGGAGGAAGAAGGGCTCGTCGACGTGTTTCCGCAGCACGCCACCGTCGTCAGCCGGGTCGATGTCGGTCGGGCCGAGCAGGCCCATTTCCTGCGCCAGGCGCTGGAGCTCGAAATCGTCCGGCTGCTTGCGCAGCAGCACAACGAAGCCCTGGTCATACGCCTCGACCACACGATCGCGCTCCAGCAGCAATTCGCCAAGGCCGGAGACTTCCAGAGCTTCATCGCCGGCGACAATGATTTTCACGCGCAGCTTTATGCCGCGGCCGGCAAGCAGGAGCTCTGGACGCTGGTGCGCAGTCGCAGCGGACATATCGACCGGCTGCGCCGGCTGCATCTGCCCTCACCCGGCAAGGCCCAGAACATCGTCCGCCACCACAAGCTGATCACGCGCGCGATCGAGGCCGGCGACGCCGATACCGCGCAACAGCATCTGCGCAAGCACCTGTCGGGCACGCTGAGCGAGCTCGACACGATCCGAAGCCACTATCCGGAATACCTGAGCGACTAGCCTATGGGGCCCGATTGTCGCGAGCGAGCGCTTGTGCACGTCACCGTGCATAACTTGGCGCAACCGATTCGCCTTTTGCGAGCAATTGTCGGATCTATGGCGAAGTGCTTGCAGGCCGGATGCAATCCGCGCAACAATTTCAGAGTTGATGGTTTGATTTGCGGTCGCTGGGAAACCCCATCCGGCCCGGAGGATACCAGACGTGGCCAACATCCTGATCGTGGATGACGACCCGGCCGTGCAGATGACGATTCGGCTGCTCCTGGAGAGGGCTGGTCATCACATCACCGTCGCCGGAGACGGCCGCAAGGGACTTGCGCTGTTCGAAGCCAGCCAGTTCGACCTGCTGTTTCTCGACATCTTCATGCCCGGCATGGACGGCCTGGAGACGATGCGCCACATCCGGGCGCTGCAGCCGGCGATTCCGATCGTCGTCATCTCCGGCCGTTCGTTCACGCCGGATGCTCATGCGGAGCCGGACTTCCTCAAGATGGCGACCAAGCTCGGCGCGGTGGCGAGCTTGCAGAAGCCGTTCCGGGCCGACGCGCTGCTCGCCGCGGTCGCTGGCTGCCTGGACGCGGCGCGGGCGGCATCGGTGAGGAATCCGGATGTCAGCACCGGCCGCCGATGACCAGAACCTTCATTCTGTTCCAACCGAGCACGGGCACGGCCTTTCGGGAAGCGGTGCAAATATCACCATGACGCTCGCTACGCGGCTCGCAATCGCGATGATCCTGCTGGTGGCGGTCACCGTGGCCGCAGTCGGCTGGCTCGGCTATCGCAACATCACCCAGGCCGTCATTCCGCGGGTCCTGGAGCGGATCGAAGCCCAGTCGAGCCTGCTGGCCACCCATCTTGAATCCTACGTTGCCGGCGCTCGTGGCGATCTGCTCGGTTATCGCTCCGCCGCTGCCATCAACGGCCTGATCCGCGCCCATGTCGGTGGAGGCATCGATGCCGTCGACGGCGTTTCGGAGCAAACCTGGCGCGAGCGCATCGCAGCGCGGTTCGCAGCCGAGATCGACGCGAAACCGAGCTACGGGCAATTTCGAATTATCGGCCTTGACGACGACCAGCGCGAGCTGGTCCGCGTCGATCGCGCCGGCCCGAACGGAGCAGCACGGATCGTCCCCAACAGCGAACTCGAACGCAAGAGCGAACGAACCTACTTCCAGGAGACGATTCGATTGGCGCCGGGCGACGTCTATGTTTCGCCCCTCGATCTCGCCACCCGGCAGGGAGGAACCACGGACCCTCACATTCCGACGTTGCGCGTCGCGACGCCGCTGTTCACGCCTGATAGCAAGCCGTTCGGCATCATCATCGCCAATATCGACATGCGTCCCGCGCTCGACCGAATCCGCTCGACCGCGAGCGCCGGGGGAGAGATCTATGTCGTGAACGCGCGCGGCGACTATCTGGTCCATCCCGATCGCGCGCGGGAATTCGGCACATTGCGCGGCAGCGCAAATGACTGGCGCCGTGACTTTCCGTTCTTTGCAGCGCGGGCCGGCCTGCCGCAAGGATCGGCGCAGCTTACGAGCGACGGGTCGGGCCGGCCGAGTGGAGCGGCAATCGCGCCCGCGCTGCTTGCCGGCAAGGAGTGGTTGGCAGTCATCGAGACGGCCCCCTCCTCCGTGTTCAGCCGCGTTCCGGCGGCCATTCAAAAAACCTCCTCGCTGGTTGGCCTGCTTGCCGTCCTTGCCGCAGCTTTGCTTGCGATGCTGCTGGCGCGCTCATTGACGCGGCCGATCGGGCGTTTGACCGCGGCAGTGGAGGCGATCGGCAGCGGACGGCGCGCCGACATTCCCGTCGATGCGAGCGGAGAGACAGGCGTGCTGGCGCGGGCCTTTGCCCAAATGGTCGAAGAAACGAGAGCGAAGACGGCCGCTCTTGAACGCGAGGTCGAGGAACATCGCCGCACCGAGGCAGCGCGAAGCCATCATGAAGCGCGCGAGCGCTTGTTCAGCGCCGCCGTCGAATCCTCCGACGACGCGATCGTGATGCAATCGCTCGACGCCATCATCACCGGCTGGAATGCCTCCGCCGAGCGCCTCTACGGCTATCCGGCGAATGAGGCGATCGGGCAATCCACCTCGATTATCGTCCCACCCGACAGACGCGAGCAAGGCAAGGACTATTTGCGGCGGATCGCCGGAGGCGAACCGATCGAACGCTTCGAGACGGTGCGCCTGCGCAAGGATGGCACGCCGGTCGAAATCTCACTCAGCCTGTCGCCGATCAAGGGCCCATCGGGCGAGATCGTGGGCGCCTCCGGCACCGCGCGCAGCCTGACCGAGGCGCGTCGGGCCGAGCGGGCGCTGCAGCAGCAGCTTGAGGAACGGCGACAACTTTTCGACACCTCGCAGGATCTGATCATGGTGATGGACGCGCGCGGCCACATCGCGCAGATCAGTCCGAGCAGCGAGTCTATTCTCGGCTACCGGCCGGAGCAGATGATCGGCCGCAGCGGCGCCGATTTCATTCATCCCGGCCATCTCGACCAGTCGCGCGACGAGATGCGCGCGCTCAGGCGCGGCGAGCGGCTGAAGCTCGCCGACACCCGCTGCTTCCACAAGGACGGACGCGAGGTCTGGCTGTCCTGGCTCGGTAGCTGGTCCGACCACGCCCAGCGTTACTTCTTCGTCGGGCGCGACATGACCGAGGCGAGGCTCGCACAGGAATCCTTGCGGGAGAGCGAGCAGCTTGCGCGCAATATCGTCGAGACCTCCCTCGACGCCTTCACCCAGACAGACCACACCGGTGCCATCCTGAGTTGGAACTCGCAGGCCGAGAAGCTCTTCGGATGGACGCGTGAGGAGGCAATCGGCAAGAATGCGATCGAGTTTTTCGTCGCCCCCAGTGAGCGCGAAAGCGTCAGGGCCAGACTGAAGCTCTTTCTCGAATCCGAGCAACAATCGCTAGCCAATCCACGGCGCGAACTTTTGGTGCGGCGGCGCGACGGTAAGGAATTCAGGGCCGAGCTCAGCGTCACGGCGCTCCGGCGACGCGAAGGCGTTCTCCTCAATTCGTTCTACCGCGACCTGACCGACAAGATCGCGGCCGATGAACGCATCCGTCATGCCGAGAAGATGGAGGCGGTCGGCCAGCTCACCGGCGGCGTGGCGCACGACTTCAACAACATCCTCACCGTCATCACCGGAACGATCGAGATCCTGGCCGATGCGGTGGCCAAGGAGCCGGAGCTCGCGGCGATCACGAAGATGATCGACGAAGCCGCCGGCCGTGGCGCCGAGCTGACGCAGCATCTGCTGGCGTTTGCGCGCAAGCAGCCGCTCCAGCCGCGCGAGATCGACGTCAACGCGCTGATCATCGACACCGCGAAATTATTGCGGCCGACGCTGGGCGAGCAGATCCATATCGAATCAGTGTTCGAGGACGAGAACTGCGTCGCGACCGTCGATCCGAGCCAGCTCACCACCGCGATCCTCAACCTCGCGCTCAATGCCCGCGACGCCATGCCCGGCGGCGGCAAGCTGATCGTGGAGACGGGCGCGGCCTATCTCGACGAGGTCTATGCCAGCGTCAACGACGTCCCGCCGGGCCATTACGTGCTGATCGCCGTGAGCGACACCGGCAGCGGAATTCCCGCCAACATGCTGGCCCGGGTGTTCGACCCCTTCTTCACCTCGAAGGGACCGGGCAAGGGCACCGGCCTCGGGCTTTCGATGGTCTACGGCTTCATCAAGCAGTCCGCGGGCCATATCAAGATCTACAGCGAGGAAGACCACGGCACCACGATCAAGATGTATCTGCCGCCCGGCAAGACGCCGACGGCGGTCGGCGAGAGCGTGACGCCGGCGACCATCGAGGGCGGACACGAGACGATCCTGGTGGTCGAGGACGACCGGCTGGTGCGCGACTACGTGCTGGCACAGCTGCATTCGCTCGGCTACGTCACCTTGCAGGCTGCGAACGCCGCGGAGGCGCTCGCAATCGTCGCCGCCGGAAAACCGTTCGACCTCCTGTTCACCGACGTCATCATGCCCGGCAAGATGAACGGACGACAGCTCGCCGATGAACTGCAGAGAACGCGTCCCGATCTCAGGGTGCTCTACACGTCCGGCTATACCGAGAACGCGATCATCCATCACGGCCGGCTGGATTCGGGCGTTCTACTGCTGGCGAAGCCCTATCGCAAATCGGATCTGGCGCGGGCCATCCGCAAGGCGTTGAGCAGTTGATGTGAGGGGCCGTAGCCCGGATGGAGCGCAGCGCAATCCGGGACGTGTCTTGCCGTGGACACGGATCCCCGGATTTCGCTACGCTCCATCCGGGCTACTGACCGATAAATTTACGACGCGCGCTGGGCCGCGGTCATCACGATCCGGATCAGATCGGCGGCATTGCGCGCACCGAGCTTCTTCATGATGTTGGCGCGGTGGTCCTCGATGGTGCGCGGGCTGATGCCGAGCGTGCGGCCGGCCTCCTTGTTGGAGGCGCCGGCGGCGAACTGCTCGAGCACCTCGCGTTCCCTGCGCGTCAACGGCTCGCGTCCGGGGAAATGCAGCGAACCGAACTTCGGCGCCGCGTTCTCCGACTGCCTGCGTGCATAGGCACCGATCGCCTCGTCGAGCCGGCCGACGATCTCGCTGCCGCGGAACGGCTTCTCGATGAAGTCGAGCGCGCCGCTCTTGATGGCCCCCACCGCCATCGCGATATCGCCCTGCCCGGAGATCATGAAGATCGGTGCCGGATAGTCTTCGCCGTGCAGCTCATTGAGAATGTCGAGACCCGACTTGCCGGGAATGTGCACGTCGAGCAGGACCGCTGCAGGTGTGCGGCTTCGCGCGACGGAGAGCAATGCTGCGCCGTCCGCAAAACAGATCACCTCATAGCCCGCCGCCTTCAACACCATCGACAAGGTGTCGCGAACGGCAGCGTCGTCGTCGACCACGAAGATTTCACCGCGAGAGCTTTGTTCGGCCATGTGCCACACATCCGGTTGGCATGAAGGACTCGCGTCCGCCCCAACCGTTATGGCGTTCGGCGCGGATTCGGCCCACCGTATTTGTACGGGACATGGACATAACGCACAAGTAGCGGCAAGGCGCCTAATTGCAGAGGACGGAGAATATCCATGCTAAATTGGGCGCTACGCCGCCTCTCGTCGCAATGCCCGAAATCGAGAGCCGTGAGCTGATTGCGGCTGACCTTCGCATGCTGATCTCGCAGATCGAGACCAGTATGCGCCGGACCGCCACAGCCATGGATCAAGAACACGGCAGCGATCCGGAAGGTTCCGCCGACGTCTTCGTGCTCGACGATGTCACACCCCGGCATGCCACGGCGATCGCCGCTCTCGATGCCTGCCGGCCCAGCCTTGGCGACGCCCTTGAATGCCTGTCGGATGCCGGCAGCACGGTGTAGATCGCGATCGCTGCGACGCGGCAACCGCATTCTTTTTATCGCATGGCGGCCCGCGGCTCAGGCGCGGTGCCGTTCCACGATCGCGTCGGTGGCGACACCACCCCAGGTGTGCATCGCGGGCAGGCCCATCGCGGTCTTGCCGAGATTGGCGAGGCTGATGCGCAATGCGGCCAGATCCAGCGGCTTGGGCAGGCTCTGGAGCTCGATCCCGACGGAACGGGCGAAGCTGCGGGCAGCGCTGCGGCGCTTTCCGTCCATGCCGCTGATGACGATCACGGCGCCGCCAAATTTCGCCTTGGCCATCTCGCCCAGCACGTCGATGCCGTCGCCATCCTCCAGCACGAGATCGAGTGTCACGCAGTCGAAGCGCGCAGTGCGGAGTTTCTCGATCGCTTCGGCCACGGACGGCGCCACGGTGACTTCGTGGCCGGCCTGCTTGGCCGCGACCGTGATCAGGCTGCGCTGCGTGGCGTCGTCATCGACCACCAGAAGCTGAAGTGCGCGCCGCTCGGCGCCGTCGGGCAGGTTTGACGGGAGAGGTGAGAAAGAGCTTCTGGGCATTACCGTATCCTGAGATTGAGACCGGCCATGGATACCCGGTTCGCGCTTAGGCGACGTAAAGCCGCGACGGCAAATTCAGCCGGATGTTTCAGCAAATGTGAACCAATGTCGCGGCAAACGGCGACGAGACGCACGTGAAGATCACGCCGCCTCGTCACGGCCACCGGCGGCGCCGCGCTTCTTCCGGTTCTTGCCACGCAGGAATTGGATGTCCATTTCGACGCCGTTGACGCGCACCAGTTCGCAGCGGCGATAGGCAAGGCCGGTGGACGACAGCAGCAGGAAGAACTCTTTCAGGTTCAGGCCCTGAATCGAGCCTTCCACCGTCAGGACGGCGTCGGTGTCGGAGATCGCGTTGAGCTTGCAGTCGCGGCGCCAAGTGCCGTCGATGGCCATGATGCAGACATCATAGCCGCGACTGAATGTCACGCGTTCCGCGCCCTTGCCATCCTCGGCCATGCCTATCGTCCTGCCATGACCGCTACGCGCGGCGCGGCGCCGGCGAGAGCCGGCTTGGCGGCCGCGGCACGCGGGTCGTTCGGCTTGTAGAGACCGCGCCGCTCCGGAATCGGCCTGAACGTGTCGGTCAGTCCGACCACCGTTTCGGCCGCGCCCAGCACCAGGAAGCCGTCTCCCTCGATCTGACGAGCCAGGCGGTTGAAGATGTTGATCTTGGTGTCCTGATCGAAATAGATCAGCACGTTGCGGCAGAAGATGACGTCGAAGGTGCCGAGCTGAGCGAAATCGTGCAGCAGATTGAGCTGCCGGTGCTGGATCATCGCCCGCAGCTCGGGATTGATCTGCCAGGTCTCGCCGGTCTGCTTGAAATATTTCATCAGCATCTGGATCGGCAGGCCGCGCTGCACCTCGAACTGGCTGTAGATGCCGGCCTTGGCCTTCTCGAGCACCTCCTGCGACAGGTCGGTCGCGATGATCTCGACGCGCCAGCCGGTCAGGGCCGCACCCATCTCCTTCAGGCTCATCGCCAGCGAATAGGGCTCCTGCCCGGTCGAGCCGGCGGCGCACCAGATGCGCACGCTGCGGCGGCCGGCGCGGGCCTTGATGATCTCCGGCATGATGGTGTCGCGGAAATGATCGAAGGGGACCTTGTCGCGAAAGAAGAAGGTCTCGTTGGTGGTCATCGCCTCGACCACGCTGGTGACGAGCGCGCCCGAGCCAGCGCCTTGCAGCTTCTGCACGAGCTCGCCGATGCCGGAGATACCGGCCTTGCGCGCCAGCGGCAACAGCCGGCTTTCAATCAGATATTGCTTGTCTGCGGACAGATCGAGCCCGGAATGATCCCTCAGGAACTTACGCAGATACTCATACTCGGTCGGGGTCACGGATAGGCCTCTCGGAAGCTGTACTGGGAACACTCTGGCTGGAACACTCGGCCAGATAACTCAGACCATGGCTTGTCCGACCGGGATCAAGCCGACTTCAGCGAATTTGTCGGCGATGATGTCTTTGTCGAAGGGCTTCATGATGTACTCGTTGGCGCCGCCGCTGAGCGCCTGAGCGATATGAGCCACGTTGTTTTCGGTGGTGCAGAACACGACCTTGGGCTGGTCGCCGCCCGGCAGGCGGCGCATGTGGCCCATGAACTCGAAGCCGTCCATCACCGGCATGTTCCAGTCCAGCAGCACAGCGTCGGGCAGCTTGCGCTGACAGACCTCGAGCGCTTTGGAGCCGTCCTCGGCCTCCGTGACTTCGAATTCCAGGCCTTCCAGGATCCGGCGTGCGATCTTGCGCACGACGCTTGAATCATCGACCACCAAACACGTCTTCATTTCGGTTCTCCGGCTTCGATGTTTTGGGGCTCACGCAGCCATCTGCACTTCGGTCTTGAGCTCGAGGACGCGGTCGACGTCGAGGACGACCATGAGCTGGCCGTCGAGACGGTGGACACCGCCGGCGAGCTTGG
>NZ_JBVVPR010000014.1:0-160705 GCF_055811835.1 Bradyrhizobium sp. WSM4874
CCAAGGCCGCGCTCTCACTCGCCTTCAATCAACGCTGCGACATGGTAGCCGCGACGGCTTTGCTCGCACCGGGCGCGCCCGCGTCACTGGAATCGGCGGTGCTGGCGTTCCTCAATAGCGACCGCATGTTGAAATGGGCCGAGATCGCGCTTGGGTTCTGACTCAAATCCAGTCGGCTTCCCTCGTGGCAGAACTACAGAATCCTCTACTGATGGTCGACCCGGCTGCGACTTTGCGCATCCTCAACGCAGGACCAGCGGAATGGCCCGCCCTGCATTGCACGTCCTGAAGCTCTCGCGATGGCTACCTGTTATGGGAATGGTGCAGTCGGGCCCGTTCAATCACCGCTACGGGTCAGGAGCGCCAATAGACGGACGGACCGTCGACAAGATCCGCGATTTCGGCTGAATGTTAAACCCGCCGCCGGCGCGGCAAACGGCCCGCTCATCGGCGGGCCGTTCGCACGATATCGCTCGATCAAAACAAACCGGGGAGCAGCATTGCGACCCGCTCGCGATACTTGCGGTACTCGTCCCCAAAGAAAGCGACCAAATCCCTTTCTTCCAACCAAATTCCGACAAAGATGTAGCCTGTCGTGACCGACGCGAAGAGCAAATGGCCGACCGTCATCAACGGAGTAGACCAAAAGGCGATGATGAAGCCGAGATAGATTGGATGCCGAACCAGTCGGTAGAGTCCAGGCGTCCTGAACTTGATAGGCTGGGCAACCCGTCCCATGAACTGCGTGATCACCTGGGTCAATCCGAACAGCTCGAAATGGCTGATCAGGAACGTGCTGTACAGCACGATGATCCAGCCGATGACGCCTCCTGCGGCGACGGCGCCGGCGATGACCGGGCCATCGATGCCCCACACGAGGGTGGATAGTGGTTGCCACTGCCAGAACAGCAAGATCAAGCTAAGACTCGCGAGCAAGACGAAGGTGCTGCGCTCGATGGCCGGAGAAAAGAAACGCGCGAAGAACGACTTGAAAGTGCGCCGTGCCATCCCGCTATGCTGCACAGCGAAGACCGACATCAACGCTAGGTCGATCATCAAGGCCGTGCTCCACGACCTAGTCGTGCCGTCGTCGATCGTCTTCGGCACCAAGACGCCCGTAACGAAGCCGATCGCGTAGAGAAATGTACCCAGAAAAACGGCATACGAGAGGAGGCCGTACACGAGGCCGAGCAATCGTGTCGCGCGAGATGGCCTAGCCGGAAAAGCGGAATTTTGATCGGGATGCAAAGTCATAGTCATGTGAATCTCCATCACTTCTAAAATTTATCTCGGGATGCGTGCGCTTCAGAGTCGTCGGCCGCTGCCTAGTCGTGCTGCCGCCCAAGCGATCAGCTGGTCGAGCGGACTGTAGGGAGTTAATCTCTGGACGAGGTGCGAACTCTCGGCTCGCCACTGCTGCCGCGTCACCGCATGCTTGGCCTGTTCGGCTATTGCGGCCGCGATCGCCTCGTTTGTCGCCCGCCTTAGCCGAGCGGCCACGACCAGAACGCGCCGCGACAGGGAAGGCTTCGGCTCGAAACGAAGTACAAGCAACGACGATCCGGGTCGGGCTGGTCGCTTCACGGCACAGAATTTGCCCGAAGCACGGGTGTAGTTTCGAGGTAGGCCGGTCATATGGCTTCTCCTGTTGAACGCCATTTCACCGGTCTGTAGATTGGTCTTGTCCGAACTGCTTGGTGGACTCCTTGAGGAAACTCTCATTTTTCCTTTGCTTGAGGATCGTTCGTCCGCCCGGCGGCTTGAGGAACATTGGTATGAAATACCGTTTCGCGGAATTCGAGATCGATCTGGGGCAGCATGAATTGCGCCGGCGCGGCTCGCCGGTTCATGCCGAACCGCAGGTTTTCGACCTTATCGTCCATCTCGTGCGAAACCACGACCGGGTCGTCAGCAAGGATGAGCTGATCGACAACATCTGGAATGGCCGGATCATCTCGGAAGCCGCGTTTTCGAGCCGCATCAACGGCGCCAGACGCGTGCTCGGCGACAGCGGCACCGAACAACAATTCATCAAAACTTTGCATCGCCGCGGCTTCCGCTTCGTGGGAGACGTCGAACAAGTGCCGAGCTCGGACGCCGATGCGGTCAAGCTCGTACCTGGCGAGGCCGTCGGCCCGGAATGTTGTCCGCCGAGTAATTCCGTTCACGCTGAGATTTCGCGGCTGGGCGACGTCGTTTCGGAGGCTGTCAAAGCTGAGGCGATCACCCGACCATGCATTGCCGTGCTCCCGTTCGAAAACATATCGAACGATCCCGAAAACGAATACTTCAGCTATGGGCTCACTGAAGACATCATCCGGCTACTCGCCCGAAACCGATGGCTTTCCGTGATCTCCCGCCATTCCACGATTGGCTTTCTGGGCGGCGCCGTCGACGCTCGCGAAGTGGGCGCGCAACTTGGTGCGACCTACGTCATGTCGGGAAGCGTGCGAAAAAGCGACGGCTCGGTGCGTATCGCCGCGGAACTCGCGAGAGCCGCGGACGGACAGCAGCTCTGGTCCGAAAAGTACGAATTTCAGCTGCTGAACATCTTCGACATTCAGGACGAGATGGCGCGACAGATCGCCGCCACGATCGAGCCCGAGCTGTCGAAAGTGGAACAGCAGCTGGCGGCCCGCAAGCCGCCGGAGAGCCTGGACGCTTGGGATTGCTACCAGCGCGGACTCTGGAATTTGTGGCGTTTCACGACGCCTGGCTTCGACACCGCGGAAGAATACTTTCAGCGGTCGATCGCGGCCGATCCGACTTTCGCGAGAGGACACGGCGCGCTCAGCTACGTGAACATTCAACGCTCTCTCTACGATGCGCCCGAAGCCCGGGGGCCTCGGCTAAAAGTCGCTTTGCATCAAGCCCGAACCGCCGTATCTCTCGACGAGCTCGATTGCTTCTGCCATTGCGCGCTCGGGCGTGCGCTATGCCTCACGGGGCGGAACGAGGAGGCGTTCGCGGCAATCGGCCTTTCGTTGGAACTCAATCCAAGCTTCGCACAAGGCTATTTCGCGCAAGGCTTCAATCTCCTGTGGTGCGGACGCGAGATCGAAGCGGAAACGCTGCTTGACCAGGCCACGATGTTGAGTCCACGCGACAGCCACCTGTGGAGCTTCCACCACACGCGTTCGTGGGCACACTTCTCGCTTGGAGAGTACGACATCGCTGCGGAATTCGCCCGCAGAGCGACGCGCCAAGCGAACGCCACGTATCGTGCCTATGCAACGTTGGCCGCTTCGCTCGGACGCCTTGGTGACTACGCGCAGGCAAACGCCGCTGTGGCAGAATTGATGGAGCGCAAGAGCGATTACACGACAGGAACCGCCGGACGAGAGCTCTTCTTCTGTAGGGACGCCCGGTTCTTGAACGACTATACGGAAGGATTGCGTTCGGCCGGCGTTCGCGACGACTGATTTGCGCAGTGCGTTGCGGCCAAGGGACGCGCCCGACGACCAGGCGCGTCCCGAGCTTCCGATTGCACGTCTGCTTCGGGGTCAAAATCGGTCTTCTCATCGCTCGAATTGGACGCAAGTACGTCTCCAATCGTCTGAAAGCGGAAGAAAAATCGGAAGGGCTCGGGGCCGAAAATGACCAGCCTCACGAGTTGAGGAGGTCAACATGAGACCGATAAGATAAGCGCTACCCCTGTCGTCTCGAAACACACTCCGTGGAATAAAGGAAGAATCGTCGGCGCAAAGCTGCCGCTCCGTCCAAAACACGTCTGGTCAATCCGGACCAAGCTCCAGGTCGGAGGCAGGATCCGCGAATTGGCGCTTTTCAATCTGGCCATAGACAGCAAGCTGCGTGGCTGCGAACGTCGTAGCATTGAAGGTCGATGACGTTGCGCCGGGCGATTATGCAGCCGACCGCGCAACCGTCCGACAGAAGAAGACCGGCCGACCACTCAAGTTTGAACTGACGGAATTGACCCGTCAGGCGGTCGATGACTACTTGCGGGTGACCGGAAAGAAATCTGGCGATTACCTGTTCACGGGCCGGCGGCGGACTCAACACATAACGACGCGCCAGTATGCCCGGCTCTTATCGCAATGGATCGCCGATATCGGTCTGGACCCGCACCTGTTCGGGACCCATTCCCTTCGTCGCACAAAGGCGACCCTAGTCTACCGGCGAACCGGCAATTTGCGAGCCGTCCAGCTCCTTCTCGGCATACCAAGCTCGGAAGTACGGTCCGATATCTCGGCATTGAGGGACGCCCTCGCGATAGCAGAACAAGTTGACGACTTGACTTTGGGGGTAGAGCAGACGCGCTCTGCTCTGCCTTCATAGACGGCTCCGGGCCATGAACAGACATCGCTCTGTTCATTCGATTAAATCGTCGGCCAACAACAGGAAATCGCGAGGGATTACCAGTCCCAGTTCTTTCGCGGTTTTCAGATTGAAGACGAACTCCAGCTTTGTCGGTTGCTCGACCGGTAGGTCGGCTGGGTTAGCCCCCTTGAGGATTTTGTCCACATACATGGCGGCGTGTCGAAACAGATTCTGCTGGCTCGCCCCATAGGACATCAGCCCCCCATCCTCCACGAACTCCCTCGCGGCGTACATTGCCGGGAGTCGGCTTATCGCCGCCAATTCCACGATGCGTTTGTGCTCAGCATATAACATCGGGCTAGGCAACAGAATGACAGCATCGGCGTGCTCTCGGGTGATTTTGAGAAAGGCGCCGTCGAGGTCGCCCGGACCAGCGGCTGGCACGAGTTGAAGCTGCATTCTTAACATCTGGGCCGCAGCCTCGGTCTCCTTCAGCATGCCATCCATCGTACGTTCACCGTATGCAGAAGGATGCCAGAGGGCGGTAACGCGCGAGAGTCCAGGAATGGCGCCGTTGAGCAGTTCGAAGCGTTTGGCAATCAGTTCTGGGCCAAGGAAAGTATTTCCTGTAATATTCCCGCCTGGTCGTGCGAGGCTGACGATCAATTCATCACCGACAGGATCGGCCATGCCGCCCACGACGATAGGGATTGTGCTGGTTGCTTGCTTCGCTGCGCGAGCTGGTGATGTACTCACCACGACAATAACTTCAGGCTTGAGCCGAACCAGATCAGCCGCCAATTGCTGGAATCGATCTGTATTCCAATCCCCATAGCGACGCTCGATCGCTATGTTCAGGCCTTCGGCGTAGCCAAGCTCCCGCAGCCCTTCGTAAAATCCAACTGCCGCTGGGCCACCCGTCGAGCCGGGGTGCAATAAGCCGATAACGGGAAGCCTTCTCTTCTGCTGGGCGTCAGCGGCGAGCGGCCATGTTACCGCTGCGCCGCCGATAAGTGTGATGAACTCGCGCCTCTTCATTGCAACCCCAAGGCTCAGGATTTGACATCTTAGCGGTTAAGGCGGGCACGTTGATAGGGCTAAACCGGGATCGAAGTCGGCACTGTCGCCTGCGAGCCGTACAGCTCCTTCTGGGGCATACTGAGATCGAGAGTACCGTTCGATATCTCGGCATCGAGGTCGACGACGCCCTCGTGATAACAGAACAAGTTGACGTCTGACTTCGGGGGCAGAGCAGACGGGCTCGGTGCGGCCCTCACAGAGGCTCCGGGCCATAACTCTCTTGAGTCAAGAAAGCTATGCGCCCTTGGGTTTATGGCTTGCTACCATGCGCCTTTAGGATAATTATGCTTGCCGCAAGCCTGATCCTCTCGGAGAACTGCCTGAGGAGGGATTTGAAGTGCGGCGCGTCGTGGTGTCGTTTCTATTTGCCGCGTGCACGAGCGCACAGCTGTGGGCACAAGAGGTTAAGCCCCACTGGCCGATTCCCCCGGAACGGAAATGGGAAGTAATCAACGGATATCCCATGGCTTACCGGGCTGCGGGCGAGGGTACGTCCATCGTTCTGGTGCACGGGTCAACGGCCGATTACCGCATTTGGGACGTCCAATTCAGAGTTTTTGGCGCATCTTACCGCGTGGTTGCGGTTAGCCTAAGGCACTCTTATCCGGAACGCTGGGATGGCGCCGGCACCGATTTTTCGATCGAACAGCACGCTCAGGATGTTGCTGCGCTGATCGAGAAATTGAACCTCGGGAAGGTGCACCTCGTCGGGCATTCCCGGGGTGGCGCTGTTGCAGTCGAGGTAGCGAAATCGCACGCCGACCTCATTCGAACACTGGTGCTGCCGGATGGCAGCATCGAGATGTTGGTGCCTGAGACTGCCGAGGGCAAAGCAGCCGGAAATTTCACAAAAAAGGTGATTGGGACCCTCCAGGAAAACCTGAAAGCAGGAGAACCAGCCAAAGCTGCGGAGGTCTTCGTTGATATGTTGAATGGCCCTGGCACATGGCAAAAGTTTCCCGAACCAACGAAGCAGATGTTTCTGGCAAATATTTACACGGCTTTGGGGGACAAAGACCGCCCGATCAGCACATGCGCCGACGTCAAGAAATTTGATTTTCCAGTGCTGTTCATGACGGGGGACAAGAGTCCCAAGAAGTTCGAGTTTTTTTACAATGAAATGCGCAAGTGTCGGGAGTTTCCTGCAACGGTCGTGATACCAAATGCAGGGCACGGTATGCAGAGACAGAATGCTGAGGTCTTCAACAAGGTCACGTTGAATTTCCTGTCGAAGCATTGATGTCGCGTTGACTGACTGCCCTCGAACCGAACGATGGCGGCTCCGGGTCATAATCGGTCTTGTCATAGATCGAAATGGACACAAGTACGTCTCCAATCGTCTAGAAGCGGACGCGGTATCGGAAGGGCTCCGGGCTGAAAATGACCAGCCTCACTAGCTGAGGAGGTCAACATGACCGATATTCCAAGCACCATCCCTGCTGTCTCGAAACACGTTCCTTGGAACAAGGGCAAGATCGTCGGCGCAAAGCCGCCGCTCCGTCCGAAGCACGTCTGGTCAATCCGAACCAAGCTCCAGGTCGAAGGCCGAATGCGCGATTTGGCGCTGTTCAACGTCGCCATCGATAGCAAGCTGCGCGGCTGCGACGTCGTAGCCTTGAAAGTCGATGATCTTGCGCCGGGCGGATATGCCGCCGACCGCGCGACTGTCCGACAAAAGAAGACCGGCCGGCCCGTAAAATTTGGACTGACGGAATCGAGCCGGCAGGCAATCGACGACTACCTGCGACTTACTGGCAAGAAGTCAGGAGAATACTTGTTCACTGGCCGGCGGCGGAGTGGGCATATGACGACCCGCCAGTACGCCCGACTCCTATCTTACTGGATCGCTGATATCGGACTGGACCCGCACCTGTTCGGGACGCATTGCCTTCGCCGGACCAAGGCGACCTTGATCTATCGCCGAACCGGCAACCTGCGAGCCGTACAGCTCCTTTTGGGGCATACCAAGATCGAGAGCACCGTCGGATATCAAGGCATCGAGGTCGACGACGCCCTCGCGATAGCAGAACAAGTTGACGTCTGACTTCGGGGGTAGAGCAGACGTGCTCTGCGCTGCCCTCACAGACGGCTCCGGGCCAACTGCGGACCAACGCAACAAGCCTTGCGCGAGAAATAAGCCTTGTTGACCTTATCGAGCACGCGATCCGATGCACCTTTGCCGGATTTACAAGACACCGATAGTGAACAGTTTCACATAGTGCGGCCTGGGGTCGGGGCTAAGGTGAGATATCCGCGAAGCAGAAGTCCTGCGGGCGACACATTTTTCGATTGTCCGCAGAATACATTCCTTGATGAAACTTGAGATCACTAATTTCAGGGAGCTTCTATTCGACTTTGATTATCAGTATCCGGAATACCGGACGAATGCCGACCGCTTTGAGCGGAGGATGATCCGATGGGGTCCAACAGTGCAGCTTCGATATCAGACCGCATTCTTGATACGGCGGCGGATAATCTCAGGATCGCAAAGATTCTGGTTCAGATGGGTCTCGATCCGAACAACATCACCTACGACGGACTACTGAACCGGCTGCTGGAAATTGTGCTGGCCAACATCACGCTTGCCAATATGTTCGCCGTGGTTGGCGCGATCTTTCTTGTCGCTACCTTGCTGATGCATACAATCGTGCCACTGCGCATTACGAACATGCTCGGCTGTATGTTCTTCGTTGCCTATGGCGCGCTCTCGGGAAATGTCGGGGCTTTCATCCTCTATCTGCTCTTGCTGCCGATCAATGCAATCCGCCTCCGTCAAATACTCAATCTGATCAAAAGGGCACGTGTTGCCACGGAAGGAGATACCTCATTGGAATTGCTCAAACCGTTCATGACTGAGCGGAGATATCGCCGGGGGGACAGATTGTTCAAGAAGAATGATGCAGCTTCCGAAATGTTTCTAACGGTCACAGGAACGTTTTTGGTCAAGGAAATTAACGTCGAGCTTCCGCCGGGACGTCTCATGGGCGAACTCGGTTTCCTTACTCCCAATCAGCGGAGAACCGCTACCGTTGAATGCATCGAAGACGGGCAAGTGATGACCATTACTTATGAAAAAGTGCTCGAGATTTTTTTCCAGAATCCACAATTCGGCTATTACTGTCTTGTGCTGACCAGCCAGCGCTTGCTTGAGAACATATCGCGGCTGGAAGGAATTATCGCACAAGGAAAGGCGGCCCGGCAGACTCTAGCCTCGGATGACATGGCTTAACCCTTAGCCCTTGATGTCCCGCACTTCTGTAACAGGACATCCCGACGTAGCGAAGGTCTCGCGATGCAACGACGTGCGGTCTGCGTGACAAGCGGTCCTCGCCGGCTGCGCACCGCGGGATACGCCCAAAACCGGACATGGCCAGAGGCTGCTTCTATGGCGCACGACAATGCAGGTTCGAGGCTCGCCGACGTGAGGGCCTTACAGCACGCGCACTTACGTGGGCTGCGACACGATTGTTTGCAGCAGCTGCGTAAGTGCTACAGGCGCGGTTATGTGCGCTGAATGGCTGGCGTCGAGTTCGTAGTAACGCCAATTGCGATCGTTTTTTGCGCGGTCGGCAAATGGTCGGAAAGGATCCGCAGGAGTTACGCGCGTGAGATAGATATAGCTACGCGGCAAGGACAGATCCCCACCGTGCATCTTCAGCGGCTGCTCGAAGCACTTGATGGATTGGGGGAGCCGGCGTTCAGAAATCCACTTCACGTCGGCATCCGATGTGTCAGGCGGAATGGGGTTCGATGGCACCCGCCAGCCATCGCCCGCCTTCGCGAGCTGCTGCATGCGCTGCCGTGCCATCGGGGGCCCTGCGTCCATCAGAGATTGTCCATCCGTTGGCACAAATGCGTCCAGATAAACCAATCGAGTGATACGGTCTCGCGCCCGGTCGGCAACCCCCGTTGCGACCAAGCCACCGTAGCTGTGGCCGACTAGCACAATGTCGCGCAAGTCTTCGTATTTGATGACCGCCAGAACATCCTGAATATGGGTTTCAAGATCGTTTGACGGGCTGGCTAGGTGCTCCCTCTCGCCGAGACCTGTGTAGGTCGGAGTGACCAGGCGATCGCCGCTGGCGGCCATTAGCGGGTGCATCTTCTTCCACGACCATCCCGCAGACCACGCACCCGTACAGACTAAGAATGTTGTTCCAGAAGTCTGCGCGATGGCCGGCGCGGCCGTTGCAACAATGGCGGTGGTTGCGACGGCTGCTTCCAAGAATTCTCGACGTTTCATCGTCTTCCTCCTTGCAATGAATTTCCTGTGGTGGAACTGGTGTCGTCAGTTCAGTTCGCGCGTGCAGCCACCTGACATTCCAATCTCCGAAACTAACCAACTATGAAAACCAGGGCGACGGTCGGCCTACACTTAACACGTGCAGGCTTATCGCGTAACACCCTTTCGGGCGTCGTGCCGGGAGCTTGAGGTCCGCTGCGGGTCACAAGCTGACGGCTGCCGGGCTTCGCGCAACGTCGGCAACGGGCCCAAGAGCCGACGTTGGCGAGCGCGTTGCTAGGACTAGTTCGGGGTCTGGCTTTCCAACCAGCTTCTCTATCGGCACCGCGAGCGATGCAATCAGTTGGAGCGCCGGGAACGGGAAAACTTGGAGGCAGCAGATACGATCCTGTCGTAGGCTTCGAGCGCAGCGTCGGTCGATAGTACGATCATTTCTCGGAACCGCGCATCGCTCACCTGCGTGAAGCTTTGGCGTATGGCTTCGGCGAGTTCACCATCGCTGACAGATGGTCCCTTGGGGGTCGTTCGCCCCGTAAGCTGATTGAACAAATTCAGCCGGTAGGTGTCTGCTGCGACTTGCACGGCCCGGTCGTGCAGGTCGTCCACCTTGCGCATCTTTATCGACTGCTTGGAAAGGCTAAACATTTCGGTCAGAATATCCGCAAACTTCCCAATTTCAAGTACGTGAGGTTCTCATCGTTCCTGAGAGCCGGCTATTCTTACTGAACAGGCAGTCAGCGAAAGATGTACCTAGATCGCCTACGGGCCAGATGCATCGCCGGCCCACGGTGACGTGTCGGCGCTGTCGTGCAAGAGCAACCACACGGGGCGAATCCGTGAAGAAGGCGGCTGCCGCTTCCCGCTCGATTCCGCCCTCAATCAACAACATCCGAAACACATCGTGACTGAAGTAATTGCATACGCAGCAATTTGACGGCGGCCGGGGCTTGCTTCAGTTCGTTCCGTATCCGGAACGAACTGAAGGAAAGTCGCTGGCGTTGCAGATTTACAACCCGCACAGCCGACCGAAATACTAAGCTCGGCCATTGAGACAACCGAAACATGTTTCATTCTTAGTTCAATATGGTCAGCGTGGACGAACGATGTTTGATGTCTATCGCAATGACAAGCGCGGCTTGCTCGTTCTAAGTACAGGCTCTGCCGTACCTGCGCTTTACTCTGCACATACCTGGCGCAAGAGCAGAAAACGAGTTCTCAAGGTTAGCAACGAAATCAAGTCAGCCGTTCAGGCACAAGGCTATTACATCCGCAGCCTGCGGGCCACTAAGGAACGAATGATCTACGTCAAGTAGACCGGCGGCCGGTGTTCCCCATTGCAAATCTCTATGACATCGGCAGGAGCCAACGGACAAGTCTGTTTGGTTGGTTGGGACTGATCGCCGCTTGCTCGGGTTCGAACAATGACCGCCAACGTGACCGCGCGCTTTCCGACGGAGGTGAACGCTCGAGGCCGGTGATGTCCCAGGGTGGAAGGTCGACGCAGCAGCCAGCGGCCCTCCTACCCTGAATGCCCAGTAACCACCATTTCGGTTCCAGCGAATTATTTGCCATCCGGACGAATTTAGCGCTAAAAACTTCGACACTGGGGCTGGCCCGATATTCTACTTGTCCATTTTGACCCGGTGCTTTCCACCGCGTGGACCGGCGGCCTCGCTTAGAAGTCTCAGATAACCTGCCGACGGTTTGCAGTGATCGCTCACGAATCCGTAGCTCACACTTACGTCCTGCCAAGCTGCCAGAGTCACTGCGGACATGTACGTCCGTCCGCCGTCCCCTTGCTGGGTTGAACCAACGCACAGACGCACACCTCCCCGCTGCAACATGCAGTCGCGAACTTGCCAGGGCGTAGTGAGGACGAGACGGCGTCGAGCTGGGGTTCGGTGACATTTTCGAGGTGAGAAGCCGCCGGCGCCACATCGGGTTTGACTATCCCCTTCACTCGGCGAGTTCGCATGATCCGCGTTAACCCTGTCTTTGATCTTCTCCCATAGCAGCGCTTCCCGGTTCACCTCTGCCGCTAAGCGGCCTTATTACACCTTTGCAATCCGTTCTTGATTTCTGGAGCGCATTTCTAAGAGGATTTGAGTTTTTCTCGTGCGGAGAGCGTGAAATCAGATGAGAGTGGCTCTCTTCCTAATTGGCCTCGGTACACTCGCCGTGATGGAGCTCGAGGCGCCGCCGCGCATCACAGACCCTGTGAACGAGCCGCTGGCACTGGCAACGGTCGGATTACGTCCCTCACACGATACACTGACCAAGGCAGACCGGCTCGACATTCCGCAATTCGACGCGTCGCCGCAGCCGCTTTCCTCGAGCGAACTGACGCATCCGCCGGACCACATTGCGATCGTTGCACGAGCACATTCGGAGATCGTCGAGCAGAAAGGCAACGCAAGCCGAAAATCCGCGATCATGCTGCCCAGACCTCGGCCCCGGCACAGAATTTCCAAGGCAAGCGCAGGCGCCAGTCGCGCTAAACCAGTCGCGGAGGCGAAGCCGTGCCTGTCAGGTGCCTTCGATGGCGTTTTTAAAGCATTAAACCTGCAGACGCGATGCCAGACCTAGAGCACGGATTCCTCTACGTTGGGACGACAGCCGATGGCAACCCGCGGCTCCCGCCGCATGTGTCAGAGCAAATACGCCGCGACGAGGAAATCCGACCGCCTCGCCCCGACGAGCGTGGATCCGTTGTCGCCGCGCGGAAGTGGTTGTCCGCGGAATTCATCACGCTCGTTGTTGGACTGGCAATCGGCCTGGCTTTCGTCGCAAGTTTCGTCCTGTTTCGCGATGCTCAATTGAAGGGGAAATCGATCGACAGAGCGGCTGCGAAGGCATTGGTCGAGCGCATTATCATAGCCGAGTCCAACGGTGACCCGAATGCAAAGAACAAGCGGTCGAGCGCCACCGGCGCCGCCCAGTTTCTCGATGATACGTGGCTCGAAGCCGTTCGAAGGCACCGACGCGATCTGATCCAAGGCCGCAGCGACAAGGGAGTCTTGGACCTGCGGGGAAATGCCGAGCTTACACGCGACATTGCCGCACGGCTGGTCGAGGAACATGCCGCGATGCTGACCAAGCGCGGTCTGCCCGTGACGCCCGGTTCTCTCTACCTTGCCCATTTCGCGGGACCGGCGGGCGCCGTCGCGCTATTATCCGGGGCAGAAAGTGCCGACGCTGCTTTAGTTATGGCCGCCGCTGACATGACGGGTCGGACCACACGCGAAAAGCTGGTCAACGCCAATACGTTCCTCAAGGCGATGACAGTCGGCAATATCAAGAGCTGGGCCGATCGCAAAATGGCGGCGGGCACTCGGCTTGGCCAAGAGCGGCTCAGGTAACTGGCGATTTTGGGGTCGCGAAGCTCTCGGCCATAAGCCAGTTTGAGTATCCGGACGCGAAAATAGCACCCAGACCGACCGGAAAGGCTCCGATACTGCTCCGGTCGAGCAGCTAAGCCACTCGCGGCAGCAGGTTAGTGAGGAGAGACGATAGCCGCCACGCCAAAGGCCACCACGCAGGCGGCTGCTAATGACCACAGTGTTATCCTGATCTCTCTAGGCACGTCCGGTAATTCCGGAGCTGGAGCCGAGTTCCAAGGGGAAGCTTGGGTCCTGCAGAGCAGTATGCCAAGTCCCGTCGACTGGCCAAAAAAGACGGCCTCAGGACGGGGCGGACCTGAGGCCGAGGATACCTTCCCTATTCTCCTCAGGCGTTTACGCAAAGCTTAGCCCAAGGCCACGTTCCAACGGCTGCGGCCTTCGCTCAGGATCTGGAACGGTCGCTTGCGATCGCGGCGGGGTCGGTACGCGGCGAAGTCCGGGTTGAAGGTCGCGGCTTGGGTGATCCCGATGCGCTCCATCATCGCAAAACTGGTCCGATCAACGAAGGAAAAGCCTCCTCGGGAGAGCTCGCCTGTGTCTCCGCAGCCGCCTCCAGATCGGCGCGGACAATGGGTTGGATCCGAACTCCGCTGTCACGCAGCCGGTCCCAGAAGATCTCCGCAATGTCGCTGCCGAATTGGGCTTTCAGAAGCTGGCATGTCTCGACCAGCACCAGGTCCGTGGTGAGGTGCCGCTCGATGCTCCAAAGAATCGACTTAGCGCGCTCATTCTGAGCATCCCGCTTGGCAGTCGCGACGAACCATACCGTTGCGTCGACGAAGGCACTCATGCGCGTCACTCCTGAACCGGATGCTCCCAAATCTTGCCCGTCGGATCGTTCTGCTCAACCCACTTTTCCGCACACGCTTGCGAGGCAAAGAGCCTGACCCAATCGACGTCCCCAATGTCTCTGGAATCCGGATCGTGCGAGTGGAGCCAAACCGATCCTCGGGCCCGACCGCCTTCCACTTCGTACTCCCAGGCTACGCCTTCGGGGTCGTTTTCCTTGAACCACCTCTCGGCGACGTCGGCAGATGCAAACACCTTCACGCAGCCTGGATCCTCCATGATGGGCGGTGCGCGGTCGTGATAGTCGAGGTACAGCCATACGGTTCTACCGTCGCGGCGAGCTTCATCATGGCTGCGGACCACCTCGTTCACCCTTTGCCGGTCGGAGCGATCGGCCTCAGGCAGCGACATCACCGCGGCGTATAGTTCGGCAGGAATGCTCCGCCTGTCGCCCGGAGGTTTGTGGCGCCATTCCAGCCATTGATCGAATGCATCCGACATGCGGCTCACCTCCTTGGCTTGACGCGGAATGGACTGTCGATGGAGAAGGCATCCGGCGCGATCCCGCTCTCGATGCGCTTCCAGGTCACGGGCGCTGCGATCGGAAATCCCTCCCGGGCTCGCGGGGAATAGGTGCCGATCGCGGTGGTGCCGCGGCCGTTGCGCAGATAATCGAGGAAGATGCGGCCGCGGCGTTTGGCCTGGGCGGACAGGATGTATCGATCGGGGTCGCGCGCTGCGCAAGCGGCCACCAGCTGATGCGCCACCCGATGCGCCTCGTCGTGCAGCACCGGCTGATCCAGTGGCGCCATCAGATGGACTCCTTTGCCGCCGGTGAGCTTGGGCCAGGTCTCGAAGCCCTCGCGTTTCATCAGCGTGCGCAGAGCGAGCGCGGTCTCCACGACGGCATCCCAGTCGACGCCCTCTCCGGGATCGAGATCGATCACGATGCGGTCGGCATGTTCGAAGTCCTCGACGCTCGCATTCCACGGGTGCAGCTCGACCGCCCCGATCTCGACGAGACCGAGAAAACCGTCCAGGCTGTCGACCCACAGACGCGTTCCCTGCCCGCCCTCGCGCTTCTGAATCCGGAGCTGGTGCACGGCGGCCGGAATGTCCTTCGGCAGCGGCCCCTTGTGATAGAAGGTCGTGCCGTGCACGTGACGCACCAGCTTGAGCGGACGATGCCCGAGATACGGGACGGCCTTCTTCCATGCCCTGCGCCAGTAGTCGGCGAGTTCTTCTTTCGACGGCACAACGGCGTCGGGCAGAAGCTGCAGGATGTTCTCTCGGGGGACGCCCAGCTTCGGCCGGCCGGCTACGGACGGCACAAGCCGCGGCGCCTTGACCTTGCGCACCCCAAGATCATCGCGAAAGCCCTTGAACACGGCTTCACGAAGCAGGCCATCATCGGTCAGCGCGCCATACTGGACCTCGATGTCCAGGGTCGGCTCGACCCAGGTCGCCTTCGGCTTTTTGACCGCCACGTCGAGCGGAGAAGTCTTGCGGATCAACGGATCAAGCCGCTCGCGCAATTCGCGCGCCGTCGTCTCGGTGTAGCCGGTACGCACCTTGCCGGCATAGAGCAGCTTGCCGTTCTCGCGCCGGCCGACATAGAGCGAGGCCACCTTGCGCGGTCGCGCGCCCAGCTTCTCCACGAACGCGATGATCGGAAAGGTCTCGCTTTTCTTGCACTTGAGCTTGATCCAGCTCTCCTGCCGCCCCGAGCGATAGGGCTCGCCGAGCCTCTTGCCGATCAGGCCTTCCAGCCCCAGCTGGCACCCTTTTTCGAAGATTACGTTGCCGTCGCCCGCAAGCGCCTCGACGTACATGAACGTCTCGGGCGCGCCCTTCAGAAGCCGCTGCAGTAACCGCTTGCGTTCTTCGTACACGACGCCACGCAGGTCATAGCCGTCGAGGTAGAGGAGATCGAAGGCGTGGTAGCGCACGCGCTCGCTTTGCTTAGGCCCGAGCTCCCTCCTGAGCTGCTGGAAATCCGGCAGGCCGCCACTGCCGTACACCACCGCTTCCCCGTCAATGATCGCGCTGTTTGCCTTGAGCAGGCGGGCGCCGGCTGCGATCGAGGAGAACTGTTCGGTCCAGTCCAGGCCCGTACGCGAATAGACCTTGGCGTCCTCACCTTGCAGATGCAGCTGTGGCCGAACTCCTCGGTTCGAAGAATTCTGATCGTGATCGGAGCTAATTGGCCACGAAGTGCACGCGCAGAAGACCTTTATGATAACCGTCGGGAGCAGGCTTGCCTGCCAGCATCGCGATGCCAACAGCCAGCCCCCCAGTCAGTAGCAAAAGACGAACGATAGATGGTGAGTGCATAATAACGACACTGAGTAGAGCTGGATTGAAAGGAGAAGTTTCGTGAACTGATTGCCGCGAGTGACTGCATGATGCCGATCTCGGTGCGACGAAAAGATGACAAATCAATATTAAACCAGAAAAGAAGCAGCAGGTTGCATTCCCTCGAATTGCAATTGTCCGGATTGTGCTCAAATAAAAACGTAACGCGCATTTTTAAGTCGGCCAGGTGAGTAAGCAATGAGCAGCCTTGCGATACGTCGCCAAGCCATTCAATTCAAAAGTGTTCCGCGATTTTTCACCCGATCGGATGACGTCTCGCCCCTATGCGCAAGCTACGTTGCGATTCAATAAATGTTCGACAATCGGCGGCTGTCGTGAATTGGTTCACACGCGCCTGGTCCTGTTACAGCTAGATTGCCGTTTATATCGCCGACGATGGAAGCATTGCTGTTCGGAGATTTCTCATGCGGCCCGCGGATCAGAAAGCGGCTTCAGTGTTTTCCGTGCTTCGGCCATTTCCTGCGTTCGCAACGGTCTGTCTGTTGCTGTTCGTTTTGACGCTTACCGTTCCGAGCACGATGGGAAGTATTACCAGCAACGCAGCTTCGTGGATTGTTCTGTTCTCGGCGCTGCTTTCAAGTATTGCCGGCTTCGCGTTCTCACCCATCGCTGGTGCGCTCCTCTTTCCTCTTCTTGGCGAGCCACTCTCAGTGGTCCAGATTCTGCTGGTAAGTTCGATTGCGCAGCAACTCTACTGCGTGTGGCGCCTTCGTCTAGGAATCCGGCTTGGGGAATGCGGACCATATCTCCTCGGGAGCGTAGTTACATTACCAATTGGGCTTCTTCTCCTCTGCAAGACGTCGGCGTCCACGTTTCTGCCGTTCCTTGGTGTGCTGCTTATTTCATACGGAGCGTTTGCAATCTTCAAGCCGGATGCACGTGCTGGCGCCAACGGCTGGTGGGGACAGGTGGCAGTCGGCGCACTGGGTGGCATCACAGGCGGACTTGCCGCTTTTCCTGCCGCGTTCGTCACGATGTGGTGTCTTATTCAGGGCTTTGACAAACACCGCGCCCGCGCGATTATTCAACCCTTCATACTGGTCAACCAGGTATTGTCGCTATCCTTTCTGATGGCAGTCCGGCCTGAGCAGATAATGCCTGTCGGCGCAATACGCTATGCGGCACCCGCGGTTGTTGGCGCATATCTGGGCCTCTTCATTTTTGAGCGGGTCGATACTTCTACGTTCAATCGCATTGTGGGGCTGTTCCTGATTATTGCTGGACTGGGATTCGTCATTTCGCTCTAGGCCTTTTGGAGCATTGCTGATGCAAAAATATCCTCACGACCTCACCACCGAGGAGACACGCGTTACCCGCAGATGGCGCCTTGCTGCCGTCGGCTTCTACGGATCCTTGCTGGCGCTGATTGTGGCCCTCTCATTCGTACCCCGCGGGGATGTCCAGCTTGCGCGCTCGGACCCCGCAGACCATGCCCAGGGGAAGTAACGTCGGCCCTGCAGATGGAACACATTCTGGACTTGATCTACGACGCGGCGGGCGAGCACGAGCTGTGGCCCGCCATCTTGACATCAATCGCAGATCTGACCGGGAGTGAAGGGGGGATACTATTTGGCCAATCCCTCGCGGCCGAGCAGGTCTATTTCGATTACAACGGCCGGTTAGACCAGGAGTGCAACAGGGTCTACCAGGAACGCCATATGCAGAATGCCTGGTCGCTCGCCATGGAAGACAAGCCCGTCGGCCGTCTTGTGTTGTCCGATGACGTCGTTCCTTTGAGCAGCCTTCAGGAGTCCAGCTTCTACCAGGAGGTGCTCCATCCGCAGGGCATCGGTCACAATGCGATGATCGCCCTTGCGGCCAAAGACGATTTTCGGGTCGCCTTCAACATCTGCCGGAGCAGAAGCCGCGGCGAGTTCGATTCAGGAGACCGCAGTACACTTGAGGCGCTTGCGCCGCACCTCCGGCGCTCCGTCACGCTGGGCTTCCGTCTCAGGAGCTATTTGGCCCTGCGTAATGCCGCATTTGACGTTATCGACAAGCTGGCTGACGGTGTTGTCGTCATGGGCCGACGCGCACAAATACTCTTTGCGAACGGGGCAGTTCGCCACCTGGAACTTGAGGGCACTCTCAAGCTCTCCCCCCTGGCCACATGGTCCCCAGCGCACTCGCGACGTCTGGCCAGCCTCGTGAGGTCAGCATTGGCAGGTCGTGCGGGCGGCACGATGAGTTTGCCGTCAGCGGACGGGAAGCGGCTCCTTGCTGTCGTGATTGTGGGATTGAGAGGTGTTGAGGCCAGCACTCTCGATGAAGCCGGGCTTTCCAATGCCGCTTGCGCGGCCTTCATAATCGATCAGTCCCGACGAAAGAGCGCGAACGCGCAGCAGTTGATTGATGGTTATGGGCTGACCTGGGCGGAAGCGCGCGTCGCGGTCAGAGCGCACGGCGGCGGGACCACAGCGGAAGCAGCAATCGATCTTGGTTTGTCACCAAATACCGTGAAGACCCACCTCAGACGCGTTTTTGCCAAGACCGATACGAGAGGTCAGGCGGAGCTGGCCGCGCTTCTTGCATCAATTAGTATTGTGAAAGGTAAAGAAGGCTGAGAAGCCGAGTTCTGTTTGTGGCAGAACACGCCTGTCAGATGCGATCGAAAGGGATTGGGACGGGCGTGCGTTTTAATCTCAGTGTGAAAATGGGCTATTCGTACGTACACCGCTTCCCGCCAATCGCGCCTTTTCGTCATTCAGATTTCACACTCTGTTTGATCATGGGCAGGAAGCAAATCGATCACCACGTCCAGGTGGCTCAAGAGGATATAGGAGGCAATATGCTGTTGCGCCAAGTAGTCCAGATCACGGCACTTGCCTTCTGGCTCGCTTCTATTGCCGCGCCGGCCAATGCTTGGTGGGACGCAGGCCACATGCAAATAGCCTACACGGCTTATAAGAAGCTCGACCCGCCCGTGAAAGACAAGGTCGACGTACTTCTCAAGCTCAACAAGGACTACGCAAAGTGGACGGCGGGAGCGCCTGACGATCGCACCGGGAAGATCTATGCCTTCGTGCGCGCAGCCACCTGGGCTGATGATATTAAGACCAAGGACTATAACTACACCCGCGATAAGGTTGAGAGCGCAACCGCCGGGCAGAACATTGGCTATGCCGACAAAAACCAGCATGCCTACTGGCATTACAAGGACACTAATTTTTCGCCGGATGGCACGCCGCTGCCGCCGCCTGATGCAGTCGACCTGGTTAGCCAGCTCAAGCTTATGATCGCGGCACTTCCGGCATCGTCCGGCGCGCCGGACGACGTGCGCTCGTATGATCTCGTCTGGATGCTGCATCTGGTCGGTGATGCGCACCAGCCGCTCCATGCGATCGGCCGCTATACCCGGCAAATTCCAAAAGGGGACGCGGGCGGTAATGCCGAGCAGGTAATCCCGGCAAACGGTGAGGTGGTCGCGCTGCATGCCTATTGGGACAGTGTCTTTGGCGGGTACGTCTCGCCTTTCGGGGCAATTTTCGACGCCGATGAAAAGGATGGTCTCGCGCATATCGCGGTGAATGAGACTTCGTCACAGATCGCCGACCCCCAGGCCTGGATCGACGAAGGCGCGGAACTCGCCAAACAATATGCCTATGCACCGCCGGTCAGCCTGGGACCCAATCCCGTACTTCTTACGCGCGAGTACGAGACCAATGCCCGCAACATCGCGCGGAGCCAGGCGGCGCTGGGAGCCGCGCGGCTCGCGCGTCTTCTGAACGATGCCTTGAAATAGCGCGCGGTCCCGTACGATATTCGGATTCTACAAGTACTAGAAGCCGCTCATGATTTGGACGCAGTACGATTTAGCAGGGCTGCAGCACGGCTCGGCGGAGAGGCCGCCGTGATCCGGGAAATCTTCGATCAGTTCGTCAACTGCCGGAAATCCTACAGCGACATCAGTCGCCAACTGAACGCGCGGGCATCGCCAATCACAACGGTCGGCCCTGGACCGATCGCATGATACCCACCATTCTCGGGAACGAGAACTACATCTAAAAGACCATCTACAATCGTATCTCAAGACGCTTGGGCCAGAAGCTGGTCAAGAATCCGGATAACGCTTGGGTCCGGGGCGCTGCGGCGATCGAGTCAATCGTAGACCAAGGAATCTTCGCTCGCGCCGAGAAGCTGCTGGCCGAGCGCCGCGTGGAGATTCCGGAAGAAGAGATGCTGTTGCGCCTTCGTCTCACGCTCCGCCGGCGCGGTAAACTCAACTCGCGCATCATCAATACGACGCTGGGTCTCAATCACGTCTCCTCGTACGTGAAGCACTTCGGTTCGCTGCGGAAGGCCTATGCGCTGATCGGATACGTGTCGCCGCGCGACTGCGACTGGATCGATACCCGGGATTTTTGGGCCGCCGAACAATCGAGGCATGCCACCGAACTCGCGGAGGCGCTGCGAGCCGACCTCGGCCTCCAGGCCGATCTAGTTCCGGACGGCATAGGGCTTGATGTCGGAGGCGCGCGCGTGATTTCGTTTCTGGTCGCGCGACGACTGGCGCATCGTGGAAAGGACCACGCAGCGCAATGGAAAGCCTGCCGTAGGCAGATCTCATCGGGCCTACTTGCGGTGATGCGGTTGGATGCGGGGAATCGGGAGATCGAGGACTACGTGCTGTTGCCTTCCCCGTTGAGGTCAGGACGCTACGTCTGGCTCTCATCTGATTCCCTTCCTCGACATCGGGGCGCGCTTTATCAGGAAAAGGGGGCATTGTTCGGTGCCATCAAGACAACGCTGGCAAAAACCAACCGTGCCGCCCCAACCAGCTCAGCACCGTCGAAAAAGCGATCGAAATCAGGCCGGCCCAGAGCCAAGGGCTTCGGCGGGCGGCGCTCACGGTGCGGAGATACAAAACCGCTCCAATGAGAGTGCCGTAGTTCCTTCGGAAGTCACCATTCAGTTTCGCAATCTTGGATAATTCCGAGGAAGTATCGACGTCATTTGCCATCGAGCTGGCTCCTTCGTCTTGCTAGGACCAGCGCCTTATGAACCACTGTTTTGCCCGACGGAGCAAGTGATTATTTCGCGTTATCAGAAATAACATGATCGCAGTGGAACTTGGCCGGAAGCTTTCGAACTCTCAGATGTGGCCGCAGTCCAGGCACCTGCTTGGTTATGATTTCCTACGCTGCTTCGAGGTGCCCCTCTTCGCTCCGCTTCTTATTGATGAGATTCAACAACTGCACCGTGGCCCGCGCATCGCATAAGGCTCGATGATGATTGTCGAGCGAGATGCCATATATCTCGCAAAGCTTCCCAAGTCCGTAGGACTTGTGTCCCGGATAGCGCCGCCGCATTCCGGCGCACGTGCAGAGCTTTGGGAATCTGAAGCGCCGCGCGATCCTTTCGAATTCGTAGGCCATGAAACCGTAGTCGAAGCTGACATTATGGGCGACGAAAATGCCGTCCCCCATAAACTCCATGAAACGATCGGCTATCTCCGCGAACACAGGTGCGTCCCGAACCATTTCGTTCGTGATGCCGATCAAGTGAACGATCTTTGCGGGAATGGAACGCTGAGGATTGATGAGAGAATGCCACTCGTCGACGACACAGTGATTGCGAACCTTCACCGCGCCGATCTCGGTGATGCGATCGCCATTCGACCAGGAGCCGGTCGTCTCGATATCGACCACCACGTAGTCCTGCTCGGGGTCGAAACGATAATCCACCCGACCGATCTCGGCGATGATGCCGGCGGCGCCGAGCTGGCGGAGGCGGGTCAGCTGGTTGCGGCGGATCACGTCCCCCTCGGCCTTGACCTCCAAGAAGGACGCTTTGCCGTCCTGCACCAGCATCAGATCGGGGAAACCGTCCCCCATGCCGCGGAAATCGTCGCACATGCTGCGGACGATGCTGGCTATGGCGGTTGGATCGAATCCTTCGAGCAGCTCGCGGAGCGCCTCCACTTGCACATGATCCCAGCCGAAGATCCCGTTCGGGCGGCCCCATTTTGCTGCGACGGTGCGGAGGATCAACGGAAGAGAAGCTCCGGACGCGATGGCGGCCAGCTTCTCGTCGATCGTCACGGCGAAGAGCCGACGGAAGCTTCGGTCTTTCAGGCAATGGGGTAGCCAGTCGAACCCGCTGGGCATTCGAGTGCTCTCGAAGAGCTCGTCCCAGAAGAGAAGCCCGAACAGCGTGTGCCACAGCATATTCTCGGTGAAGAAAACCTTGGTGCCCTCGCGCCGCAGAACGCCGGCGACGCCTGCTTCTGGATTGCCGCGATGGGTATCGTCGACGGTGATCGTTCGCCCGGACCGCAGCAGCTCGGTGTAAATGCCTGTGCGCCTCCCTCCGAACTTGCGAGCGTAAAAGTCAGTTGCGAAAACGTGCTCCCCGTCGCTGGCGGGATCATCGATCATCCGCTGCAGCAGCTCTTCGGCTCCGGTGCGATCCCCGGTATTGTAAAGCAGGCGGACCAGACGCTCGTTGCAGTCCGGCGAGCACCCCGCGAGATAGAGCTGACGGGCAAGATCGCTCTCGCCCGCTTTCTCGAAGAAAAGTCCGGTCTGATGAGCCGCTCGGCTGCGTAGGTCGTTGGCGTACTGTGTCCCGCAGGCAGGCCCGGACAGCACGTCGATGGCGGCCCGCCTGTGGACAGGCTCCGATCCGTCCTCAAGGCTGTCGAGAATCTGGCTGTAGTGGAACGAGGCAAGCGCCTCCTCGGCATCGGTGAAGCGTGCGCTGAACGCATTCTCTCGATTCGTGCGGAGGATACCCAGGTCCCGCAGCGCGAAGTTCTTGAGGTTCACCTCGGTCTTGCCGAAGTAGAGATACAGCAGGAATTCGATGGGCCGCGTGCCGTCGAGAGCGATGAATTTCCGGGCGCCGCAGTGCTGCGCGGCCGTCGAAAAGGGGATCTGTTCGAGATAATAGTCGATGAGCTTGGCTTTGGCCCAGGACTTACGGACGTCTTTGCGCCCAGCCGCCTGTGCACCGGTAAAGAGCACATCTTTGGGAAGACACGCGAGGAACCCAGCGTAGTCGGCTTCACCGATCACCCGGGCATGACCGACCGTCATCAGTTCCGACGTCGCCTGCTCGATATCGTCGATCTCGGGGTACTCGAACAGGGACCGATTGAATATCGCACCACTCCGGTTGATCATGCGGATCAACAGGCATCGGGCATCTCTCGAAAGACCCTCGAAGCGCGCTATGAAAGCGTGATGCTCCGGGCCAAGAACGGGTTCGTACGTTCGCTGCACGAACTCGAGCATTTCGGCGAAATGGTCGAGATAATAATAGACGGGCAGTTGCGGCAGTTTGGCCAAGCGGACCTTCGCGGCTGGAATCGTTTGTTCTATTTTTGTTCGAATGGCGAGCGTGAAGTCAAGCACCTCGACGGGCTCCAGCTCCCCTATTCACCGACGGTTCGGTGTCTGCGGAGTTAGGAAGGCGAAGCAGGGGTATCTTCCTTCAGACCTCGGGCAACGATCCGGAGCGCTGCGTCCGGAAGCGGTCGCTGCAACTTCAGCGCCTCGTCCGCCGGCGCCATCATCCAGGTCTCGACCTCGGCGGGCGTCGTCAGGATCACGGGCATCGCCTTCGGATGGATTGCGCCGACTTCTGCGTTGGGCTCCGTCGTCAGGAAAGCGTAGAGGTCGTTCGTAGTCTCGCCCTCCTTGACCCTCCGGACGGACGTCCAGTTGGTCCAGATGCCGGCAAAGCAGAGTAGCGGACGGGTCTCGTCGAGCGCGAACCAAATGTCGCCGCCCTCGGCCTTGTTGAACTCGCTGAAGCTGTTGAACGGCACGACACAGCGATTCTCGACGTCGAGCCAGCGCGTCCAGTGCTTGCTCTTCACGTTGCGAATATTGGTGGTGCCGCCGTCCGGCTCCATTCGGAGCAATTCCTTGAAATCGACGGTCTTGCCCTTCGCTTGCAGCTTCTCCGCGCGCTTCTTCGTCGCGTCCATCAAAGCTTTAGACGAGGACGGCATACCCCATCGCGCGGTGGCGAGCTCACGACCTTCGGCTCCGTTCCTAACGATGGGTGCCTTGTAATCCGGAAAGACTCCGGGCATCGGCGCGAGGTTGCCGACGTAGCGGTTGACGACGCGGAACAGCGCGCTGATGGCGGCCTGGTTGGTGGTGATGGAATAGAGATTGCACAAGGTCAGGTCTCCGGATCCGGATGGCGGGCCCGCTGCGCCAGCTGCAGCAGGGTGGCAGCCGATCGAAGTTCAACCTTATCCTCGAGCGCATGATCGCGTCCCGGCGATCCAGCCATGGGCCCATCGGGCCGTCGCGCGGGCAAGCTCCGCCAAGCGCTCGCGGATAATGCTTGCCCCAGCCCTTGGGTACAAAAGCGGGTACAAGTCCCCTTTTGGATCGCGCTTCATCCAGTGACGAACGCCCATAACGTCTTAAAACCGATTGGAAATTCTTGGTAGCGGGAGAGGGACTCGAACCCCCGACCCCAGGATTATGATTCCAGTGTTCTGGGCATCGGCTCACTTTCGTTAAAAGCAGATTAGTATCGACGCAACCGCTAGGAGACTTTCGGCGTCGCTAGTCTAGTTCAGGCTGCGGGAAGGAGGCGCGACGTTAACGTTCAGGGCTTCCCTCAGCCTGCCAGCAAGGGCCGTAATCGCATTTTTGCGTGCAAGGCGAAGAAACAATTCGATTTCGCGGACGCGCTCAGGATCGAATGCATCAATCAGCAAATCAGCGATCTGATCGATCTGGAGCATATGCAAACGGCCCCTGGCTTCGGCAATACGCTCTTTGACGTCATCCTCAGAAACTGCATGTCCAGCACGCACGTCGGACAGAACCTCCGAAACCACCCTCTCGGGAGTGCTCTTTGCGGCCAGTTCGTATGCTGCACCCGCAGCTAACTGCGCCAATTCGGCGGGATCTTGGGTGCGCGAAAGTCTAGCCAGGTTCATATAGTTCTGCGCTGATTTATCGGAGATATCCATCTCCTCTAGGCAGTAGGCGCCAAAGCGCCCGTGCGGGAGCAGCGCCTTGGCCTCTTCCAAATGCGTACCCACCTGGATGATGGTCGGAATAATGGTGGGAAGCAACTTCTTGATGCGCTGCGCTATGAGCCGCAATTGCTGTGTTTCGTTGGGAGGGATATCCGAGTAGTCGAAAGCCATGATGACCTCACAGGTGAGCTGCGCATTGCGAGATTCATCGCAAATGCGCGAACGGAAGCATGACTCAGAAACGACGCCACCGTGGTACAACGCTCAACTGAAAGGCCAAGGACGCGGTTGGCATCCGAGGCTAGACCTCCTTATCTTGCGGAAGACAAGCGCAGGATCGCAACTAAAAAATGCCGAATGGGGCCTTAATTTATGTGGAGAGGCAGCTAATTCGGCTTAGCTTCACATACGACGTACCCTTGGTACATCCCTTCGGCCCCTCTGCTCGTCTGACAAATGCGAAACGGTTTCGCATTTGCTCGGCATCGCAGCGCCCGGCGCCGTCAGTGATGCGTGCGAGAGTAACGGAACAAAACCAGAGATGAGCATCGCCATATATTCTGCCGTATCGGGGCCACGGCGGCCAATCAGGTAACGAGGCCAACGCTTCCATCCTAGCGTTTTGCACGAGACGGCTGCGAAAAAGGCGCCACTTCTTTCTTCTCAACCCATGGAATAAGGTTGATGTCACGCGCCTCGATATGGCTTGTAATCACCTCCAACTTCATGATGAACTCGAACAAGGTGTCGAGTTCATGGGGCTCGCAGTAGCGCTCGGTGGTCTCGCTGTCGCCGCCGTGCCCAAGAAGATCCGCACGATCCTCTTTCGTCAGCAGTCTCTTCTTCAGCTGCGCACCGAAAAGATGCCGCACAGCATGAGCACCGAGGCCCTCCTCGGTGATTTCAGCCGCGACGAGGATGGGCTTGAACAGCTTGTAGAACCGGTTGCCTAGCGGCGAGCGACTGCTGGGCGAGTATAAGTCCGGGAAGAGGAGCTTGTATCCGAGCGCCTTGATCTTCCTGACATAGTCGAGAAAGCCCAATCGGATGAGCTCCGGGTGGACGGGAATATTGCGCTGGGACTGAGCGTTTTTGATGCGCCGCTGCTCGTTCGCCGCAATGTGGACGTACGGCCTGCAGCCTTCGCGATCGAAGATGATGTCGTCTACCATAGCGCCGCAAAGCTCCTCGCGCCTTGCACCGGTATAGTAGATGAGGATCGGGACGAAATAGAGCGCGCAGTGGAAGACCTGCGAGTCGCCTTCCTTGCCCCACTCCCCCAACTCGTCCCACCCGGCGCAGTTGATGAACGGCGCCGTCAGAAACATCGCTTTGACCTTGTCGAGAGGCAGCTTCGCCCTCTCGTCGCGGGGACGTTTGTTCTTGCCGCGCCCCTTTGCGCGCAGTTTCGTGACGTCGATACCCTCCAGGCTCTTCGAGCCGCGCGCGATGGCATAGTCGAAGATCTGTCCCAGGAAAGTCAGGTGCCTGTTGAGGGTGTCTCCGGAAACACCCCGCTTGCCTCGTTCGACCGATTTCCCCTTCTCGCGGAGTTGCTCGATCGTCAGGGCCTCGTCCCGCACCGATTTGCCGTAGTGCTTGTAGATGTCGAAGCGGAGGAAATCGACGAACTTGCCGACTTGCTCCTGGCGCAGCAGGCCCAGATCAAGAATGCGCTGATCCTGCACCACGAACTTAACGAACAGATTTGCAACGCTCTTGGCCTGCCGCTGCGTCTTGTCGTCCCAAAGATTGTCGGCGGCATTCTGCCGGGCGATGCGGTCCGCAAACTGAAGGAAGTCTGCCATAGGAATGAACGGCGTGACAGGCGGAGCTTCGATCCGCGGTGGACCATCGGAGCGATCCGCTGCCAGGCTTACCGTCGGGAAAATTGGCGTTGGTGGATCACTCCTCGCGAGCAAAAGGCGATCCACCAGCCCCGCATCTTCAATTCTCGTTCCGCCATAGCGGCGCTCGGACTGAGCGAGCGCAAGCCTCATCCCGCGAAAGTAGATACCTTGTGCCACATCCATGTTCATTGCGGTCGGCACGGCCCGAACGCCTTCAACCATTTGCCGCAGGACGTGGTACTTCGTTGGCACCATGTCGCTATCCCGGAGCATCGCTAGGTGACGCTTGACGGCCTCGATGTCGGCTTCCGAAAGGCCTTCGGCGATCATGCGGTCGCGATCTTCGGGGTGCACAGCAGCGCCATGTCCTTGCGCGTCGAGCAGCGTGTAGGTCCACAACGCCCGCAGATCGTCATTCCTTGCTCGATCGGCAACGAAGCCCCGCGCACTTTTCGCGGCAAGTGCCACCTGCTCTAGCTTGGCCAGCTGCTTCTCGACGACAGCATGAAGCATTGTCTCAATTTGGGACCGCGACAGATGAAGGTCGGCGCCGTCGGCAAGCATCGCGATGTCGTCCAGAACAAGGTTGAGCTGGTTGGCCAGGCGCCGCGCCGTCATACGGCTCGTCGTTCTCAGGCTCATGGAAACATGCTGGCGGCCCATGCAATTGGCAAGTGTGGGAGGCGTACGACGCCGCCAATAGTAGACGGATTGGCGGCGAAAGATGTGGAAAGCCATGTTCGAGCGACACTCTGTGCAGCAGTGATGTGTCGCAGAGCTGTGCATCAGCTCCCCAGCCAGGCCGGTTTCGTCAGGAATTTCAGGGGAAGCGGGGCTCCTGGCTGGGGCGGGAGGGATCGAACCTCCGAATGGCGGAATCAAAATCCGCTGCCTTACCACTTGGCTACGCCCCATCAGGCCCTTCGGGAACGGTGGCGACACGAGCGTCCGCGGATTCCCTCGAGTGGTGCCGGTCTATAGGGAGAGGCGCGGCATTTCAACCGCCCGGAGGGGCAAATTACCACAGGCGCCGGTGGCGCCGCGCCATGCCTTATATGGGCGCTACGCCCCCCGCTCCCGACGGCCGCTCCGCCACCCCTCCTGCCAGTTGAGACCGCTGCCGTTTCATGGGAATACGGCGGCAAGAACTGTCTCCCCGGGAGTGAGCCATGACCTACCGCGCGCCGATCTCTGACATGCTGCTATCGCTCAACCACGGCGCCGGCCTGAAGGCTGCCATGGAGGCCGGCCATTACGGCGATTTCGACGGCGATATCGTGAGCGCCGTGCTGGAGGAAGCCGGCAAGTTCGCAACCGACGTGCTGGCGCCGCTCAACAAGGTCGGCGACGAGCACGGCATCAAGCTCAGCGACGGCAAGGTCACGACGGCGCCGGGCTGGCCGGACGCCTACAAGCGCTGGACCGAGGGCGGCTGGAACGCGGTCTCTGGCCCCGAAGATTTTGGCGGCCAGGGCCTGCCGCTCGCGATCAACGCGGCCTGCACCGAGATCTGGAGCGCCGCCAACGTCGCTTTCGGCCTCTGCCCGCTGCTGACGGCGTCGGCGATGGAGGCGCTCGACGCGCATGGCAGCGACGAGCTGAAGAAAATCTATCTCGAGAAGCTCGTCTCCGGCGAATGGACCGGCACGATGCAGCTGACCGAGCCGCAGGCCGGCTCCGATGTCGGCGCGCTGCGCACCCGCGCCGAGAAGCAGGCCGACGGCACCTATCGCATCAAGGGGACGAAGATCTTCATCACCTATGGCGAGCACGACATGACCGACAACATCGTGCATTTCGTGCTGGCACGCCTGCCGGACGCGCCCGCCGGGACCAAGGGGATATCGCTGTTTCTCGTTCCCAAATTCATGGTCAACGAAGACGGCTCGCTCGGCGCACGCAACGACATCTTTGCCTCCGGCGTCGAGCACAAGCTCGGCATGCACGCCTCCCCCACCTGCACCATGACCATGGGCGATCATGGCGGCGCGATCGGCTTCCTCGTCGGCGAAGAGAACCAGGGCATGCGCTGCATGTTCACGATGATGAACCAGGCCCGCCTCGGCGTCGGCCTCGAAGGCGTCGGTGTAGCCGATCGCGCCTACCAGCAGGCATTGTCGTACGCACAGGAGCGCAAGCAGGGCCGCGCCCTCGGCAACAAGGGTGACGGCTCCGATCCGATCTTCGTGCATCCCGACGTCAAGCGCATGCTGATGCGGATGCGGGCGCAGACCGCAGCGGCGCGCACCATCTGCTATGCGACCGCGGTGGCGATCGACGTCTCGACGCGTGCCAGCGATCCGAAGGTTCGCGCCGACGCTGCCGCGCGCGCGGCGCTGCTGACGCCGATGGCCAAAGGCTATTCCACCGATATTGGCAACGAGGTCGCTTATCTCGGCGTGCAGGTGCATGGCGGCATGGGCTTCATCGAGGAGACCGGCGCGGCGCAGCACTATCGCGATGCCCGCATCACCGCGATCTACGAAGGCACCAACGGCATACAGGCCATCGACCTCGTCACGCGAAAACTCGCGGCCAATGGCGGCGCATCGGTGTGGGCGCTGCTCGACGAACTCTCGGCAATCGTGAAGCAGGTCGAAGCCTCCAACGATCCCGCCTTCGGCACCACGGGCGTGAAATTGCGCGAGGCGCTGCAGGCGCTGACGCGCACCAGCAAATGGCTGCTGGAGCGGGTTGCGTCTGCGCCGAACGAGGCGCTGGCCGGCGCGACGCCGTATCTGCAGCAGTTCGGCGCCACGCTCGGCGGCTGCATGCTTGCATCCGAAGCGCTCGCCGCGAAATCCGATGGCATCACGGACGCCGCGCGCTACGTCTCGCTGGCGCGCTTCTTCGCCGAGAACATCGCCGTGCAGGCCGGCGCGCTCGAACGCACCGTGACGGAGAGCGCGGAGTCAGTCGCCGCGGCGGATGCAGTGCTGTTGGGGTAAGCGGGACGCGTGGCCCGGATGGAGCGCAGCGCAATCCGGGGCCGTCATCGTTCGTGGCTCGAATCCCGGATTGCGCTGCGCTCCATCCGGGCTACGAAGCTGCGAGCTTCGTACGTCTCCCCGGCCGCCACAGCACAATCCCCGCCGCCACCAGATCGAGCACCACGCACATCGCAAACGCGCTCGTGTAATCGCCGGTTACGCTGCGCACGAGGCCGACGATGCCGGGGCCGAAGGCGCTGACGATGCCGCTAATCGAGGTGCCCAGTCCCATCGCGGCGGCGAAGGCGCTCGCGCCGATCTCACGATGGATGATCAGCGGCGGGAACGTAATCATGTTGCCGATCGAGAAGCCGTAGACGGCGCAGCACACGAGCAGCACGGTCGGGTTCGTGCTTTGCAGAATCACAAACAGCGCCGCCGCCTGGCTCGTCATCGATGCCGCGCAGGCGAGCCGCGGATCGAGCCGGTCCACAAACAGGCCGAGCGACAGGCGCCCGACCACCGCCATCGCCGCCATGATGGTGACGGCAAGGCCAGCACTGGCGCGGCCGATCAGCGGTTCGAGGAACGTCACCTGGTGAATGATGAATCCCATCTGCGCCAGCAGCGCGATCGCGATCGGCAGCACCATGGTCCAGAACGCCGCGTTGGCGAGCAGCGTCCTGCGCGAGTGAACCGCAGGCGCAGCGGTGCCGCCAGCGGACAAGTCTCCGCCCGACGGCGACGGCATTTCGGCCCGCCAGCCGGTGAAGATCACCACCACCGGCAACACCAGTACCACCATGGCTAGCGTGGCCGCCAGCATCGCTGAACGGAAGCCGATGCTGCTGCTCAGCGACAGCAGCAGCGGGACGAGGACGATGCCGCCGCAGGTCGCGCCGTTGTAGGCGAGGCTGAGCGCAAGCCCGCGGCGCCGTTCGAACCAGGAGTTCAGCACCGTCGCGATCACCACCGTGCCCATGCCGGTCCAGCCGACCGACATCAGCGCATAGGCAAGATAGAGCTGCCAGGGCGTCTGCAGCAATGCCAGCAGCACCGTCGAGGCGCCGAGCGCCGACAGGCCGCACAGGATCAGCGACCGCAGCCCGATGCGGGCGAGCAGATCGTCGGTGAAGATGACGAGGACGGCAGTCAGGAGAAAGGAGAAGGTGCTGGCCGCAGAGACCAGCGTGCCCGGCCAGCCATGCGCGCGCTGGAGCTCGGCGAGATAGACGCCCTGGCCGTACAGGCCGAAGCCGAACATGAAGAAGGCCATCAGGAAGCAGGCCAGCACGACACGCCAGCCGCGGTAGTGCAGCGAGGATTCATCAACACAAGTGGCGGCAATCATCAATCGAGCAATCGGCCAAATGGAGCGGCGCGAGCCGATCGTGCACCACAACCAGGGGTTTTTCAATCGAAAATGGGTAGCTAATTATTGCAACGCGTAACACAGCAGCGGGCTGATGCGCCCGTCTCACGCGATTCGGTCCCCAAAAGGTCGAGCGAGCGCATTGGCACGCCTGCAAGATGATGTAGGCTGACGTTTCGCGAGTCTAGCCAATGTCAGTATCGCGGCGACCGCAGGGGCCTCTCATGCCGAATGGCAATATCGTCGTCACCGAAGAGCGCGGAACGCGCGTGATCACCCTGCGCCGTCCGAGCAAGAAGAACGCGATCACGCAGGACATGTATCGGGAGATGAGCCGCGCGATCGACACCGCGCAGAACAATCCCGAGATCCGCTGCATGATCATCACCGGGGGCTCCGGCGTGTTCACCGCCGGCGACGACATCGACGATTTCATGCACGCCGACACGTCGCGCCCCGAGACGCTGTCCGACGGCGCCAAGTTTCTCTATTCGCTCGCCCTCAACGCCAAGCCGGTGATCGCGGCCGTGGATGGCGCGTCGATCGGCATGGGCACCGTGATGCTGTTCCATTGCGACTATGTGCTGGCCTCGAACGCGGCAACCTTCTCCGCACCCTACATCCATCTCGGGCTCGTGCCGGTCGGCGCGTCCAGCCTCTTGATGCCGAACACGATGGGTTACCAGCGCGCCTTCGCGATGCTGGTGATGGGACGGACTTTTACGGCCGCGGAAGCGCATGCCGCCGGCTTCGTCAACACCGTGGTCTCGCCGGGTCATACCGAGGTCGAGGCGCGCAAGGTGGCGCGCGATATCTGCCGGCTCCCCGCCGAAGCGGTGGCGACCTCGCGCAAATTGCTGCGCGTCGCATCCGAAGAGCTTACCCGCCGCATCGACCAGGAGGCCCATTTGTTCGGCGAGCGGCTGAAGTCGGAAGAAGCCACCGCCGCGTTCAACGCGTTCGCGAACAGGAAGAAGAAAAAGTAGGTACCATCCGGCGCCCCTGAGCGACGGCGAGAACTTTCGTGAAATCTTCGTGCGGAACGACTAGTCTGGTTCCATGCGACATGTTCTCCGCCTGACCGTCTTCTCGCTCGCGCTCGCCGCCCTGCCCGCGTCCGCCCAAACCGCTGCCCCCGTCGAGCTGCGCATCCTCGCGATCAACGATTTCCACGGCAACCTTCGCCCGCCGCCGGGCGGCATCCGGATCAGCGATCCCGAGGACAAGTCCAGGAAGGTGATGGTGGCTGCCGGCGGTGCCGAATACATGGCGACGCTGGTGAAGCAGCTGCGCGAGGGCCACAAGAACACGATCTTCGTCGCCGCCGGCGACCTGATCGGCGCGAGCCCGTTCCTGTCGGCGATGTTCCACGACGAGCCTTCGATCGAATCGCTCTCGATGATGGGGCTCGCGATCACCTCGGTCGGCAATCACGAATTCGACGAGGGCAAGACCGAGCTGTTGCGGATGCAGAACGGGGGTTGTCATCCCGTCGACGGCTGTCAGGCACCGCATCCCTTTACGGGCGCCAAATTCCATTATCTCGCGGCGTCCACCATCGAGACCGCGACCGGCAGGAGCGTGCTGCCGCCTTACGAGATCAGGGAATTCGAGGGCATCCCCATCGCCTTCATCGGGCTGACCTTGAAGGAGACCGCGGGCATCGTCTCGCCCGCGGGCATCACCGGCCTCGAATTCCGCGACGAAGCCGAGACGGTGAACGCGCTGGTGCCGCAACTGAAGGCGCGCGGGGTCGAGGCGATCGTGGTGCTGATCCACCAGGGCGGCGAGCCGGCCGGCGACTACAACGAATGCCCTGCCATTACGGGGCCGATCGTCGACATCGTGAAAAAATTCGATCGCGCCGTCGACGTCGTCGTCAGCGGCCACACGCATCGTGCTTATGTTTGCCAGGTCGACGGGCGGCTCGTCACCAGCGGCGACAAATACGGGACCCTGGTCACTGCGATCGACCTCAAGCTCGATCCTGTAACGCGCGACGTCGTCAGCGCCAGGGCCGAGAACGTCCTCGTCGCCAATGCGTCACTGCCAAAGGATCCCGAGCAGACCGCACTGATCGATGCCTACGACAAGCTTTCGGCGCCGATCGCCAATCGCCCGGCTGGATCGGTGACGCAGACGCTGTCACGCGTGCCGAACGACGCCGGCGAAAGCGCGCTCGGCGACGTCATCGCGGACGCGCAGCTCGCCGCGACCAGGGACGCCAAGGACGGCGGGGCCGTCATCGCGTTCACCAATCCCGGCGGCATCCGCACCGACATCATTCCGAAGGAGAACGGCGCGATCACCTTCGGCGACGTTTTCGCCAGCCAGCCATTCCGCAACCGGCTTGTCACCATGACGCTCACGGGCAGCCAGCTCAAGGACATGCTGGAGCAGCAATGGCTCGATCCGAAGCGGCCGCGGATTCTCCAGGTCTCGAACGGGTTCAGTTACGCCTGGGATGCGGCGAAGCCATTCGGCGAGCGCGTGATCAACGGGAAGATGACGCTGAACGGCAGAACGATCGAAGCCGGAAGCGGCTACCGCGTCACCCTCAACGATTACCTCGCAGTCGGTGGCGACGGCTTTACGGTCGTCAAACAGGGCACGGGGCTGCAATATGGCGGCTACGACGCTGACGCGCTGTTCGCGTTCTTCAGGGCGCACGGACCGGTCGGGCCTCTGCCGCTGAGCCGCATCCTGCGTGTGAATTGATCCGGATCAAACGGACCGGTCCGGACCACCCTTTGCCATTCCCGGGGGAACGCATAGATTGGGTTTTGCATTTGCGTTTTGGCGCCGGATGCGCCAAGCGACGTCGAGAGCCCGCATCCCATGAGGCCGACTGATGAGTACGCTTCTCCTCTCCCACAAGGCCTGCCTCGACCACGTCACGCCGCCGGGACACCCTGAAAGGCCGGACCGCCTGCGCGCGGTGGAGGAGGCGCTCTCGCATGAGCGCTTCCAGTTCCTGGTGCGCGACCAGGCGCCCGAGGGCGATCTCGACCTCGTCACGCTCTGCCACAACGAGCACTACGTCACGGAGCTGCGCCACATCGCGCCGACCAGCGGACTGGTCTATATCGATGGCGACACCTCGATGTCGCCGGGCACGTGGGAAGCGGTGATGCGCGGCGTCGGCGGCGCGGTCGCGGCGACCGAAGCGGTGATGGCGGGCGGGCATCGCAACGCCTTCGTCGCGGTGCGCCCGCCCGGCCACCATGCCGAGATCGGCAAGCCGATGGGCTTTTGCTTCTTCGACAACGCCGCAATCGCCGCGCGTCACGCGCAGCGCAAATACGGCATCACGCGCGCCGCCATCGTCGATTTCGACGTGCATCACGGTAACGGCACGCAGGACATCTTCTGGTCGGACCCGACCGTGATGTACTGCTCCACGCACCAGATGCCGCTGTTTCCGGGCACCGGCGCCAAGAGCGAGCGCGGCGACCACGACACCATCGTCAACGCGCCGCTCGCCTCCGAGGACGGCGGGCCGGAATTCCGCATCGCGTTCGAGAATTTGATCCTGCCGCAGCTCGAAAAATTCAGCCCGGAGCTGCTCGTCATCTCTGCCGGCTTCGACGCGCATTATCGCGATCCGCTGGCGTCGCTGAATTTGCGCGCGGAGGATTATGCCTGGGTGACGCGCAAGCTGATGGACCTCGCCGACAAGACCGCCGGGGGGCGCGTTGTTTCTGTGCTCGAAGGCGGCTACGACCTGCAAGGACTGAAAGAATCTGTTACGGCGCATGTCGGCGCCCTGATGGGCGCTTGACGCACCCGCCACATTGCGCCCGCAAAACTTTGCTTTCTCCGACGTGAAGCGAATCGGGCAATCGGAAACTTATATGGCCGAAAATACCCAAATCGACGTCTCCAGGCTGACCTTCGAACGCGCCATCGAGGAGCTCGAAACGATCGTGAAGCGGCTCGAAGACGGCAAGGTGCCGCTCGAGGAATCCGTGACGATCTACGAGCGCGGCGAGGCCCTGAAGCGCCGCTGCGAGGAGTTGCTGCGCCAGGCCGAGGCGCGCGTCGACAAGATCACCACCGATGCCAGCGGCCAGGCCACGGGCACCGCGCCGCTCGACGTCCAGTAAGGGCGGCCTCCAAAGGCGCCCTTCTTACGCATCGGCCACCCGCAATTTTTCATGCTCGCATGCCGCCGTCGGGGCAGTTGCTGCTGCTTTGGGTCCAGGGGAACCGGCGCTCTAGAGATCACGGAACTCCCTCACGGGGACCCCTCGGCCCTTGTGAAACCCATGTAAAAGAGCTTTCCACCCGCCAAAACCTGCCGAGGAGCCAAGCGGGCTTGGAACCCTTCGGCTGGCGCCAGAATTAACCACTCTGGCCCGGGGGTTGCAGGTGCATGCCCGTAATCGGCCGAGCGGGTTGGCTTTGGCCCAAGCTTTGGTGTAAAGCTGCGCGGAGTGTGGCTTTTTGTAAGCCTTGCGTGGGCACTGATTACCGACGACAAGCGCTTCAAACTGCTGATGAATTGGCTGGGATGGACGAAGCCGATCTAAGTGACAGGGATCACAGAGACTGAACCGGAGAGCACTTAAGCTCACCTAAGCTTGAAGACGGGGCTTTGCCCCATGCAGGTGGCTCCGACGGTTTAAGGACTCGCGCTGCGCCGATATTGAGCAAACCCATCGCGCACCGGAACGATCTTCCGGCGCTGACAAATTGGAAATCGCCGTGAACGCATATAGTAAAACGCCGCTTCTCGACACCATCCGGACGCCGGACGACCTGCGCAAGCTCAAGATCGAGCAGGTTCGCCAGGTCGCCGACGAGCTGCGTCAGGAGACCATCGATGCCGTCTCGGTGACCGGCGGTCACTTCGGCGCAGGCCTCGGCGTGGTCGAGCTCACCACTGCGATCCACTACGTCTTCGACACCCCGCGCGACCGGCTGATCTGGGACGTCGGCCACCAGGCCTATCCGCACAAGATCCTTACCGGCCGGCGCGATCGCATCCGCACGCTGCGCACCGGCGGCGGCCTGTCCGGCTTCACCAAGCGCAGCGAGAGCGATTACGATCCGTTCGGCGCCGCGCATTCCTCGACCTCGATCTCCGCGGGCCTCGGCATGGCGGTCGCGCGCGACCTCGCCGGCGGCAAGAACAACGTTATCGCCGTGATCGGTGACGGCGCGATGTCGGCGGGCATGGCCTATGAGGCCATGAACAATGCGGGTGCAATGAACTCGCGCCTGATCGTCATCCTCAACGACAACGACATGTCGATCGCGCCGCCGGTCGGCGCGATGAGCGCCTATCTGTCGCGGCTCTACTCGGGCAAGACCTATCGCACGCTGCGCGATGTGGCCAAGCAGATCAACCAGCGCCTGCCCAAGATCATCGCCAGCCGCGCCAACCGCGTCGAGGAATATTCCCGCGGCTTCATGATGGACGGCGGCACGCTGTTCGAGGAGCTCGGCTTCTATTACGTCGGCCCGATCGACGGCCACAACCTCGACCATCTCCTGCCCGTGCTGAAGAACGTGCGCGACATGGAGACCGGCCCGATCCTGGTTCACGTCGTGACGCAGAAGGGCAAGGGCTACGGCCCGGCGGAAGCTTCCGCCGACAAGTACCACGCGGTGGTCAAGTTCGACGTCGCGACCGGCACCCAGGCCAAGTCCAAGCCGAACGCGCCGGCCTATCAGAACGTGTTCGGCCAGAGCCTCGTCAAGGAAGCGGAGAAGGACGACAAGATCGTCGCCATCACCGCGGCTATGCCGTCCGGCACCGGCGTCGACATCTTCAATAAGGCGTTCCCGGACCGCACCTTCGACGTCGGCATCGCCGAGCAGCACGCAGTGACGTTCGCCGCCGGTCTCGCCACCGAAGGCTACAAGCCATTCTGCGCGATCTACTCGACCTTCCTGCAGCGCGGCTACGACCAGATCGTGCATGACGTCGCGATCCAGAGCCTGCCCGTGCGCTTCGCCATCGACCGCGCCGGCCTCGTCGGCGCCGACGGCGCCACCCATGCGGGCTCGTTCGACAACGCCTATCTCGGCTGTCTGCCGAACATGGTGATCATGGCCGCGGCTGACGAAGCCGAGCTGGTGCACATGGTCGCAACCCAGGTCGCGATCAACGATCGTCCGAGCTCGCTGCGCTATCCGCGCGGCGAAGGCCGCGGCATCGAGATGCCCGAAATCGGCGTTCCGCTCGAGATCGGCAAGGGCCGCATCGTCCGCCAGGGCAGCAAGATCGCCCTGCTCTCGTTCGGCACGCGCCTCGCCGAATGCGAGAAGGCCGCCGACGAGCTCGCAGCCCATGGCCTTTCGACCACGATCGCGGATGCGCGCTTCATGAAGCCGCTGGACACCGAGCTGGTGCTCAAGCTCGCGCGCGACCACGAGATCCTGATCACGATCGAGGAAGGCTCGGTCGGCGGTTTCGGCTCGCATGTCGCGCAGTACCTGACCGACCAGGGCGCGCTCGACAGCGGCCTGGTGCGGTTCCGCACCATGGTACTGCCCGACGTGTTCCAGGACCACGACACGCCGGCGGCGATGTACGGTCGTGCCGGTCTCGACGCCAAGGGCATCGTCGCCAAGGTGTTCGAGGCGCTCGGCAAGGACGTCAAGGCCGAGACGGTCAAGCTCGCCTAAGAGCGAGCTTCGACCTTCTGCGAAGCAGCTCTCATGAAGATCTATCTGGCAGGTCCCGACGTGTTCCTGCCAGATGCGGTCGAGATCGGCCGGCAGAAGGCTGCGATTTGTGCCGCGAACGGCCTCACCGGGCTCTATCCCCTCGACAACGAGAGCGACCTCGCCGCTCCCGACGCCTCGCGCCAGATCTTTTGCGGCAACGAGGCGATGATGGACGCGGCCGATGCGATCATCGCCAACCTCACGCCGTTCCGCGGCGCCGGCGCCGATCCCGGCACCGTCTACGAGCTCGGCTACATGGCCGGCCGCCGCAAGTTCTGCCTCGCCTATTCCAATGACGGCGCCGCCTATGCCGACCGCCTCAGTCGCTTCATGGGCGTGACGCCCGAGGACGGGCGGCTGGTCGATGCGCAGGGGCTGACGGTCGAGGATTTCGGCCTCGTCGACAATCTCATGATGATCCACGCGCTGGAGCTGCATGGTTGCCCGCTGGTGACGCCGGCGCAGATGCCGATCGACGTCTGGCACGATCTGGCCGCGTTCGAGGCTTGCGTCCGGATGGCGGCCGCGCGATTGATCGCTACATAAGCGCCTCAGGCGTCTTCGGAGAGATTATGTCCCCTGCCCGCAAGCGCGCGGATGTTCTGCTGGTCGAGCGCGGCCTGTTCGAGAGCCGGGCGCGAGCGCGCGCGGCGATCGAGGCCGGGCTCGTCACCGCCGACGACAAGCAGGTGGTAAAGCCGTCGGAGTCCATCGCCGAGGACGCCATGATACAGGCCGAGGCCGCGCACCCCTACGTCTCCCGCGGCGGCGTCAAGCTCGCCGGCGCGCTGGAGCGCTACCCGATCGAGATCGAGGACCATATCTGCCTCGACGTCGGTGCTTCCACCGGCGGATTCACCGAGGTGCTGCTGGCGAACGGCGCGAGCCTCGTCTTTGCCGTCGACGTCGGCACCAGCCAGCTGCATCCCTCGCTGCGCGGTCACTCCAAGATCGTGTCGATGGAAGAGACCGACATCCGCGCCTATGACGGCAGGCGCCTGCCGGCGCGGCCCGATGTCGTCGTGATCGACGTCAGCTTCATCTCGCTCAAGACGGTGCTGCCCGTGGCGCTGTCGCTGGCGGCCGCGCCGATGAGCCTGCTGGCGCTGATCAAGCCGCAATTCGAGGCGGACCGGAAGCACAACAAGAAGGGCATCGTCCGCGACGCTGCCGTGCACCGCGAGATCTGCGACGACATCGCAGCCTTTGCTGCCTCGCTCGGCTGCACCGATATTGAGGTGTTCCCGTCGGCGATCACCGGCGGCGACGGCAACATCGAATTCTTCCTGGGCGCGCGCCGTGGTTGAGCGCCTGACGATCGATCACGTCGGCCATCGCGGCGATGGCGTCTCGCTCGACGCTGGCGATGCCGTCTATGTGCCCTACACGCTCGGCGGCGAGACCGTCGAAGTCGATCATGTCGTCGGCAACCATCCCGACCGCCGCAAGCTGCTGGCAGTGGATGTCGCCAGCCCCGAGCGCGTCACACCGTTCTGTCCGCATTTCGGCGTCTGTGGCGGCTGCGCGATCCAGCACTGGGCGACTGAACCGTACCATGCCTGGAAGCGCGGCATCGTGGTCGAGACCCTGGCCCAGGCCGGCATCGACTGCGAAGTGGCATCGCTGGTCGACGCCCACGGTGCGGGGCGCAGGCGCATCACGCTGCACGGCCGGTTCGGCACGCATGACATCCTCAAGGTCGGCTTCTCGGCTGCCAGCTCGCACGACGTCATCCCGATCGATCGCTGCCCGATCCTCGATCCCGGGCTCGAGGGTGCACTCGATGCCGGTTGGGCGCTCGCCGAGCTGCTGACGTCCAAAATGCCGGTCACGAAACCGCTGGACATCCAGGTCACCGCGACCGCCAACGGTCTCGACGTCGACGTGCGCGGCTCCGGCCCGCTGCCAACGCCGCTCGTGACGGCGCTGTCGCGCGTCGCCGAGCAGCACCGCCTGGCGCGGCTGACACGGCACGGCGAACTGGTGCTGCAACGACTGCCTCCGACCGTGCAGATGGGCCGTGCTGAAGTGACGCTGCCGCCGGGCTCGTTCCTGCAGGCAACCGTCGCGGGCGAAGAGACGCTTGCGTCGCTCGTCGCGGAGCGCGTCGGCAAGGCGACGAACGTTCTCGACCTCTTCTGCGGTGTCGGGCCGTTTGCGTTGCGGCTCGCCGAGAAGGCCCGCGTCACCGCCCATGACAACGACGCCGGCGCCATTGCAGCGCTCGAAAAGGCCGCACGCACGCCGGGGCTCAAGCCGATCAAGGCCGAGCCGCGCGATCTGTTCCGCCGTCCCCTGGTGGCGCCGGAGCTGCGCGATTTCGAAGCCGTCGTGTTCGACCCGCCGCGCCAGGGCGCGCAGGCGCAGGCCTTGAAGCTCGCCGCGAGCAAGGTGCCTGTGGTGGTCGCGGTCTCCTGCAACGTCGCGACATTTGCCCGCGACGCGCGGCTATTGATCGATGGCGGCTACAAGATGGATGCCGTGGTGCCAGTCGACCAGTTCCGGCATACGCCGCACGTCGAGCTGGTGGCGCGGTTTGTGAGATAACCGCGTCCCTCCCGACTTTGATGCCGGTCAACCGACCGGCTCTGCCATTGCGCTAAGCTCGCGCGGGAATGGCCGCGGAGCGGATGATGGCGATCGACCGACGACAATTCATGACCAACACGTTCGGCGTTTCCGCGGCGGCGCTCACGGCCAGTCCCGCGGAGGCCTCGACCAGGAGTTATGAGGACGCGGTGCAGGCGGCACGGGCACCGCTGCGATCGACCCCGAGAGATCGCGAGCTCGTGCGTTTTGCGACACTCGCGGCCAACAGCCACAACACGCAGCCCTGGATTTTTTCTGCCCATGACAATGAGATCGTGATCAGGCCCGACGTCGCACGCCGCTGTCCCGCGGTCGACCCAGACGATCACCACCTCTTTGTCAGCCTCGGCTGCGCCGCCGAAAATCTCGCGCTTGCGGCGGCAACGCTGGGCTGGCGCGCAAACCAGACGGCCGAAGGCGACCGGATTGTGATCGCACTCGACCAAGCTCCGCCTGCCGCATCGGCGCTGGCGGCCGCAATTCCAGTCAGGCAATGCACCCGTGCGGCATTCGACGGCAGGCCGGTCGCGCCCGAGATGTTGCGCCAGCTCGAGGACGCCTGTCGCGAGCCGCACGTGTCGGCAATCCTGCTGACCGAACGCGCAGCCATCGCCAAAGTCACCGACTATGTGCTCGAAGGCAATTCCGCGCAAATGCGCGACAAGGCTTTCATGAGCGAACTCGTGAGCTGGATGCGCTTCAACGAGGCGGATGCGGTCGCGTCCATGGACGGACTATTCTCGCGCGCGTCAGGCAGCCCGTCACTGCCGGCATGGGTCGCGCGGCCGCTGCTGAAGCTCGTCTTCACCGAGCAGGGCGAGAACAGAAAGTACCGTGACGAACTCGACAGCTCCGCGGGGGTCCTCGTGCTTGCCGCCGACCGGAGCGACATATCGCAGTGGATCGCGGTCGGACGCGCTTGCCAGCGGTTCGGTTTGCAGGCGACCGCACTGGGGCTGAAATATTCCTTCGTCAACCAGCCGGTCGAGGTGCCGACACTGAGGTCGCAATTCGCAGCGTCACTCGGACTCGGCGAGCGGCGTCCCGACATTGTGATCCGCTTCGGAGAGGGGCCAGATTTGCCGAAATCGCTGAGGCGCAGCCCGGAGCAGGTGATGCGCGGATGATCCAGTCTAGCGCCGAAGACCGCCCAGCGCGGGTGACTCGCCGGGCAACATCGACGAGTTGATGTCGCTGTCCATGCGCCCCGATTGCTGCTGGGTGAAACCGGCGCCGAACGACAGGCTGAGGTTGGAGGTCGGCTTGAACTCGACACCCGCAAATGCGCCGTAACCCGGCGAGGCGCTGGAGGTGAGCGGCGCAAGCGAGCTGCCAATGCCGCCGCCGTATTTCAGTGTGTCGAAACCGGCAAAGAACGTGACGGGCATGCCGCCCGCGGTCTTGGTGTTGTAGCCGAACTGCGTGCTGTCGTAGGAGAGCGCGCTGTAGTTGCCGCTCAGTCCGGCCGGGCTGAGGCCGCTCCAATTGAGATTGCCATGCTGGCTGCCGACAAAGAAGCCGTTCGCAAAATTGCTGCGGCCGCTTGCGTCGCCGCCATTGAAGCTCGGGAAATTGCCGTAGCTGTCGGCGCTCTGGCCGGCAACGCCGCCGAAGCCGAAAGGTCCGCCGGGGATCCAATATTGCAGCGGTGCGCCTTGCGCATGAGCCGGCGCTTCGCCGAGGCAGAGCAGGGCAAGAAAAACCGCGAGACCGCGAGAGCGTGTAAGCCTGGACATCCAAATACCGTCGAAAAGCTTGCGAATTATACCCACCAGACATCATGAATGCCAGCAAAGCGACACCAGTCTTCCCTTGAGTTCCGGGATCACGTTTTCCTGCCAATTTGAACTTCCCGCATGCCCGATTGACCCACCTAAGGGGGCGCGTCAGCACGGAGGCTCTCATGGAGGTCAATTCCGACAGGTTGAATGCCTTTATGGGCAAGATGGTCACCGAATTCGGGGCAGCGATGAATGCGTCGCTGGTCCTGCTCGGGGACAAGCTCGGTCTCTATCGTACCCTTGCCGCCAAGGGACCGATGAACTCGTCCGAGCTCGCAAGCGCTACCGGAACGGCGGAGCGCTATGTCCGCGAATGGCTCGCGAGCCAGGCGGCGTCCGGCTACATCGAATACGATTCCGCTTCGGCAAAATTCTCGATGCTGCCGGAGCAGGCGATGGCGCCTGCCGATGAGGACAGTCCGGTGTTCCTCGGCGCGTTCGGCAATGTCATTGCCTCGGCGTTTCTCGACGAGCCGAAGGTCTCGGACGCATTCAAATCCGGCAAGGGCGTCGGCTGGAACCGGCGCAGCGAATGCCTGTTCTGCGGCACCGCCCGCTTCTTCCGGACCGGGTACATGCATCATCTGGTGCAGGAATGGTTGCCCGCGCTCGACGGCGTCGTGGACAAGCTGAAGCGCGGCGCCAAGGTCGCCGATGTCGGCTGCGGGCACGGCGTCTCGACACGGCTGATGGCGGAAGCCTTCCCGAACTCCCGCTTCTACGGCTTCGACTATCACGAGGGTTCGATCGAGGCCGCGCGAAAGGCGGCCACCGAAGCCAGATTGGGCGACCGGGTCAGCTTCGCTGTTCATTCCGCCAAGACTTATCCGGCCGAGGGCTATGATCTCGTCTGCTTCTTCGATTGCCTGCATGACATGGGCGATCCCGTCGGCGCCATCGACCACGTGCGCGAGACCATGGCAAAGGACGGCACCTGCATGCTGGTTGAGCCGTTCGCAGGCGACCGCCTCGAGGACAATCTCAACCCGGTCGGGCGGGTCTATTATGCGGCGTCGACCATGATCTGCACGCCGGCCTCGCTCGACCAGGAGGTGGGCCTCGCACTGGGCGCGCAAGCGGGCGAGGCAAGGCTGCGCAAGGTCGCGCGAGAGGGCGGACTGACGCGCTTCCGTCGCGCCGCTGAAACGCCCTTCAATCTGATTCTGGAGGCGCGGATCTGATCTTCCCCATTCCGGCGCGTGGCTACGGCATAGGCCATACCGATGCTGCAGCCACGCCTGGCGCCGACATCCTTGCCTCGCTCGCGCCGCAACGAAAGCTGGCCGCCGCAAATGATCGGCAATGGCGCTTTGGCGCCCGCCTGCGACGTCTTGCGTCAGATCGACCGGCAATTGAAGGCGCTGACGCGGTCCAGCGAGCAGCAGCCGTGATCGGCTACGCCGTCCTGTCCACCGCGGACGATGTATCCGACGGCGGATATTTCGTCACGGGCACCACGAACGACTTGTTGCGGACCTGGTAGATGATCTTGCCATTCTGCCCGTCGTCGGTCGCAATCTGCGCCTGCCCGAACATGATGACGTTCTTGTAGACGGTGCCGGTGCCCTGACGGGTGACGCCATCGGTGGTGACGCTGACCTGCGCTTCGTTGCCGTTGACAGCGAGCACCCTGAAGCTCGCGCTCTTGCCATTGTCACTGGAATAGCCGCCCCAGCTTCCCATCAGGCGGCTGTCGGAGGCCGGCGGCGCCTGCTTCTCGAGAGTCGCGGTCTGCTTGCCCGCGCCTGCAGATGACAACAGCACCAGACTCTTGCCGTCCTTGGTGCCGACCGTGACCGTGCCGAAGGTGAGAAGCGAACCGGCGACCTCGCCAAAACCGCGCTCCGTGCGTCCGTTATGGGTGTACTCGACCTGCGCCCGGGCACCGCGGATGTTCACGACCTTGAAGCTGACGGGCTGGTTATTGCCGGCCCAATTGCCTTTCCACTCACCGAGCAGGGAGCTCTGGTGATACACCCGCTCGAGAGCGGGAGAAATCTGGCTGGTGCTCGACGTGACGATGGCCATTGGATTGCTCGGCGGATTTGTCTGACAGGCCCGCTTGGTTCGCGCCCCGACAGGAACGTCAGAACAGTATCCGGAAACAATTGGAAGCAGCCGATTAGGGCCACGCAACAGTTAACGCATGGTTAAAATTCCATCGCAGGCAAATAGGGCAAAAGGTCTCGTCCGGTAGGCCGCGTTCAGCGACCCCAGCGGTCCGACCAGATCTTCTCGCCGATCATGCAGTTCACACGCGGCTCCTTGTCCTTCTCCGCAACGCGCATCACCGGGCGCTCCGGCATACGGCCCGCAACCTCCATCAGGAGCTTGGTGCGGATGGCTTCCTTGAACTTGTCGCGGTCTTTGATCGTGATGACGAAGGAACCGGGGCCGCCAATGACGCAATCCTCATAGTAGAAGTCGAGATTGTCGATATCCATGGTCGAATAGGACGGCTCCTTGACCATGATCGGCAGACCGTTGATGACGATGCCCTTCTCGATCGCTGCGTCGCGCGCAATCGTGACCGGCGTGCCATTGTTGTTGGGACCGTCGCCGGAAATGTCGATCACGCGGCGCAAGCCCCGATAGGGATCCTCGTCGAACAGCGGCATCGCGAAAGTGATCGCGCCGGAGATCGAGGTGCGCGAGGCGCGCCGGATCGGCGTCTTCAAGATTTCGGCGGCGACGGCATCGGCGGTCTCCGGTCCATCGACCAGCCGCCAGGGGATGATGATCTTCTGGTCGGTCGAGGCGGCCCACTCGAAATAGGTCACCGCGATCCGGCCGTTCGGGCCCAACTTCAGCGCCTGCAGGAATTCCTTCGATTGGATCGCCTGCGCATAGCCTTCGCGCTGGACCGCGAGCTCGTCCATGTCCATGGAGTAGGAGACGTCGACGGCGAGGATCAGCTCGACATCGACCGTCTGGGCGTCCCTGTCGGCTGCTTGCCGCTGCGGCTGAATTTTAGGCGACTCAAACTTGGGTCCTGGTGCCGCGATGCCCGCGACGTCCCCTCCGGCAAACATGCCGGTCATCAGCACAGCCCCGATCGAGAACAGCAAGCGCATCGCAGCCTCCCGTCGTATGACGCGATGGTGACATGCAATCGCCTTGCCGCAAAGTCCGAAGATCGCTTGCGCTTCACATTCCAGTTAGGGATTTGCGAGTTAGCATTTGCGGCTCGGGAATTATGAAGCATTACGCAAAGCTGCCGCCATATTGCCCCGTTCGCGCCGCTCCCGGAATGACGGACCACTGGACAGAGCACCCTCGCCTACTTGTCCGGCGCGATTTCCATGCTAGGCTGGCGATACAGATGGGGATGGAGTCCCCCGACAACCGCCCGTGACCGTAGTGGGCTGATGACTCCTGCTTGAGGAGGGGCAATTTCTAGGCCTCTGCCTTCGGCGGGAGCATGGACACACCCGCCGCTGGCGGGTTTTTTGTTGTCTGGACGCGAAGGCCAAGGAGAGGTCAAGCAGAGGTCAAGCAGAGGCCGAGGAGAAGTCCTGGACGTGACGACGACAACACCGAATTCTGCACGTGCAGGGCTGCCCAAGGGGATCTGGGTGCTCGGTTTCGTCTCGATGCTGATGGACGTCTCTTCCGAGATGATCCACGCACTGCTGCCGGTCTATCTCGTCACCGTGCTCGGCGCCTCCACGCTCACCGTGGGCTTCATCGAGGGCATCGCCGAGGCGACAGCCTCGATCACGAAGATCTTCTCCGGCGCGCTGTCCGACTGGCTCGGCCGGCGCAAATTGCTCGCTGCGCTTGGCTACGGGCTCGCCGCACTGACAAAACCGCTGTTCCCGCTTGCCCCCAGCGTCGGATGGCTGGTCGCCGCGCGCTTCATCGACCGCGTCGGCAAGGGCATTCGCGGCGCACCGCGCGATGCGCTGATCGCCGATATCGCCCCCATCGGCCTGCGCGGCGCGAGCTTCGGCCTGCGTCAGTCGCTCGACACCATCGGTGCGTTCGTCGGGCCGCTCATGGCGATCGGTCTGATGTGGTGGACGGCGGACAATTTTACGGTGGTGTTCTGGGTGGCCGTGCTGCCGGGCTTCCTGTCGTTCGGACTGATCGCGTTCGCGGTGAGCGAGCCGGAGCCGGATCCAGGCCGGGAGCCGTCAAGGAATCCGCTGAATACCGCCGCGATGCGCCAGCTTGGATCCGTGTACTGGCGTGTCGTCGCGGTTGGCGTCGTGTTCACGCTGGCACGTTTCAGCGAGGCCTTCCTGATCCTGCGCGCGCAGAATATCGGGCTCAATGCGATGTGGGTGCCGGCCGTGCTGGTGCTGATGAACATCGTCTATGCGTTGTCGGCCTATCCGGCCGGCGTGCTCTCGGACCGGATCAACCGCACCAGCCTGCTCGCGCTCGGCCTCGTCTTCCTCGCCGGCGCCGATCTCGCGCTTGCACTGCTGCCAAACCTTGGGGGCCTCGCCCTGGGTGTCGTGCTGTGGGGGCTGCATATGGGATTGACGCAAGGCCTGCTCTCGGCCCTCGTCGCCGACGCAGCGCCACCGAGTCTGCGCGGCACTGCGTTCGGCTATTTCAACCTGTTCACCGGCCTTGCCTTGCTGGCCGCAAGCGTGATCGCCGGCGCCTTGTGGGATGCCTATGGTCCGGCCGGCACCTTCCTGGCGGGGCTCGGCTTTGCGCTGGTCGCGCTCATGGGACTATTTGCCGTCGGCAACGGGCTGGCAACGGAGGAGAAACGATGACGGGGGGCTGTTCGCCGTGCTGAGCGGAGTGCTAGCGATCATGATCGGCAGCGTGCTCGGCGGCTGCGCGCGCTATTTCATCTCCGGCGCGATCGCCCGGCGGCTGGGCGAGACGTTTCCGTGGGGCACCGTGACCATCAACGTCACCGGCGCCTTTCTGATCGGCATTTTTGGCGCATTGGCGACCCATCCCGGCTCGCTCTTCGCCGCGCCCGATCCATGGCTGTTCGCGGTCACCGGCTTTCTTGGCTGCTACACCACGGTGTCCTCGTTCAGTCTGCAAACGCTGACGCTGGCGCGGAACGGCGAGCCGATGCACGCGCTGGGGAATGTCGCGGTCTCGGTCGTGCCCTGCCTCGCCGCCGTCAGTTGCGGCTTCCTCCTCGCGGACGCTCTGGGAGGCTAGGCAGATGAAGTCCCCCTCCTCTGCCGATCGCTGGCGCACCGCGACGCTCTATGCCTGGGTTGCCGCCGGCAGCATGGTCGGCGGGCTGACGCGCTATCTGGTCGGGCTTGCGCTCGGCACCGGCTCCGGCTTCCCCGTCGCGACGCTGTTCATCAACGCCACGGGCTCACTGATCATCGGCTTCTACGCGACGCTGACCGGGCCCGACGGCCGCCTGCTGGCGCGGCCCGAGCACCGGCAGTTCGTCATGACCGGGTTCTGCGGCGGCTACACGACGTTTTCGACCTTCAGCCTGGAGACCTTCCGCCTGTTCCACGGCGGCATGAAATATACGGCGCTCGCCTATATCGCGGCATCCGTCATTTGCTGGCTGGTGTCGGTATGGGCAGGCCATATGATAGCCAGCGGCACCAACCGATTGACGAGGAGGTGACCATGCAAATCCCCAACCAGGCAGTTTCGCTCCGGATCTTCATTGGCGAGAACGACCATTTCCACGGCAAGCCGCTCTATGAAGCGATCGTGATGACGGCGCGCGAGCGGCATCTGGCCGGCGCCACCGTGCTACGCGGCCCCATGGGCTTCGGCAAGTCGAGCCGGCTGCACACTTCGAAGATTCTGCGGCTCTCGGAAGACCTGCCGCTGCTGATCGAGATCGTCGACAGCGAGGACAACATCAATGCATTCCTGCCCATCCTGGATGGCATGATGTCGAGCGGCCTGATCACCTTGGAGAAGGTGCAGGTCTTGCAATATGGTGCAAAGGCCGCGCGCTGAGCGCGCCGGCAGGAACCGGAGCCCGCCATATCCGGGAGGCGGAATGAACGATACCGTTGCCAAACCGAAAACCAGGACGAAGACCAAGGTCGAGCGGCCGAAGCTGCATAAGGTCATCCTGATCAACGACGACTTCACGCCCCGCGAATTCGTCACGATGATCCTCAAGGCCGAGTTCCGGATGACCGAGGATCAGGCCTACAAGGTGATGATCACCGCCCACAAGCTCGGCGCCTGCGTGGTCGCGGTGTTCACCAAGGACGTCGCCGAGACCAAGGCTACCCGCGCAACGGATGCCGGCCGCACCAAGGGCTATCCGCTGCTGTTCACCACGGAGCCGGAGGAATAGTGGCACCGGTCAGGCTTTGGTGCTTTGGCGCCCTCTTTCGATTTCGGCGCCGAAACTGCTCTTCCGAATAGTGTATCTATTGGCCGTCAACAGGCGCATGGTGAGCCATCACCGGCCCGTCACGGCATCCATCGGTGACTGAGAGAGTCTTTGCGCTCCCGCCCAATGCGGAGCGTCCCGTGCAAGACACCACCAAAAGAAATATCCCGCTGAGCAATCGCCTTGCCCAATTGGCGGCCGAGGCTCGCCGTCGCGCAGAGATTGCCCCGCCCGGTGTTCAGCGAGAAGCGCTGCTCAAAGCGGCGCGATTGAGCGAAACGGCCTCGCACATTCATGACTGGATAAGCCTGCCTGGCTCCAAAACACCGAGGTAGTGGCAAGCCAACCTGGTCGGCGGCCTCTTCACGTCGAGTGATGATCCGGGCTAAGGGCGGCGTCCGCCTTCAAATCACGCCTCAAATATAAGTTGTATAAAATGAACTATATTTCATTTTGGTTGTTGTAACAGCGTCCCCAATGAAGTGGGGCGGTCAACAGCCAAAGCAGCCCCAAATGATGAAATCTCTTATCGCGTTCGCGATGTTCGCGCTCCTCGGAGTGTCCGTAATGGTGTTGCCCGGTTTTGCTCCGCAAGTAAAAGCGCGCGAGACCGTTGCTTTGGCGAAGGCGGACCGGCTGGCAAGCCATCCGGTGGCCAGGAATTGCGTAGGCCAGGTCTGGCCGGACTTCGAAGCATCGTGTCTACGCCGAGGTGAATCCGATGTCAGGATTCATGAAGCTCGTTTGGTGACGGCGCGCCGCTAGACCAACAATCGCAAAGCGCCGACCGGGCTTGTCGGATGATCCAGGAAAGTGTCGTGCACAGATGTCAACACCTCCAACCTCCTTGCCGAATGTTCTCGTCGTCGAAGACGAGATGATCCTGCGCATGCGCGCAGTCGATATCGTGGAGGATGCAGGCTTCTGCCCTGTGCAGGCCGTCAACGCCGACGAAGCCATCGCAATCCTCGAGTCGCGGTCGGACATCTCGCTTCTGTTCAGCGACATACAGATGCCCGGGACCATGGACGGCCTGAAGCTGGCCCACGCGGTGCACGATCGCTGGCCTGCCATCAAGATCGTGCTCGTCTCCGGTCAGGTAAAGCCGTCTGAAAACGAAACGCCGGCGGACAGCCGCTTCTTTCGCAAGCCGCTCGCCGTCGACGAAATGATCTCGCAGTTGCAGACGATGATCGGAGCGGGCGCGCTAAAAATCCTTCCGTCCACAACGACGGATCCTGTGGACAACCTTGCTCGATCGCCACAGGAATCGGTTCTGGTTGCGGAGAACGACAATCTGCGCCTGTTGCTGGAACAGGCCGACACCGACGCCAAGGTCCTGCTCGCTCAAGCCGGCATCGAAGCCCACGAACGCGAGGCTGCCGACAAGTTGCAAAAGCTCATCCTCGGAGAGCTGCATCATCGCATCAAGAATACGCTTGCGACGGTGAGCGCAATCGCAGCCCAGAGCTTCCGGGCCGCAATCAATCTCGAGCAAGGCCAAAAAGCCATGGATGGCCGCTTGCTGGCGTTGGGGCGCGCCCACGACCTGTTGATACAGGTCAGCTGGTTAAATGCGAGCCTCACTCACACCCTGAGCGGCGCCACCGATCCTTTTGATAGTCAGGGGGGCCGACGATTCCATTTCAATGGGCCGGATCTCCGGATCACGTCCGGTGCCGTGATAGCGCTCGCCATGACGTTCAACGAGCTCTGCACCAACACCACGAAGTTCGGCGCGCTGTCCAGTTCCTCCGGGCATGTCGAGGTCGCATGGACGGTGGACGAGATCGAGCAAAGACTGCGCCTGAAGTGGAGCGAAAGCGGCGGCCCTGTGGTGGCGCCGCCAACACGACGGAGCTACGGCACCCGGATGATCGAGTCGCTCGGCCAGCAACTGAACGGGCAGGTGCGGCTGGCCTACGAACCGTCCGGATTTGTCTATCAGCTGGATGTACCGCTGAAGTCGGTGATGGCGGCGAACGCCTGAACTCTGCTCACCGGGTTGATGGCGGCGGACATCCGAGGACGACCTCAGGCCATCGCCACCGGCGTCTCCTCCGTCAGCCCGTACACGCGCTGCGCCTTTGAAAAGCCCGCGATAGGGAATTCGCCGAGCTCGTGCCAGTCGTGGCGGCAGACATTGGCGAAGCCTTCCGAGGCGACGACGGTCCGCCCCAGGCGACCCGTGATTTTCTCGAGCCTGGCGGCAAGGTTCACGGCGGGGCCGATGCAGGTGAAGTCGAGGCGGTTGCCGCCGCCGATATTGCCGTAGAGGATGTTGCCGACGTGGAGCGCCACGCCGAAGCGGAAGCGCTCGACGACGTCGCCGACAGGATACGCGAGCGCGTCGACGCTGGCGCGGGATTCGCGCGCCGCCTCCAGCACCCGCGTGCAGACATGCGCGGCATCACCGACATATTCGTCGATCGGGAATACCGCGAGCAGGCCGTCGCCCATGAATTTCAGCACCTCGCCGCCATGACCGCGGATCGCGGTAACCTGGCAGTCGAAATAATGGTTGAGGATCTCGACCACCGTCTCGGCCGGCAGCCGGTCCGACAGTGCGGTGAAGCCGCGCAGATCGGAGAGCCAGATCGCAGCCTGCATGGTGTCGTTGTGGCCGCGGCGGATCTGACCACCAAGGATGCGCGCGCCCGCGCGATTGCCGACATAGGTGTCCAGCAGCATCTCGGCAGTGCGGCGCAGGCTGATGATCTCGGTGATGCGCGCGAGCGGTTTGACGATGGCGTGAATCGCCGCGATGTGTTCATCGGTGAAGCCGCCTGGATGGCGCGTGGTCCAGCTCGTCGCGTGGACCGAGCCGTCGAGAAACTGCATTGGCGTCGCGACGTAGTCGGTTACGCCTTCGGCACGCATATCGTCGAAAAAAGGGAAATGCTTGCTGCCGGGATCGTCCATGCGTCCCCGCACCTCAAGTCCCTGCTCGAACACGACCCGCAGCGGACTTCTGGCGAATTCCGGCGTCTCCAGGATCGCGAAATCGACCGTGCCGATCTCGACCTCCTCGCCCTCCCGCCAGATGAAGTTGCGACCGAAAATTTCGGGATGCAGCGTGCGGATGAAGATGCCGAACCGCCATAGCGGCAGACCGGCTGCGACCATCCGTTCGCAGGCTTCCGCCGTCATCTCGGCCGGGGCCTTCGACGACCAGGCGCCGTCGATCAGCCAGCTGGTGATACGTTGGAGCTCGGAGCTTTCCATGTCCGCATTTGCGGACGAAGTTGTGGGATCGTCAAGCTGCGCGGTGGGCTAGTGGCGCGATACAAGCGCCTCGCGCAACGCTAGCGCCCGACCTGACCGCGATCGCGCAGGAAATGATCGGCCAACACACAAGCCATCATGGCTTCGCCGACGGGGACGGCGCGGATGCCGACGCAGGGATCGTGGCGGCCCTTGGTCGTGATCTCGGTGTCGGCGCCGTTGCGATCGACGGTGAGGCGCGGCTGCAGGATCGACGAGGTCGGCTTGACCGCGAAACGCACCACCACCGGCTGTCCCGTGGAGATACCGCCCAGCACGCCGCCGGCGTGGTTGGACAGAAAACGCGTGCCGTCATTGCCGGTGCGCATCTCGTCGGCGTTCTCTTCGCCGGTGAGTTCGGCCGCGCCGAAGCCGGCGCCGATCTCGACGCCCTTCACCGCATTGATGCTCATCATTGCGGAGGCGAGCTCGGCGTCGAGCTTGGCGTAGATCGGCGCGCCAAGGCCGGCCGGCACACCTTCGGCGACGACCTCGATCACCGCGCCGATCGAGGAGCCGCTCTTGCGGATGCCGTCGAGATAGGTCTCGAAGAACGCGGCCTTGTCCTTGTCGGGACAGAAGAACGGATTGTTCGCAATCTCGTCCCAGTCCCACTTCGCGCGGTCGATCTTGTGGGGCCCGATCTGCACCAGCGCGCCGCGCACCTTCACGTCGGGCAATACTTTTCGCGCGATCGCGCCGGCGGCAACGCGCGTCGCGGTCTCGCGCGCCGAGGAGCGGCCGCCGCCGCGATAGTCGCGCAGGCCGTACTTCGCTTCATAGGTGAAGTCGGCATGGCCAGGGCGAAACTTGTCCTTGATCTCGGAATAGTCCTTCGAGCGCTGGTCGGTGTTCTCGATCAGGAGCCCGATCGGCGTGCCCGTCGTCACCTGTACGCCGGTCTCCGGATGCGCCATCACGCCGGAGAGGATCTTGACCTGGTCCGGCTCCTGACGCTGGGTCGTGAAGCGCGACTGGCCGGGCCGGCGGCGATCAAGATCACCCTGAATGTCGGCCTCGACGAGCGGGATCATGGGCGGGCAGCCGTCGACCACGCAGCCGATCGCCACCCCATGGCTCTCGCCGAAGGTCGTGACGCGGAACATGTGGCCGAAGGTGTTGAAGGACATCCGTCTCTAGCTCGTAAGTCAGGGCTGACTTAACTCGCCCTGAAATTGGGGTCAAATGCCGACACTGTGGTCATGGCCGGGCTTGTCCCGGCCATCCACGTTCTTGGCCCCGCAGGGCAAAAGGGCGTGGATGCCCGGGACAAGCCCGGGCATGACGGCGGAGGACGGGGACGCGAACCGGCTTAACTAAACTTCTCCAGCCGCCCGTCCCGGAACACGTAGACGGCGCCCTGCTCGATATAGAGTTCGGCGGCGCTCGCCGGCGTCTCCAGGCCGAGTGAAACCATCAGGGCCCGGCAGGTCCCACCATGGGCGACCGCGACGGTGTCGGTCCGGAGCTGGTCGTACCAGGCGCGCACGCGGATCTGTACATCGGCGTAGGTCTCTCCGCCTGCGGGGCCGACCGTCCATTTGTCGGCGAGGCGCCGGGCGTAGATGTCGGGATCGGAGGCCTCGCTCTCGGCCAGCGTCAGCCCCTCCCAGACGCCGTAACCGATCTCACGCAGGCGGTCGTCGAGCGCATAGTCTGCAATCGGCAGTTCGAGCTTGCTCCGCGCCAGTTCCATGGTCTCTCGCGCGCGGCCAAGCGGACTCGAGACGTAAGCTAATGCAGCCTTGTCGCGGCCCTCGCGCTTGAATAGATCGGCGAGAATGCCGCCGGCCTGCACGGCCTGATCGCGACCGCGCGCGTTCAGCGGAATGTCCTTGATGCCCTGAAGCCTGCCGAGCGCATTCCACTCGGTCTCGCCGTGGCGCAGATAATAGATCGTGGGCACGGGCATTGCTGGCTGAAAAGTTAGTCCTTCCCGCCGAACGAAATGTCAGGCGCGTCCGGGCGCTTCATGCCGAGCACGTGATATCCGGAATCGACGTGGTGCACCTCGCCGGTGACGCCGCGCGAGAGGTCGGAAAGGAAATACAGCGCGCTGCCGCCGACGTCTTCCGTGGAGACGTTGCGCCGCAGCGGTGCGTTGGCCTCGTTCCACTTCAGGATATATCTGAAATCGCCGATGCCGGACGCCGCGAGGGTCTTGATCGGCCCCGCGGAGATCGCGTTGACGCGGATGTTCTTCTCACCGAGATCGGCGGCGAGATAACGCACGCTCGCTTCGAGCGCCGCTTTCGCAACGCCCATGACGTTGTAATGCGGCATCCACTTCTCAGCGCCGTAATAGCTGAGCGTGATGAGCGAGCCGCCGTCGGTCATCAGCTTCTCGGCGCGCTGCGCCACGGCCGTGAACGAATAGCAGGAGATCAGCAGGGACTTCGAAAAATTCTCCTGCGTGGTGTCGACATAGCGCCCGTCGAGCTGCTCCCCATAGGCGATCGCATGCACCAGAAAATCGATCTTGCCCCACTTCTCCTTCAGCACCGCGAAGGCCGCGTCGATAGTCGCGGCATCGGTGACGTCGCAATGGCCGAGCACGAGCCCGCCGATCTCAGCGGCGAGCGGCTCGACGCGCTTCTTCAACGCATCGCCCTGATAGGTGAAGGCGAGCTCGGCGCCGGCCGCGTGGCATGCTTTGGCAATGCCCCAGGCTATCGAACGGTTGTTGGCAACGCCGAGGACCACGCCCCGCTTGCCCTGCATCAGACCTGAATTCTGCGCCATTTTGCTAACGTCCCGTCGAGGTCCCAGTAAGGTTTGGAGGTACACCAGCCCTCCGTTGCGGTACAGTCCTAATACGAGGCGTTAACGGTGTTTCAAGCGCCGGAATAGCCGTTCCGCTCGGGTGTTATGATCGTTGTGGCGCTCGCGCCGAACATCAGGACGTCAAGACCGCAATGAGTGCGTTTCGCCAGAGCGTTGAAGCCATGATCCCGGCGTTGCGCCGCTACGCCCGCGCGCTCACGCGCGAGGCGGATGCGGCCGACGATCTGGTGCAGGATACGCTGGTGCGGGCGCTGCGTTCGGAGCGCCTCTTCCTCGGGGGCGACGTCAGGAGCTGGCTCTATACGATCCTGACCAACCTCAACAAGAACCGGCGGCGCTCGCTGGCGCGGCGGCCGCAATTCATGCAGCTGACGGAGAACAACCCGGATGCCAGCGGGACCGAAGCCGAAGGGCGCGATATCGAGAGGGCGCTGGCGACGCTCGTCGAAGAGCAACGCTCGGTGCTGCTCCTGGTGATGCTGGAGGGCATGAGCTACCGCGAGGTCGCCGACATCCAGGGCGTGCCGATCGGCACCGTGATGTCGCGCCTGGCACGCGCCCGCGCCCACGTTAAAGCCTCGCTGGAGGGTGAGCGCCCGGCGCTCAGGCGGGTGAAATGATGGCAGGATTAATGCATCGCGCCGGTCGTTTCTTCTGCATGGCGCGAGAGACGGCGCAGTTGAACCACGAAGAACATTTTGGGCCGCAGAGCCAGAGACGATCGATATGAACGACCGCAAGATTCCAGTGACCGAGGACGAATTGCACGCCTATGTCGACGGCGAGCTGCCGGCCGAGCGCCGCGCCGACGTCGAGGCCTGGCTTGCCGCGCAGCCTGAGGATGGCGAGCGCGTGCAGTCCTGGCGCGTCATGGCCGAGATGCTGCACGCCCGCTACGATTCCGTCGCCCAGGAGCCGGTGCCGGCGCGGCTGGAGCTCGAGCGGCTGGAGCGCCGCCCGCGGCACTGGCTCTATGGGGCCGCCGCGGCCGTGCTGGTGGCCTTCGTTGCCGGCGGCTCCGCCGGCTGGCTGGCGCATGGTGCCGCCAACGCGCCCTCGACCTTCCAGAGCTTTACGACTGACGCGCTCGACGCCCACCGCCTCTATGTCGTCGAGGTTCGCCATCCCGTCGAGGTCGGCGGCAACGAGCGCGACCACCTCCAGGCCTGGCTGACCAGACGCTGCGGCTGGACCGTGTTTGCACCGAACCTGGAGGCGAGTGGACTGAAGCTCGTCGGTGGCCGCCTTTTGCCGGGGCCGAACGGGCCGGCGTCGTTCCTGATGTATGAAGGCGCCTCGGGCGAGCGATACACGATCTACACCGCCAAGACCGAGAACGGCGCGACGCAGATGCGCTACGCCAGAACGGACAAGGATGGGGCGCTGTTCTGGTCGGAGCGAAACGTCGGCTACGTCGTCAGCGGTGGCGGCGACCGCGACCGGCTGACCAAAGTGGCGCAGGCGGTCTACGACCAGGCAGAGAAAAACGGCACCTAGACAACCACGCAACCGCGGTGCCTCGATTCCGACATTGAAAATTTGGAATGAAGACATCGGCGCGTCTCATTATCGCACCGGATGATCACGCGAAAATGAGCAGCGTTCGATCCGCCGATCGACGCGGGCGGCCTCGATTGGGGTTTTTGGTACCGCGCTGGTCCCCCTCTCGAGGCCGCACCTTTTTATCGGCTGCCCCGCCGGACAGCCGACATGTCGAGCACGTGAGCCAAGAAGGGCTACCACGCCTCGGGCATATGATGAGCATCATCTCCATGGACGACGCTCTCAGTCTTTAGGAGAACCCCTTCAGCTATCGATCTCGCCCTAAAGCGCGATCAGTCGCGCTTTAGCTCTTGTTCGTGCATGATCTTTTCGGAAAACCGCTACGCACTTTTCCGGATCACGCGTCAACCAAGCCCGCTACGTGGATTGTAGGGGTGCTGGTCCCGCCACTTCTCCATCAATGCTTCAAGCTCGGCGTCGTTCCCGTCCGGTAGCATAATCCTGATGGTGACGAAGAGATCCCCGGTTCCGCCAGCTTTTGGCAATCCTTTGCCCTTGAGGCGGAAGGTCCGGCCACTGGAGGTGTTCTGCGGGACCGAAAGCTCCACAGCATTGCCGAGGGTGGGCACGCGGACCTTGCCGCCAAGCACCGCCTCATAAAGCGTGACCGGCAGGTCGATCCTGAGATCGGCGCCCTCGATCTTGAAGAACGGATGCGGCGCGATGCCGATCGTGATCAGGAGATCGCCGGGCGGATGGCCCTGCGCGCTCTCGCCCTGTCCCCGCAACCGGATCTGCTGGCCCTCGGTGACTCCGGCCGGAATCTTGACGTTGAGTTCCTTGCCATTCGGCAGCCGGACGCGCTTCTCGCCGCCCTTGACCGCCTCCTCCAGCGAGACGGTCATGGCGACATTGACGTCGAGATCGAGCCCGATCCCGCCGGGGTCGAATTCGAACTGGGCACCGCCGCCAGCCCCGGGGCGCGGACGCTGCGCACCGCCGAACATGCTGTTGAGGATGTCCTCGAACGCGCCGCCGCCCGGACCAGGGCCCGCGCCGCCACCGCGGAACGTATAGCTTTCGAACCCGCCGGGACCCGCGCGACCGCGCGGCCCGCCGCCGCCCGGAAAGCCCTGGAAGCGCGGCTTGCCGTCGGCGTCGATCTCGCCGCGGTCGAATTGCTTGCGCTTGTCCTCGTCGCCGAGGATCTCGTTGGCCGTATTGAGCTCGGCGAAGCGCTCGGCCGCCTTCGGGTCGTTCTTGTTGCTGTCGGGATGGTGCTTCTTGGCAAGCTTGCGATAGGCGCTCTTGATCGCGGCAGCGTTGGCGCTCCGCGGCACCCCCAAGACCTCATAGGGGTCGCGCATCCGTCACGTCTCCTTCAAGAAATCGAATTGTTCAAAGGGCTCCCCGCCCCACTTGAGCCTCATGTGGGGGGCGAGTGGTATTTTTGCAACTAGCCTGGTGAAGCGATTCCTAGCTCCGCCACGGCTTTAGCGTATGAATCTCCCAACTGCCACGGCTGCTTTGGCAACCGGCGCCCTGGAGCCAGCTTTCGGTGCTGCCGTTGACGTAGCTCGCCAGGAAGTCGCGGCACTTGCGGCCGTCCTCGGCGGCATAGGATTGCGCGATCGGCGTGACCGAACCGCGCGCCCCCGTGTCCGGATTCTCCCAATGCTGGCTGGAATCCTTGTCGTTCTTGCTGAGGACGTCGGAGGCGGCGTTGCGGGCGAAGGCGAGATCGGTCTCGGTCGGTGCCCTGGCCGGCATTGCGATCGAGCCGGTGAGGTCGCTGTCCTCGGCCTTGGCGTAGGCACTCTTGTCATTGCGGGAAAAGCTGCAGCCGCCGGTGCCGAGCCCGATCAGAATGATCGTCATGACGAAGCCGGACGGCCGGATCGCCGATAGGCCAACGCGTCCCCATACCCTATATAGGGCGGTAGCAGACAACAGCGCGTTTTGGACCGCAGGACGCAACTCGGACCCCAGACATGACCGACACGACCTCGATGAAACACCAGACACCCTTAACATCCGGTGATTTCACCGCCGCCGACGAGCCGTTTGCGCTGTTCGAGGCCTGGCTGAACGAAGCCATCAAGAGCGAGCCGAACGATCCGAACGCCATGGCGCTCGCCACCGTCGATGCCGACGGCCTGCCGGACGTGCGCATGGTGCTGATGAAGGGCTTCGATACCGATGGTTTCGTCTTCTACAGCCACATCGCCAGCCAGAAGGGCCGCGAGCTCGCCGCAAATCCTAAGGCGGCGTTACTTTTTCACTGGAAGTCGCTGCGCCGTCAGGTCCGCATCCGCGGCAACGTGACGCCGGTGACCGAGGCCGAAGCCGACGCCTATTTCGCCACCCGCCCGAAGCAGGCGCAGATCGGCGCCTGGGCGAGCAAGCAGTCGCAAGAGCTCGAGAGCCGCTTCGCCTTCGAGCAGGCGATCGCCAAGGTTGCCGCCAAGCACATCATCGGCGAGGTGCCGCGTCCGCCGGGCTGGAGCGGCTGGCGTATCACGCCGTCGCGTATCGAGTTCTGGCACGACCGCCCATTCCGCCTGCACGACCGCATCGAATTTCGCCGTGACGCGGCCGGCCAGAAATGGTCCAAGACGCGGATGTATCCTTAGTATTTTGTTCGAGCATGATCCTTTCGGAAAGCCGCTGCACGCTTTGCGCTAACGCGGCCCTCCGGGTCCGGATCATGCTCCAGCCTGAAAGACCTTCATGCCGCAGCCTTCCAACGCGCCGCGCCGCACGCTGCTCCTGACCGGGGCGAGTCGCGGCATCGGGCATGCCACCGTCATCCGATTTTCCTCGGCCGGCTGGCGCGTGATCACCTGCTCGCGACATCCGTTCCCGGAGGATTGTCCGTGGGATGCGGGCCCTGAGGACCATATCCAGGTCGACCTCGCCACCCCCGCCGATACCACCCGCGCGATCTCCGACATCCGCGACCGTCTCGAAGGCGGCATGCTGCACGCGCTGGTCAACAACGCCGCGATCTCACCGAAGGGCGCCGGCGGCTCCAGGCTCGGCTCGATCGACACCGACCTCGACACCTGGACGCACGTGTTCAACGTCAACTTCTTCGCGCCAATCATGATGGCGCGCGGGCTGATCGAGGAACTGAAGACGGCCAAGGGCTCTGTCGTGAACGTCACCTCGATCGCGGGCTCGCGCGTGCATCCCTTCGCGGGCGCGGCCTATGCCACCTCGAAGGCCGCGCTGGCATCCTTGACGCGCGAGATGGCGTCCGACTTCGGCCGCGTCGGCGTGCGCGTCAACGCGATCGCGCCGGGCGAGATCGACACCTCGATCCTGTCGCCGGGCACCGAGAAGATCGTCGACCAGCAGATCCCGATGCACCGGCTCGGCACACCCGACGAAGTTGCCAAAATCATCTACGTGCTGTGTACGGACACCTCGTCCTACGTCAACGGCGCCGAGATCCACATCAACGGCGGCCAGCACGTGTAGGCTACCTCGGTCATTGCGAGCGCAAGCGCTCCTTGCAATGAGATGTTGGAAACAACGCCGTGGAAGCAAGGCGATCCAGACAACGCCGCCGCAAGACCTGGATCGCCCTTAGCTTCCGTTCCTCAATCGAGTCGAATCCGACGTGACCTCTCGCGTGGCTGCGGAGCAGCCGTGCTGATTGCAGTCGAGCAATCGTCGTCGTTCTCGCCGTCGAGCAGCGGAGCACCACAGTGCCGGCACATGCGTGCCGACATCGACGACGCCTTGCCGCTCGTCACGACGTGGCGATAACTCGCCAGATCGATGACGTTGGGGGGCGTCGTTATGTGTTTTTCAACCATGGCTGTTCCTCGCGGCTAACCTGCTCCTTATCGCAGACAAGTTTCGCGCAAACGTTCAGCCCACCGCTCAAATTTTACCGGAGGAATTGGGGCGGCGAGCACACATCGCCGTGCGGCCGCAATCCCGCTCTATTCTGCAACACCAGACACCGTGTCTCTGGGTCCCGCGTAAGGTCTCGGTAGCTATTACAGCCACTTCTTCCACTTGAAGATCCAGTACGGAACGATCGCCGCGATCAGCATCAGGACCAGCGCGTACGGATAGCCGTGCGCCCATTCGAGTTCCGGCATCGCTTTGAAATTCATGCCGTAGATCGAGGCGATCAGCGTCGGCGGCATCAGGACGACCGCCATGACCGAAAACAGCTTGATGATGTTGTTCTGCTCGAGATTGACGACGCCGAGCATGGCGTCGAGCACGAAGGTGATCTTGCTGGAGAGGTAGGAGGCGTGATCGGTCAGCGAGACGACGTCGCGCTGCATGGTCTTGAGCTGCTCGCGCATGTCCTTCGACCATTTCACGCCCTCCACCACCGCCGAGAGGAAGGCGACGACGCGGCCGATCGAGACCAGGCTCTCGCGAACCTTGGAGGTCAGATCGCCCTTGCGGCCGATCGAGATCAGGATTTGGGAATATTGCTTGGCGTGACCGTGGCGCTCGCTCTCCGGCTCGAAGATGTCATGCGAGACCTGGTCGATCTCGGCGCCGCAGCGCTCCAGGATGTCGGCGCAGCGGTCGATCACGGCATCGAGCAGCTCCATCAGCACCATCTCGCCGGTGATGGCCGGCGTGCAGGAACGGGCCAGCTTGGCCTCGACCAGCGCAAAGGGCTTGGGCTGATCATAACGCACCGTTACCAGGCGGTGGTCGCCGAGAATGAAGGTCACCGCCGTGGTCCGGGGCATGTCGGTATCTGAGTGGCACATCAGCGTCGCGGTCATGTAGCGCGCGCCGTTCTCCATATAGAGACGGCTGGAGATCTCGATCTCCTGCATGTCCTCCCGGGTCGGGATCGCGATCCCCGACAGCTTCTCGACGGCTTTGTCCTCGGCCGCGGTCGGGTTGACCAGGTCGATCCACACTGCATGCTCCGGCACTGCCGCAAGATCCTCGACGATGGCCTTCTTGAGGGAGGACTCGGAGGGAACGAACACAGAAAACATGCACTACTCCAGCAAGGGCCTGCGACAGAACGGACAGCCCTTAGCGCGATTCTGACAAGTTGATGATGACAAGCACATTAACGGAGCGTTTGCATTTGTGGCGGCGCCATGGCCCAACTGTGGCAGAAAATCGACACATGCCCCCGTTTTGTCCAGAAACCGACGCTTCCCCGCAAAACTTGCGACAGAAAAGCCACAGGTAAGGTCTTGCAGCGCGGGAGAAGCTTCGTAAGGCTGGAATTGTGGCAGATTTCAACGATAATGGAGCCATCGGAATCGTGGAATTGGGCTTGCTCAAGCCCCACGAAAGCTTGTTGTTGTCGATTGGAACCAAATCATGTCGTCGCTGAAAGTTACGCTGGGTATTTTGGCCGCTGGCCTGATGCTGTCGGGCTGCATGCAAGCCACGCATTTTGAAGCGACCGACACCAAGGCCTTCAAGCCGAAGGACAAGGAACTCCTCGCCAAGGTCAGGTACGAGAAGACTGCGGTCGCAGAGCCTTTCCGCCGCGCTATTGTCGATTACCACCGCAAGGAAACGCCGGGCTCGATCGTGGTCGATTCCGACAACCACTATCTCTATTACGTGCTGGATGGCGGCAAGGCGATCCGCTACGGCATCACGGTTGGCGAAGAGGCCATGGCCTGGTCGGGCATCGCCAAGGTGGGCAGCAAGACCGAGTGGCCGGCCTGGCACCCCACCCCCGGCGAGATTTCGCGCCTGGGCGTACCGACCTATGTCGCACCCGGCCCGGACAATCCGATGGGCTCCCGCGCGATGTATCTCTACTCCGGCGGCAAGGACACATTGTTCCGCATTCACGGCACCAATCAGCCGGAATATATCGGCGCCTCGATTTCGTCGGGCTGCATCCGCCTGACCAACGAGGACGCGATCGATCTCTATGACCGCGTCAAGGTCGGCACCCTCGTTGTGGTGCTCGAGCCCAAGCACGGTGATTCGCCCTACAATTCACGGCTTGCACTCGGCGGCAGCCAAACCGGCCAGGCGGGCAGCTACTGATCAGGTTCCTGATCTCAGATACTCAAAAGCGCCGGTTTCACCGGCGCTTTTTTGTTGCCGGCTTGTGCGTCTGGGCTTTGTTGCCGTCGGCCGCCGGCTTGTCCGCAGAGGCAGGAGATTTCCCCGCTTCGTCGTCAGTTCCTTGCTTGGCCTCGGGCTTCGTTTCAGGTTTGGCCGCGACCTCACGCGGCGGCGCCTCCTCGGGCCGTTCCGCCGGCAGCAGCGGAGCAATTTGCGGCAGGGGATCCCAGACGTTCCACTGGCAGATCCGGTAGTCGTTGCGCCGCTGCGCAAGGTCGAGATGGATATGGTCCTCGTGATACCAATCCGAGCCGGGGCCGAGCACTGTCGAAAAGCGCGAGCAGACCGAATGCAGCACGCGTTCCCGCACCTCGCGGGGCATGGTGCGATCGGTCAGGCCGATCGACTGCCCGTTAGCGAGCTTGATGGCGCGGACATCGATCGCGTTGGCCTTGCCGTGCTCGGACAGCATGGCGCCGACAACGCGGTTGCGGCCGCGGCACTCGAAGCTGTCGAAATTGTCGAGATCGCTGATGGTCGAGCCGAGGCTCGCGGCCAGCGGCACCACGTCCTTGCGCACCCAATCGGCGATGGCGGACGCCATGGTGCAGCGGAGGATCGCCGCCGGCTTGACCGCCACCTTGCGCTTGTCCGGCAGCACGATGGCTTCGAGCCGCACCAGATCCTCGCCGCCGCAGGCGCCAGGGCCGCGGATATCCGGGATCGAGGGCGCGATAGCGATCTCCTCGGTCAGCGCGAGGCGGCACGCCGAGGCCTGCTTCTCGGGCGGCGGCGCCGCCTCGGCGGGCTTGTTGGCGCCAGGTTTGTCCGCGGAAGGCTTGTCGGGAGCAGATTTGCCGGGAGAAGGCGTTTCCGCGGAAGGCTTGCCGCCGGTCTCCGCAGGAGCATCGTCCGACGCCTTGGGGGCCTCCTCGGGGCGAGACCTTGGGAGCGGGACCTTGCCAGATATCTTGGCAGAATGAACCGTCGCGTGGGGCCGTGGTGCAGCAATACCAAAGATATCGAGTGGGGACCCATATTTGCGCGCCTCTGCCCGATCCGCGAGCCCGAGCGTGACGGTAACCATTGCCGCGCCGACGGACATATAGCCGCGACAAGACCATTTGCGGCGAAAGGCGGGCAGGCTAAAACTCATGACAATTCTTTGGCCCAACGCTGAGAGCGACATCCGCCCAGCGGCTTCTCGGAGGAACGACGGAATGCTTGGTTTGATGCAAGACTGGCCCCTGCTCTGCCACAGGATCATCGAACACGCTGCCAAAATTCATGGCAAGCAGGAGGTCGTCACGCGCTCGATCGAGGGACCGATCCATCGCACCACCTACGCCGACATCCACAAGCGCGCGCTCAAGGTCTCGCAGATGCTGGAGCGCGACGGCATCAAGCTCGGCGACCGTGTCGCAACGATCGCCTGGAACACCTGGCGCCATCTCGAGGTCTGGTACGGCATCATGGGGATCGGCGCCATCTGCCATACCGTCAATCCCCGCCTTTTCCCCGAGCAGATCGCCTGGATCATCAACCATGCGCAGGACCGCATCGTGATGACCGACATCACGTTCATTCCGGTCCTGGAGAAGATCGCCGACAAGCTGACAAGCGTGGAACGCTACGTCGTGCTCACCGACAAGGCGCACATGCCGCAGACGACGCTGAAGAACGTGGTCGCCTACGAGGACTGGATTGCGGAGGCCGACGGCAAGTTTAAATGGAAGGACTTTGACGAGAACACGGCGGCCGCGATGTGCTACACGTCAGGCACCACCGGCGATCCTAAAGGGGTGCTGTATTCGCATCGCTCCAACGTGCTGCACGCGCTGATGGCCAACAATGTCGACGCGCTCGGTACCAGCGCCTCCGAGACCATGCTTCCCGTGGTGCCGCTCTTCCACGCCAACAGCTGGGGCATCGCCTTCTCGGCACCCTCGCAGGGCACCAAGCTCGTCATGCCCGGCGCCAAGCTCGACGGCGCCTCGGTCTATGAGCTGCTCTCGACCGAGAGGGTGACACATACCGCCGGCGTGCCCACGGTGTGGCTGATGCTGCTCCAGCACATGAGCGCCAACAATCTGAAACTGCCGGACCTGAAGATGGTGATCTGCGGCGGCTCGGCGATGCCGCGCTCGATGATCAAGGCCTTCCTCGACATGGGCTCGAACGTCCGCCACGCCTGGGGCATGACCGAGATGAGCCCGATCGGCAGCGTCGCGGCGCTGAAGCCGCCGTTCCAGAATGCGACGGGCGAGGCACGGCTCGACGTGCTCCAGATGCAGGGCTACGCGCCGTTCGCCGTCGAGATGAAGATCACCGACGATGCCGGCAAGGAATTGCCGTGGGACGGCACGACCTTCGGCCGCCTCAAGGTCGCCGGCCCCGCCGTCGCCAAGGCCTATTACCGGGTCGACACTGACATCCTCGACGAGGACGGCTTCTTCGACACCGGCGACGTCGCGACCATCGACGAGGCCGGCTACATGCGAATCACCGACCGCTCCAAGGACGTGATCAAGTCCGGCGGCGAGTGGATCTCCTCGATCGAGCTTGAAAACCTCGCAGTCGGCCATCCCGCGGTGGCGGAAGCCGCCGTGATCGGCGTGTTCCATCCCAAATGGGACGAGCGTCCGCTGTTGATCGTGCAGCTGAAGCAGGGCCAGCAGGCCAGCCGCGAGGACATCCTGAAGTTCATGGACGGCAAGATCGCCAAATGGTGGATGCCCGACGACGTTGCCTTCGTCGACGGTATCCCCCACACGGCGACGGGCAAGATCCTGAAGACCGCGCTGCGCGACCAGTTCAAGGAATACCGCTTCCCGAACGCGGCGGCGTAGCCTGGTGGCACCCTCCCCTGGAGGGCGTGAGCGCTCAACGTACTGACGTCATGGCCGGGCTTGTCCCGGCCATTTACGCCTTGCTCCCCGGCACGGAGAGCGTGGATGCCCGGGCCTTCGCCGCGCCGAAGGGGCTTCGCCCCCGCAGGCGGGACAAGCCCGGGCATGACGATCTGTGTGCGCGTGGAGCCCTTGAATTTGCCCCCGGGCCGTGGTCTCAACGGCCCCACCGTCGTGCCAGATCGGCCGGCACCGTCCCAAGACCCGGCAGAGCTCACCCGATGGCCCGCAGGTTTTCCGCTCCCTATCAGTCGGAGCCCGTGTCCAGCCTCGCGAGCTGGGCGCGCAATCTGGCCGTGTTCGCAGTGGTGGCGGTGGTGGTCTCGATCATCATCGTCCGGTTCGGCTTCCTGGAAATGAAGCCGGCGCTCGCGACCTTCTTCGGCGGACTCGGGATTGCCGCACTCTCGATCCTGTTCGGGCTCGCCGGCTTTGCCGCGATCTGGCAGAACGGCTCGCGCGGCATGGCGCGCATCCTGCTTGCCTTCCTGATCGACGGCGCGATCCTCGCCTATCCCGCTTATCTCGGCCTGCAATACCGCAAGCTGCCGGCGATCCACGACATCACCACCGACCCGATCGACCCGCCGCGCTTCGACGCACTGGCCCGCCTGCGCACCGGCGATGGTGCCAACACCGCTGTGTATGCCGGCCTCTATTCGGCCGAGCAGCAGCGTCAATTCTATCCTGATATCGAGCCGATCGAGCTCGAGATTTCGGTCGACCGCGCCTATGCGATCGCGCTTCAGCTCGTCAACAAGCGCAAATGGCTGGTGATCGACGAGCGCGCGCCGCAGCCGCCGCGCCGCATCGGCCGTATCGAGGCGGTGGCGCGCTCGCCGATCATGGGGTTCCGCGAGGACATCGCGATCCGCGTCGTGCCCGACGGCGAGGATTCCCGCGTCGATATCCGGTCCGCCTCGCGCTATTTCGAGCGCGACCTCGGCAGCAACGCCGCGCGTGTGAAGAAATTCATCGACGATCTCAACACCGCCGCCGATGCCGACGCACTCAAGCCGGTAAAGAAGACGCCGGTGGCGCCGCCGAAGGCGCCGGCGAAAACTGTAAAGAAGTAGGGTTCTGTCATTCCGGGGCGACGCGAAGCGGCGAGCCCGGAAAACGCGCGCCCCGGAATGACGAGAGACTAGCTCGCCATCCGATACGTCCCGCCGATCACGGGATCGCCGTCCGTCGCCACCACGCCGCGGGCGACCAGGTCTTCCAGATGCGCCAGCACGGAATAGCCCGCCGCAGTGGTGAGCCTCGGATCGATGCCGATATAGATCGCCCGGACCATGGTCGGGATGTCGGTCTCGCCCTTGGCAAGGCGGTGCAGGATGGAGGCCTCGCGCGCCTTGCGGTGACGGATCAGGAAGCGCACGAAGCGCGGACCGTCCGGAATTTCGGGGCCGTGGCCGGAGAAATACACATCCTCCTCGCGTGCGGCGAGACGATCCAGCGATTCCATGTAGTCGATCATCGAGCCGTCCGGCGGCGCCACGATCGAAGTCGACCACCCCATCACGTGATCGCCGACGAAGTTGAATTTCCGCTCGGGCCAGGCAAACGCGAGGTGATTGGCGGTATGGCCAGGTGTCGCCACGGCCTCGAGCCGCCAGCCGTCGCCTTCGACCACGTCGCCGTGGGCGATCCTGATATCGGGCGCGAAGTCGCGGTCTGCGCCGGATTCCGGGTTGTGCTTCTCGCTCTCGAAACGCGGGCGCGATGCCCGGTGCGGGCCTTCGGCGTAAACTGGCGCGCCCGTCGCCCGCTTGATCCGCGCGGTGTTCGGCGAATGGTCGCGGTGGGTATGGGTGACGAAGATATGGCTCACCGTATCGCCGCTGACGGCATCGAGCAGCGCCGCTGCATGCGCCTCGTCGTCCGGACCGGGATCGATGATCGCGACGTTGCCGCGGCCCACGATGTAGCTGACCGTACCGGTGAAAGTGAATGGGCTAGGATTGTTACAGAGCACGCGGCGCACGCCGGGGCGGACTTCCTCGACGATGCCGGGCTTCAGCGGAAAGTCGCGGTTGAACGGGACGTCGTCGTTGTCGGACATGGCTTGCTCATACCTTGCTGACTTCGTCATGCCCGGCCTTGTGCCGGGCATCCACGTTCTTCGCGTGGTCTAAGACGTGGATGGCCGGGACGTCTAGCGCGAAGACGCGCTTCGCGCTTCTGCCCGGCCATGACGCAATTCGAGAGTTCAGCCGCATCGCCCATTCAGGCGGTTTGCTCAGAAAAACGCCTGAATGCCCGTGATCGCGCGGCCCAGGATCAGGGCGTGGACGTCGTGGGTGCCCTCGTAGGTGTTGACGGTCTCGAGGTTATGGACGTGGCGCATCACGTGATACTCGATCGAGATGCCGTTGCCGCCGTGCATGTCGCGCGCGACGCGGGCGATGTCGAGCGCCTTGCCGCAATTGTTGCGCTTCATGATCGAGATCATCTCGGGCGCGAACTTGCCCTCGTCCATCAGCCGGCCGACGCGCAGCGAGCCCTGAAGGCCCAGCGCGATCTCGGTCTGCATGTCCGCGAGCTTCTTCTGCACGAGCTGGGTCGCGGCGAGCGGCTTGCCGAACTGCTTGCGGTCGAGCGTGTATTGGCGGGCGCGGTGCATGCAGTCCTCGGCCGCGCCGAGCACGCCCCAGGAAATGCCGTAGCGGGCGCGGTTGAGGCAGCCGAACGGGCCCTTGAGGCCGGAGACGTTGGGCAGCAGCGCGTCTTCCGGGACCACGACGCCGTCCATCACGACCTCGCCGGTGATGGAGGCGCGAAGCGACAGCTTGCCGCCGATCTTCGGTGCCGACAGGCCCTTCATGCCCTTCTCCAGCACGAAGCCGCGGATCTGGTTGTCGTGCGCGGCCGACTTGGCCCAGACCACGAACACGTCGGCGATCGGCGCGTTCGAGATCCACATCTTGCTGCCGGTCAGGCGATAGCCGTCCGAAACCTTCTCGGCGCGGGTCTTCATGCCGGCCGGATCGGAGCCGGCGTCAGGCTCGGTCAGCCCGAAGCAGCCGACCCACTCGCCGCTGGCGAGCTTCGGCAGGTACTTCTTGCGCTGGTTCTCGTCGCCGTAGGCGTAGATCGGATACATCACCAGCGAGGACTGCACCGAGTTCATCGAGCGGTAGCCGGAATCGACCCGTTCGATTTCGCGCGCGACCAGACCATAGGCGACATAGCCTGCATTGGCGCAACCATATTCCTCCGGCAACGTGATGCCGATCAGGCCGAGCTCGCCCATCTCGTTGAAGATCTCGCGATCGGTCTTCTCTTCGAGATAGGCCTTGGCGACGCGCGGCAGCAGCTTGTCCTGGGCGTAGGCGCGCGCGGTGTCGCGCACCATGCGCTCGTCTTCAGTGAGCTGCTCGTCGAGCAGGAACGGATCGTCCCACTGGAAAGAAGCCGAAGTCGGCTTGTCCTTGGCCTGAGGGCGCGCGGTCATGAAACGTCCTTTCGTCTGGTTCCGTCAATTTGCCCGACAAAGTAAAGCGCCGCGGCAACAAGTGCAATTGCGTTGCAGATGTATGGGTCTGCGTGAATCCCGGGGGCCGGCGAGGCGCACCTCGGGGGATGCGCTTCGCGCACCCGAGATGACAGCGCTAGCTTTCGAGCTGTTCGTTGGCGACGATCTCGATGCCGAAACCCGAAAGGCCCTTGTAGTCGTGCACCGAGGAGGTGAGATGCCGGATCGAGGTGACGCCGAGATCGCGCAGGATCTGTGCACCGACACCGACTTCGCGCCACTGGCGGTTGCGGTCGGCCTCGGTCGCGCTCTCATCGGGCAGCGGCGCCACGGGGACACCGGCAGCACCGTCGCGCAGATAGACCAGAACGCCACGGCCGGATTTCTTGAAGTGCTCGAGCACCGCCGCCATGCGTTTGTGGCCGGTGAAGATGTCCTTGACGATGTTCGGCTTGTGGAAGCGCGTCAGGACGTTCTTGCCGTCGCCGACGCCGTTGTAGACGAAGGCAACGTGGGCGATGGAATCGAACGGCGAGCGGTAGGCATAGCCCTGCAGCGGCCCGATCGGGCTCTCCGTGACGAAGGTCGAGACGCGCTCGATCAGCTTCTCGCGCACCTGGCGGTAGGCGATCATGTCGGCGATGGTGACGTGCTTGAGCTTGTGCTGGGCGGCGAAGCGGGCGACCTGCTCGCCCTTCATCACGCTGCCGTCGTCGTTCATCAACTCGCTGATGACGCCGACCGGCGGCAGGCCGGAGAGCTTGCACAGGTCGACCGCGGCCTCGGTGTGGCCGGAGCGCAGCAGCACGCCGCCGTCCTTGGCGATCAGCGGGAAGATGTGGCCGGGACGGGCGAAGTCGTTGGCGCCGGCGTTGGGATTGGACAGCGCGCGGCAGCACGAGGCGCGCTCCTCGGCCGAGATGCCGGTGCCGCCGTCGGGCTTGTAGTCGATCGAGACCGTGAATGCGGTGGTGTGCGCGGAATCGTTGTGGGCCACCATCGGGTCGAGCCGCAGGCGGCGCGCATCTTCGGTGGTGATCGGCGCGCAAACAATGCCGGAGGTGTGGCGGATGATGAACGCCATCTTCTCGGCGGTGCAGAACGAGGCGGCGACGATCAGATCGCCCTCGCCCTCGCGGTCATCGTCGTCGGTGACGACCACGAGCTCACCCCGGGCAAAGGCCTGCAAGACTTCCTGGACGTTATCCGGCATTTCCCAATCTCTGACGGTTATGGCCCGGAGGCTTAGCCGGACTTGGGCCGGGGCGCTAGTGTCCCCGGCGCAACCGCATATGCCGGACCGCAGCCCTGCCCCGGGGGGCGACTTGCACCGGGCATACCAGCGATATGGGCGCGGAGAAGCCCGGCGAGAAGCCGGCCGGGCGCGGTCAGGGCAGCACTTCGCGCCGTTCGCCGAGCCGCTGATCGAGCTCGGCACGCTTGTCGGCCAACAGGCCGGCCTGGGCGGCCTCGATCACCGTGAACAACTCATGGGCGTCGCTGAGCCGGGTCACGGTGACATAGCTGGCGCCAGCCGCGTAGAGTTCATCCACATCCGATAACAGATCGGCCGTGGCAATGATCATGGCGGTCGGGTTGAGGGTGCGGACGTGGCGGACCAGCTTCTCGTTGCTGGCCCCCTTCAGAAGCGCATCCGGTACGCTGAGGATGATCATCTCGGACTTGCTGACGCCGGCATGGAGCAGCGTGTCGGCGCTGCTGATATCGCCATAGATCACGTGCAGGCCGCGCGATAGCAGCGTCTGGTACACATTGGGATTGAAGTCGATCACGGTGATCTGCTCGAGCAGCACCGGTGCCTGCCGTTCGATCTCGGCGAGCAGCGCGCTCGCCGCACGGAAAAAGCCGAGGATGACGATGCGGCGGGCCTCGCCATGGCCTTCGTGCCCGTCCTCACCATGGCCATTGCCGTGGTCGAGATCGCGCAGGCCGATCCGCTTCAGGGGGCCGATCGCCCAGCGGGTGATCTCGTCGCTGCGGGTCATCACGAAGGTCGAGAGCACCGCCAGCACCACGAAGGCGAAGGAGGCCGCATTCGCCGTCTCGGCCGCGATGTGGTGGGCGGCGACGCCGGTCTGGATCACCACCAGCGAGAACTCGGAGATCTGCGCCAGGTTAAGCGCGGGCAACAGGCTGGCGCGCAGACCCTGTTTCATCAGATAGAGCGGAGCGAAGGTGGTGACGAGGCGGCTCACCACCGTGAATGCCGCGATCATCAGCGCAAGCCCGATCACGGAGAGGCCGGGCACGGGAATGGTCATGCCGAGCGCGACGAAGAACAGCGTGATAAAGAAATCGCGCAGCGTGGTGACCTTGGCCGTGACGTCGAGCGCGTAGGGAAAGGTCGAGAGCGAGACGCCGGCGATCAGGGCGCCCATCTCGCGCGACAGCGACAGCCGCTCGGCGGTCTCGGCGACCAGGAAGCACCAGGCGAGCGCGCCGAGCAGGATTAGCTCGGGGCGGCGGGCGATCTGGTGAAACAGGCGCGGCAGCACGTAGCGGCTCACCAGCAGGGCGGCGGCGACCAGCACCGCGACGCGGCCGATCGAGAGCAGGATGACGCTGATTTCCAGATTGGCAAGGCTCGGCTGCACCGCCAGGAACAGGATCGCGAAGATGTCCTGGAGCACCAGCACGCCGAGGGTGATGCGGCCCGGCAGCGTGTCAAGCTCGCGCTTCTCGTAGAGCACCTTGACGATGATGACGGTGCTCGACAGGGTGCAGGCGACGCAGAGATAAACCGCGTCGAACTGGCCCCCACCGAGCGACAAGCCGATGCCGGCGAAGAACAGCACCCCGAGCAGGCAGCCGCCAAGGAGCTGGCCGCCCGCCGCGAACAGGATGACCTTTCCCGCCCGCACGATCTTCTTCAGGTCGATCTCCAGGCCGATCATGAACAGCATGAAGATCAGGCCGAGCTCGGAAATGACGCTGATCGATTCCTGCGACTTGACCCAGCCGGCGCCAAATGGACCTATGCAGAAGCCGGCGATAAGATAGGCCAGGATCAGCGGTTGCCTGGAGAAGTGGGCAAGTAGGCCCAGCATCCAGGCAAACAGGATACAGAGAGTGATGTCGCGAATGAGCTCGTGCATGCCAGATTGGTCCGTTTTGCCGCACCCTAGTGATCGAGTGCGGCGCGGCAAGCGAGCAATTCGTCACATGCGGATCGGGCTCGCCATTGCAATGCTGCTATGCCCCCTCGCCTCCGCCATCCCCGCAGCCGCTCAATCCAAGGTCAATATCGAACAAAGCTTTGCCGATTCCCTCACCGCGCTGCCGAAGGAAGAACTCGCCGTCTCCGGCGGGTTCTACGTGCCCGCTTATTCCAGCGTCGCGATGAGCCAGGGCAAGCTGCGCGTCGACTTCTCGGTGACCTTGAGCGTGCACAACGCCTCCGAGACCCAGCCGCTGGTGGTCAAGCGCATCGCCTATTTCGATACCGCGGGCAAGCAAGTCGAGAGCTATCTGAAGGCACCCGTCGCATTGAAGCCCCTCGCCACCGTCTCGATCTTCATTCCGACCGACGACGTCCGCGGCGGGACCGGAGCCAATTTCCTCGTCGATTGGGCCGCAGCAAGCGAGATTGCAGAGCCTGCTGTCGAGGCCTTGATGGTTGGCGGCGTCGCCAATGCGCATTACGCTTTCATCAGCCAGGGCCGTCCGACTCGGACGGTCGGCAAGAAATAAGCAAGAAATACGACTGACCGGCACAAAGCCGGCAGCCTGACAAGAATAGAACGAGGAACGCTCCCATGACGTCCAGCTTCGATTTTGCGCCCCTGTTTCCCGCAGGGCTGCCGGGCCCTTCTGCGCGCTGGACGGGCCTCGCCAAATACAGTTTTGTCGGCGGCAACAACGACTCCGAGCAGGTGCCGCTCGATCATCTGATCGAGGCGGCCAACCTGGCTCTGCAACGCGAAGGCCGCTCGCTCGCCACCTACGGGCTGGCACATGGTCCCCAGGGCTATCTGCCCTTGCGCGAATTCCTGGTGACGAAACTGCAGCGCGATGCCGGCATCAACTGCACGGTCGACGATCTCCTGATCGTGTCCGGCTCGCTGCAGGCGCTCGACCTCGTCAACGCCACGCTGCTGACGCGCGGCGATACCGTGATCTTCGAGCAGGATAGCTATCAGGGTTCGCTCACCCGCCTGGCACGGCTCGGCGTCAACGTGGTCGGCATCCCGCTCGACAAGGACGGCATGCGCATGGACGTGCTGGCCACGACGCTGGCCGACCTCAAGGTTCGCGGCGTCCGGCCGAAATACATCTACACCATTCCGACCGTGCAGAACCCGACCGGCAGCATCATGCCGGAGGGTCGCCGCACCGAGCTGTTGCGGCTGTCGGCAGACTACGGCGTGCCTGTATTCGAGGACGATTGCTATGCCGATCTGGTCTGGTCAGGACAGCGGCCGCCGGCGATCCACGCGATGAGCCCGAACGGCGGCGTGATCCATATCGGCTCGTTCTCGAAGTCGATCGCGCCCGCGCTGCGCGTCGGCTTCATCGTCGCGCCGTGGGATGTGATGTCGCGGATGCTGGCGCTGAAGACGGACGCCGGCTCGGGCGCGCTGGAGCAGATGGTGCTTGCCGCCTATTGCAAGCCGCATTTTTCAACCCACGTGCCGGCGCTGACGAAGGCGCTGCGGACCAAGCTCGACACGCTGATGGAAGCTCTCAACGAGCAGTTCGGGACGGCCGCCGAGTTCGAGGAGCCCAAGGGCGGCATATTCCTGTGGATGAAACTGCCCGATCAGGTGGATACGCTGAAGCTGTACCAGGCCGCGCTTGCCGCCGGCGTCTCGATCGATCCGGGGCCGGAATGGTCGACCGACAAGAATCATTCCAGATCGCGCCTGCGGCTGTGCTTTGCGAGCCCCTCACATCAGCAGATCCGCGAGGGCGTCGCCGTGCTGGCCGAGATCTGCCGCAAAGAGTTCGGTGTGCCGGCCCGCAGCGCCAATGTGGAGAAGGCGCAAATGTGAGGGCGATGCCTTAAGCCGCGACGTGAAACTCCACGTTCACCTGGCCGCTGCCGGATGACGGAAAGTACTCACAGAGCTGCTCGGCCCTGTCATGGTACTCGTACCAGCCAAGCGCGGCGAACAGCATGATGGTGTCGGCCATACCGCCCTCACCGTTGCACTTGGTTGCGTAATCCGGAAGCATGTCGAGGAATTCGCGGTAGCGACGGCTCTGCCAAAGCTCGAGCACGCGCAGGTCGACCTGGCGGTTGAACTCGCTGGCAACGCTCGTCCACGCCTCTGGGCCCAGCTTCTTGTTGGGCCAGAGCCGATGTGAGAGCGAGCCGCTGGCCAAGATCGCAACCCGTTCGCCGGATTTCTCGATGGCACGTCGCGTCGCCTCGCCGAGAGTCCGGCTTTCCTCGAACGACGTGAACAGCGGCGAGGCGATCGAAACCACCCTCGCGAAGCCGTCCGAATTCATGTAGTGCATCGGCACGATCGTGCCATATTCAAGCCCGAGGCTCGGCACTTGATGCGCGTTGACATCGAGCCCTGCAACGCCGGCTTCGGCGGCGATCGCTTCGGCGAGCCTCGTGTCGCCCGGCAGATCATAACTCAAATCCTGAATCATGTGCGGCGCCTCGTGGCTGGTGAACGAGGCGCGATGCCGCGCGTTGGCGTTGATGTGATAGCCGAAATTGGAGAGCCAGTGGGTGTCGAACACCACGAAGGTGGTGACGCCGCGCGCTTTCGCCCGCCGACCGAGCTCGCGCAACGAGTCCACGGCCGCCTCGCGCGCCGAGCGCAAATGACTGCCGGGCTTTTCCGAGAGCATCAGCGATGGGACATGCGTGACCTTGGCTGCCAGTACGAGTTGCCCCATCGTGCTCACCTCAAGCGTCAAGCCGCCTGGGGCTGGCTGCCGTGGATCGCGGAGGCCAGCCGCAGCAGCAGCACGATCGAGACATTGCCCTTGCCGGCCTCGATCTGGGCGATGTAGCGCTCGGATATGCCGGAGCGGCGGGCAAGCTCCCGCCGCGACAGGTCGCAGCGCATGCGCGAGGACTTCAAGCGGTCGCCCAGCTCGGTCAGAAACGCGGTCTCGGAATAAGGCGGCACGGCACAGCTCCCCGGCAGCACCTCGCCTGCGAAATCCCTGACTTGATTCAGCATCGGTCTATCCAATTTCGCCTTCGGGAGCGCCATCCTACCCCGGAAGTGGCCGGCCTCATTGACGCGGATCAAATTCGCGCGCGAATGGCGGTCAGCGTGGACGATCGCGCGCAGGATGCTACACTTCGGAATTATTCGGAGGTGGGGCTTTTCAGGACATGAGGCGTTGTTTGAGCCGCTGGATCGCGGCAGCAGTGCTGTGGGTTGCTTTCACGCCCGCGGCCGGTGCCGAGTCGCTTGCGGCGACCATCGAGCAATGGGGCCTGCTCGGCTCATGGGCGGTCGACTGCGCGGTCCGGCCGGACCGCGACAAGGGCGCGCTCTTGACTTACGAGATCCGGAAGGACGGAAGGGTGATGTACCGGCGCAATTTCGGCGAGGCCAAGGACGAGAACGAAGTCGTATCCGCGACGGTTAACGCCGACGGCCTGCTCGATGTGATGGTGTACTTCCCCTTGCTGCAGCAGACGCGCGAGTTCGGTCTGCTCCTCTCAAAGCAAGGCAGCTTGCGCGCAATCTACAATCGCAGTGAGCGCGGCGAGTACACGATCAGGGACGGCAAATACGTCGCGACAGGCGCGCCAACACCCGCACAACAGCGCTGCGATTAACCCACCTGAACAGGCGTTCAGAATTCTCCTGCGATTCCTCCGGAACGTTCACGCGAATGCGCCGTTTAGATTTGCATTCGATTGGAGGAGGACATCATGAAGAAGCTTGGTTATGTGCTTGCCGCGGTCGGCGCTCTCGCTGTTGCATTGCCGACGCTCGCCAGCGCGGAGACGGTGGTGATCAAGCGCGGAGGTCATCATCACGGCGCGTACGGCGCCCGCGCCGAATACGGCATGCATCGCGATCACGGCTGGCATCGCGGCTGGCGCCATCGCGACCGAGTCGTCGTGATCAAGCGTGGTCACCGCCATCATTGGGACTAATGCGCAACGCAATACGGAAATGGCCCCTCACGGGGCCATTTCTTTGCGTGTACGAAACGGTCGGCGAGGTCAGTCCCATGCCGGCGCAAAGCCGGGATTGACGCAGCGCCTGTCCTTCGGCAGCGCGGCGATCTTGTTGCGGTCGGCATCGTCGAGCGTGATCTTCAGCGCGTCGAGATTGGCCTGCTGGCTCTCGCGGCGTGAGGCTTTCGGGATCGCGGCGACACCGTCTTGGTCGAGCAGCCATTTCAGCGCGACCTGCGCGGCGCTTGCATTGTGTTTGGCGCCGATCTCGGCCAGCACCGGATCGGAGGCGACGCGCCCCTGTGCCAGCGGGCAATAGGCGACCAGCGGGATCGACTTGGCGTTGAGATAGGCCAGCACCTTCGATTGATCGAGCATGGCGTGATATTCGATCTGATTGCAGGCGATCGGCGCCTTGATGTCCTCGACCGCGATCTTGAGCAGCGCCGTGGTGAAATTGGCGACGCCGATCGCCAGCGTGCGCCCCTCCTCCTTCAGCGTCATCAAGGTCTCGAACACCGCACCCCAGTTCGCCGCCCTGGACGGCCAGTGCACGAGATAGAGGTCAACATGATCGAGCCGCAGCTTGTTCAGGCTGGTCTCGAAGGCGCGGCGGATGGCGTCGGGGCTGAGGTTCTCGTGCCAGACCTTTGTCGTGACGTGCAGCTCGCCCCGCGGCAGCCGGGCCGCGGCGAGCGCCGCGCCGATCGATTCTTCGTTGCCGTACATCTCGGCGGTGTCGATATGGCGATAGCCGATCGACAGCGCGCTCTCGACCGCCGCGCGACAGGCATCGCCCTGCATGCGGAAGGTCCCGAGGCCGAGCTTGGGCATGCTGATGCCCTGTGTCTTGAGATTATCCATGAAAAGGCTCCTGACATCGTTCAGCCCGCCGGAGGCCAGCAGCGATGCTGCGTGAGCAAACTCTTCGGGGATGGAAAAGAGGTGGCGGGAATGGACAGCATAGCGCGGCAGGTGCACGGCGGCCAATCAAGATCGGGTTAGCGACCTACGAATGCTGCGCCACCACGGCTGGACGCGCCTGCGGCTGCGGCACGATATCGACCGACCAGAGGTCCCGGTTGTCGATGTCCTTCAGCGTTACTGTCATCACGCCGGTTCGGCCTTCAATGTCGACCTTGCCGAAGAACTGGAGTCCGAAACAGGGCGCGAGGTTTTCGCCCTGCGCTTCACTGCATGCGTTCTGGTATATCGCGACCGGACCAAAGGTGTTGTCGAGCTCGCCCGGCCCCCAGGTGCCGGCATGCAAGGGTCCCGAGACGAACTCCCAGAACGGTTCGAAGTCTTGGAATTGCGCCCTGTTCGGGTCGTAATAGTGCGCGGCGGTGTAGTGCATGTCGGCGGTGAGCCAGACGATGTTGCGGATCCCGGCGCGCTTGATGGACGCGAGAAGATCGGCGATCTCGCGCTCACGCCGGTCGGGCGGCCCATTACCCAGTGCGACCGCATCGAGGCTGACTAGGCCGATCGGCAAGTCGGCCGCAATCACCTTCCAGGTCGTGCGCGAGGCGGCGAGCTCACGCTTCAGCCAGGCGAGCTGTTCGGCACCGAGGATCCAGCCGCGGTGATCGTCGCCCTTGTTCCAGCTATCGTCGCGATAACTGCGCATGTCGATCATGAAGACGTCGAGGAGCGGACCATAGGCGATCTTGCGATAGACCCGCCCCTTTCGCGCGCCGATGTCGCGGATGGGCATGAAGTCGAAGAAGGCGCGGCGGGCGCGCGAGACCAGGCGCGGGGTGCCGTCATCCTCATGGCCGGCCCCGTCATAGCTGCCGGTCGGCGACCAGTCGTTCGTGACCTCGTGGTCATCCCATTGTGCAAACATCGGCACCTCCGCATGGAAGGCCCGGAAGTGCTCGTCGAGATGGTTGTATTTGTAATTGCCCCGGAACTGCGTCAGCGTATGCGCGACCTCGGATTTCTCTTCGGTCACGACATTGCGCCAGATCTCACCATTCGGCAGCTTCTGCTCGGAGGGAATCGTACAGTCGGCGTAAATGTGATCGCCGGAGTGGATGAAGAAGTCGGGGCGATTGTCGAGCATGGTGCGATAGCTGCGGTAGCCGCCGCGCGATGTGTCGATGCCCCAACCCTGCCCCGCGGTATCGCCGGACCACAGGAACGAGATCGACCGGCCGGCAGCCGGCGCAGTGCGGAAATGGCCGATGCGGCTTTCGCCGGCGATGTCGGTCGCGATATCGTCGAAGCGCACACGATAGAAGATGTCCTGCCCGGGCGGCAGATCTTCCAGCAGCAGTTTTGAGGTGAAGTCGGCATCGGTCGACGCATCGCGCGAAGCCGACGCAATGACGGTCTTGAAGCTTTCCACGGTCGAATAGTCCACCTGCATCCGCGCGGGCCGGTCGGCGCGCGCCCAGATCACGGCGGAGCCATCCGAGACGTCGCCGGACTGGATGCCGCCTAGGATCTGCGGACGATCCGCGGCGCGGCTGAGATGTGGCGTTGCGAGCGCGGCAACGGCGAGGCTGGAGGTGGAACGGACCAGGAATTGCCGCCGGGTCCAGGCGCGCGAGGCGCGGAGCGCTACCATTCAGGAAACCTTCGTCGAATCGCGACGGAAGGTGCCTGCGTCGTTTGACCCCCGGCTTACGGTTTCTTGACCGCGGGCCTACGGTTTTGCGACGTACGGATGACGGCTCGGAACTGAGCTAATGCTTCCAGTTGCAGATGCCGCCGGTGCGACAGGGCCAGGTCTGGATGCGGGTGTCCATCGCCTGCGCGTCGAGCGGATTGCCGTGGCGATGCGCGAGCTTGGTGCGTGCCGCACCGCGTGGCTGCGCGGGCTTGGCGTGCGCGACCTTCGGCACCGGCACGCGCACGCGTTCGGCGGCGACCTTCTTCGGCACGTCGACCGGCTCGGCGCGCGCCTGCGCCTCGTTGCTGCCGCGCGCCTCCAGCGCGACCGGCGCGAATTGGGTTTCGGGCCCGAGCCGCTTCGGCGACAGCACCGCCTTGGAAAGATCGAGGCCGAGATATTCGTCGGGCTTGTAGTCGTCAGCGCGCGCGACGCCGCCCCATGCGAGCACGAGGGCAACGGCAATTGCAAAAGGAGCGCTCTTTGGAATCACGGACGCCTCCTGAAATTGATTGTTAAGAGGTAATTTACCTCTATTTAGGAGGCGTCGCGCGCAATTCCAGCGGTCAACTGCCGCCAAGGTTAAGAAGTTCGGCGGTGTCAGGCGACCTTTCGCGGTGCACCCGCCCCTTCAAGAAACCCCATCAGGCGGGTACGGATGATGGTTTCCGCCTCAGCCATGATCCTGTCGACGAGTTCCTTGCAGGTGGGGATGTCGTGGATGAGGCCTGCGACCATGCCGCAGCTCCACGCGCCCGCGTCCATTTGACCATCCAGCATGATCCTGGGATAGACGCCCGCGACCTGGTCGTGGATGTCGTCGATCTTCAGCTTGTCGCCCTTCTCGCGTTCGATCTCGAGCAGACGGTCGACATTGGCGTTCTTCAGCACGCGCTCGGTGTTGCGCAGGCTCCGCATGATCAGGCGGGTGTCGAGCTCGGTCGCGGCGACCAGCGCGTTCTTGACGTTCTGATGCACTGGGGCTTCCTTGGTGGCGATGAAGCGCGTGCCCATGTTCATGCCGGCCGCCCCCAGCGACAGTGCCGCGACGAGGCTGCGGCCGTCGGCCATGCCGCCGGAGGCAACGAACGGAATCTTCAATTCCTCTGCCGCGCGCGGCAGCAGAATCATGTTGGGAATGTCGTCCTCGCCGGGATGGCCGCCGCACTCAAAACCATCGACGCTGACGGCGTCGCATCCGATGCGCTCGGCCTTGAGGGAGTGGCGCACCGAGGTGCATTTGTGAATGACCTTGATCCCGGCGGCCTTCAGCGCTGGCATGTAGGCTTCCGGGCTGCGGCCCGCGGTCTCCACGGACTTGATGCCGCCTTCGACGATGGCGGCGATGTATTCCGGATAAGGCGGCGCGGCGAAGGTCGGCAGAAAGGTGAGGTTCACGCCGAACGGCTTGTCGGTCATGTCACGGCAGCGCGCGATCTCTTTGGCCAACAGCTCCGGCGTCTTCTGCGTGAGACCGGTGATGATGCCGAGCCCGCCGGCATTGGAGACGGCAGCCGCCAGCTCGGCAAAGCCGACGAAATGCATGCCGCCCTGGATGATGGGGTGCTCGATGCCGAACAGTTCGGTGATCGCGGTCTTCACTTAAATTACCTCCCGGGCTTTTGCTTGACGTTCGGACCAGTCTAGCCGGACTTTTGCGCCGCGGTCACCATTTCTCTCCGAACGGCCGTTGGCTCAATGCCCCCGCGCGGGGGCGCCCAGCTTGATCGGGCGCAGCACCGCGGCGGTCGGGATCATCAGCACCGCGATGATCGCGAGCGTCCAGAACACGTCGATATAGGCGAGCAAATCGACCTGATGCTGCAAGGTGCGGCCGACCCAGGCGACCGCCTGCGCGGCCGCATCGCTCGCATTCGAGCCCTGAGCCTGGAAGAAGCGGGTCATCGTCTCGATAGTCTGCTGGTAGCCGAGGTCCGACGGCGCGGCGTGCTCGATCAGGCGGCTCTGGTGGAATTGCTGGCGCTGCGCCAGAATTGTCTGCGCCAGCGCGACGCCCATGGAGCCGCCGATATTGCGGGCGACGTTGATCAGCGCCGAGGCCTGGTTGGTCTTGTCGGGCGGCACGCCATCATAGGACGCGGTCGTGACAGGCAGGAACAGGAAAGGCAGACCGAGCGCGAGGAAGATGCGCGACATCGCTGCATAGCCGTAGGTGATGTCGCCGGTGAGGCCTGTGAGATGCCACATCGAGAACGCGACGATGGTAGCGCCAAGCATGATGAGGTATTTCGGCTGAACGCTGCTGACGAGACGGCCCACCACCGGCATCAGCACCAGGGTCGCGATTCCGCCCGGTGACAATGCGAGCCCCGCCAGCATGGCGGTGTAGTTCAAATCGCTCTGGAGGAGTTGCGGCAAGAGCTGCGTCGTCGAGATCAGCACCGCGCCGGTCGCAAGCATGACCAGGAAGCAGGCGGCGAACTGGCGACGGCCGAGCAGGCGGAGATCGACGATGGGATCCTCGCGCGTCAGCTCCCACGGGATCAGCGCAAGCAGCGAGACGGCCGCAAGCACCGCGAAGAACACGATCATGTTCGAGCCGAACCAGTCGTTGCGCTGGCCCTCGTCGAGCACGTATTCGAGCGAGCCAAGCCCGATCGCGACCAGCAGGAAGCCGACATAGTCGACGCGCAGGCCCTTGCTCAGCAGCTTCTCCCTCTCCTCCTCCGCACCCGACGGCTCCTTGACCAGCGTGCCGACCAGGAACAGCGACAGCAATCCCATGGGGACATTGATCAGGAACACCCAGTGCCAGGTATAGGTGTCGGTGATCCAGCCACCGAGCGTCGGACCGACCACGGGCGCGACCACGACGGCGACGCCATAGATTGCGAAGGCCTGGCCGCGCTTGTGCGGCGGAAAGGAGTCGGCGAGGATCGCCTGCTCGCTGGTCGCCATGCCGCCGCCACCAAGGCCCTGAAGGATGCGGAACAGCACCAGCGACTGCAAATTCCAGGCGAAGCCACACAAAAGCGAGGAGGCCGTGAAGATCGCAACGCAGATCATGTAGAAGCGCTTGCGGCCGATCACGGTCGACAGCCATCCCGAGATCGACAGCACGATGGCGTTGGCCACGAGATAGCTGGTGATGACGTAGGTGCTCTCGTCGATGCCGACGGCAAGCCCACCAGCGATGTGGCGCAAGGCGACATTGGCAATGGTGGTGTCGAGCACCTCCATGAAGGTCGCGATCGAGACGACGAACGCGATGAGATAGGGATTATGACCGCCCGCCGCCGAGCGCTCCGGCGACCAGCCGCCCGCGGACGCGCCGCCTTGCGCCGTGTCGGTCATCGCACCCTGGTCCAGGGCACGACCGACATGCCGGGACCAACGGGCAAATCGGCCGGCCAGCTATCGACCACGATCTTCACCGGCACGCGCTGCACCACCTTGACGTAATTGCCGGTGGCGTTCTCCGCCGGCAGCAGGCTGAACGCGGTGCCGGAGCCAGGCTGCACGGACTCGACATGGCCGGTGAGCTTGCGCCCGGGATAGGCGTCGATGCGGATCTCGACCGGCTGGCCAGGCCGCATGTCATTGAGCTGCGTCTCCTTGTAGTTGGCGACGATCCAGACCTCATCGGGCACGAACATCATCAAGCTCTGGCCCGCGTTGACGAAGGTGCCCTTGGCGCCGCTGAGCTTGACGACGCGGCCGGACTGCGCCGCAACGACGCCGGTATATTGGAGATTCAGCTTGGCCTGATCGAGCTGCGCCTGCGACTGCTCGAGCTGCGCCCGGGCGCCCTCGAGCTGCGCCTGCAGCGTCTTGATGCCGACTTGCGCAGCCGTCACCGCGGTCTTCGCGCGCTCGGTATTGGCCTGCTGCGCCTGAAGATCGGAGCGGGTCTGCTGCTGGCGCTGAACGGTGCCGGCGCCCTTCTCGACCAGATCCTGGGCGCGCGCGAATTCTTCCTGCGAGAACTGGAGCTGGGCCTGGGCCTGTTCGAGCTGCGCCTCCGCCTGCTTGATCTGCTCCTGCTGCGAAACGATCTGCGCCTCGACATTGGCGATGTTCGCCCTGGCGACCGCGACCTGAGCATTGGCCTGATCGATGGCGATGCGATAGTCGCGCTCGTCGATCTTGGCAAGAATGTCCCCGGCGTTGACATGCTGGTTGTCCGTGACCGGGATGTCTGTCACGTAGCCGCCGACCTTCGAGGCCACGGAAAAGCTGCGCGCCGCGACGAAGGCATCGTCGGTGGATTCATAGTGGCGTATCTGGAGCCAATAGAGCAATCCGCCGATCAGAGCTGCGAGCAAGACGATGGCGCCAACGCTTGCCACCAGCCAATGCTCGCGAATCCGGTCTCGCAGCGACGGCGCCTGCTCCGGTTTCGAGCCCTCGGCGTCGCGGGCCTGATCAGGAGATGTCTTCGGAGCTTCTTTCGCCCTCTGCGGCTGCTCCGCGGACGGTCCACGCTCCCGTGTCTGAGCATCCACGGTGAACACCTTTCTCGGGGATCAAACTGGCGGCAGAGCCGCCAAAGCCGGCACACGCGCCGCGAGCCCAACTACAACTCCTGATCATGGTTCCGCTTGTTGCGAGCGCCATCGCGTTCGTGAACGGCCTGCCCAAAAAGCGAGCGCGGCACAGTGCGTGCCGCGCTCGCCGCGATATCTCATGGGCAGCGCACCTTGTGTCAGTGCGTCTTCGTCGCTTGCCATTTCTCGAGATCGGGCTTCACCTCGTCCGATCCCTGCTCTTTTTCCGGAGTGCCCTTCCAGGGCTTGTCTGTCCGCTTGTGCGAACCCCAGTCGCTCTGCTGCCGGGGATCGTCGTTAGGCCGTTCCTTGCTCATCGAGCTTCCTTTCGGTGGAAACGCTTACGCGAAGGGGACGCCGTAATAGGAGTTGATGCCGCGAACCGCGGCGTCATCACCCCAGTTCCAATCGCTCCGTTCGCCGTATTTCGGCGCGCTTTCCAGCTCCTTGGTGGTGATGCCGGTGACATAGCCGCCGAGCTCCGTGTCGTATTTCAGCGACTGCCACGGCAGCGGGTAATGGTCGTTGCCGAGGCCCAGAAATCCGCCGAAGCCGAGCACGGCGTAGGACACCTTACCGCTGATCTTGTCGATCATCACGCGTTCGATCGAGCCGATTTTGTTGCGATCGGCGCCATAGACCGATGTTCCCTCGACCTTGTCGCTGCCGATCAACCGACCCATCTCGTCTCTGTCCAGTTCACCCTGATTCAACATCTCAATTCTCCACTCAGCCAGTGTGGAGACAACCCGAAGAGGTGCTCGATCGTTCCGGCATGTTCCGCCAGACTTGAGGAACATCGCCGGAAACGGGCGGTTCTCTCAAATTCAAATCCCGGAAACCAAATACCGGAAAACGAAGGGCCGCCCTCGATGTCCCAGACCGTCTCCGACTTCATCGTTCAACGTCTGCATCAATGGGGCGTGCGCCACCTCTTTGGCTATCCCGGCGACGGCATCAACGGCGTGTTCGGGGCCCTTCAGCGCGCTGAGGGCAAGATCGGCTTTGTCCAGGCGCGGCATGAGGAGATGGCCGCCTTCATGGCGACCGCCTATGCGAAGTTCTCCGGCCAACTCGGGGTCTGTATCGCAACTTCGGGCCCCGGCGCCTCGCATCTGATCACCGGGCTCTATGATGCCCTGCTCGATCACCAGCCCGTGCTCGCGATCGTCGGTCAGCAGGCGCGCAATGCACTGGGCGGACACTATCAGCAGGAACTCGATCTGGTCTCGATGTTCAAGGATGTGGCTGGCGCCTATGTCATGCAGGCCTCCTCGCCGGCGCAGATCCGGCATCTGATCGATCGGTCGATCCGGATCGCGCTGGCACGGCGGACGCCAACGGTGATCATCCTACCCAACGATATCCAGGAGGAGCCCTACGAGGATCCGCCCCGCGCTCACGGCACCCTGCACTCCGGCGTCGGCTATAGTCCTCCAAGCATCAAGCCTCGTGACGCTGACCTCGACCGTGCCGCCGAGGTGCTCAACGCCGGCAAGAAGGTCGCGATGCTCATCGGCGCCGGCGCGCTCCACGCCACCGAGGAGGTGATCGCGGTCGCCGACCGCTTGTCAGCCGGCTGCGCCAAGGCGCTGCTCGGCAAGGCAGCGCTCCCCGACGATCTGCCCTGGGTCACCGGCTCGATCGGCCTGCTCGGCACCGAACCCAGCTACAACATGATGATGGAATGCGACACGCTGCTGATGGTCGGCTCCGCCTTTCCCTATGCCGAATTCCTGCCGAAGGAAGGCGCGGCGCGCGGCGTGCAGATCGACATCGACGCCAGCATGATGTCGATCCGCTTCCCCATGGAGGTTGGCCTGGTCGGCGATGCCGCCGAGACGCTGCGCGCCCTGCTGCCGCGGCTCGCACCCAAGACCGACGGCGCCTGGCGCCAGGGCATCCAGGACGACGTCGCGAAATGGTGGAAGACGCTAGATGATCGGGCACATCAGCCCGCAGCACCGGTCAATCCGCAGCTCGTCGCCTGGGAGCTGTCTCCGCGCCTGCCGGACCGTGCCATCATCACCAGCGATTCCGGCTCCTGCGCCAACTGGTTCGCGCGCGACTTGAAGATGCGCCGCGGCATGACGGCCTCGCTCTCAGGCGGCCTCGCCTCGATGGGTGCGGCGGTGCCCTATGCACTCGCCGCGAAATACGCCCATTCCGACCGCCCGGTGATTGCCCTCGTCGGCGACGGCGCGATGCAGATGAACAACATGGCCGAACTGATCACCGCCGCGAAGTATTGGCGCGACTGGAAGGATCCGCGCTTCATCGTCTGCGTCTTCAACAACGAAGACCTCAACCAGGTGACCTGGGAGCAGCGCGTCATCAACGGCGATCCGAAATTCGAGGCATCGCAGCGCATCCCAAACGTGTCCTATTCGCGCTTTGCCGAGCTGATCGGCCTCTCCGGCATCTATGTCGACAGCCCGCAGCTACTAGGCTCGGCTTGGGACCAGGCGCTCGCGAGCGAGATGCCGGTGGTGCTGGAGGTCAAGACCGACCCCGAAGTGCCGCCGCTGCCGCCGCACATCACCTTGCAGCAGGCCAAGAACTTCTCTCTTGCGCTGATGAAGGGCGACCCCAACGAGAGCGGAGTAATCAAGGGCGCGGCGCGGCAGGTGTTGGAAAAGATCCTGCCTGGAAGTGAATGAGGTGAAGCATGAGCGATTTCCGCGATATCCAGCATGGCGTGAACGATCCCGTCGATGGCCTCGACGTGAAGCGGCAGATCAACGACAACCGGACGCCGCACGAGCGGGCACAACGCCATGCAGACGTACGTGCCGAGGCCACCGCCACGCCGACCGAGCCGTTCCTGCCTGAACGGCTTCGGCGCAAGCCGACCGATCCAATCAACCCACGGAGCGGGAGGAGACCGACGGATTAGCCGTTAGGAACTCCGGCCGCTGCAACGTGTTGGTGGGCGCAACGTCGCGCGGCGAGAGGCTGCGCGCCCATTCGGAGGGATCGGACCATGAAACGTACCATCATCGCAGCTGCCTGCGTGCTTCTCGCAGGCCCCGCGCTCGCCCAGTCGCTTGGCGAGAAGACCGGCGTCAACTCGGCGCTCGGCGTCGCGCCCGCTACCGCCGACTTCGTCAAGGAAGTCGCCATCAGCGACATGTTCGAAATCGAGTCGAGCAAGCTCGCCCAGCAGAAAGGCAACGCGCAGGAGAAGACCTTTGCGCAGCAAATGGTGACCGACCACACCAAGACCAGCAGCGAACTCAAGGGCCTCGTCAGCGGCGGCAAGGTGCAGGCCATCCTGCCGACAGCACTCGACAGCTCGCATCAGAGCAAGCTCGACAAGCTCAAGAGCGCGAACGGCAAGGACTTCAGCTCGGACTACAATTCGTACCAGGTCAGCGCCCATGAGGACGCGGTCTCGCTGTTCGAGCGTTACGCCAAGGGCGGCGACAATTCCGAGCTGAAGGATTGGGCCGGCAAGACGCTGCCGGCGCTCAAGCACCACCTCGACATGGCCAAGGAGCTCGGCAAGGCGCCGAGCGTCGGTCAGACCAAGTAAACATCTTCCGAGGACGCCGGCTCGTGGGTCGGCGTCCTCCCGTTTTGCAACGATGCCTCTCTCCGCGCATTGGGATCGCGAGATCGCGGAGACCGTCATGACACATCAAGACAAGGCTTCCATATCCCGCCGGCACGTCGTCCAAGCGGCGAGCGCAACGCTTGCTGCTGCTTCGCTGGCCTCTTCGACAGCGAAAGGAGACACATCCATGGCCGAGCAGAAACTCGTCGATCCCGTCAGCCGTTTTCCAAAGCCGCCGTTCAAAAAACAGTCGCAGCCCTGGCCTGGCCTCGCCGGCAAGATGGAGCCGCCTCCGGATCACGGCGAGACCAGCTACAAGGGCTCCGGCCGGCTCGCCGGACGCAAGGCGCTGATCACCGGAGGCGATTCCGGCATGGGCCGCGCCGCCGCGATAGCGTACGCACGCGAAGGCGCCGACGTCGCCATCAACTATCTGCCGGCGGAAGAGCCGGATGCGCAGGACGTCATCGCGCTGATCAAGAAGGAAGGGCGTACCGGGCTCGCCATTCCCGGCGACCTCAAGGATGAGGCTTTCTGCAAGACGCTGGTCGAGCAGGCCGTCCAAGGTCTCGGCGGACTCGACATAGTCGTCTGCAACGCGGCGCGGCAGCAGACACGTGCGTCCATTCTCGACGTCTCCTCGGAAGACTTCGACGCGACCATGAAGACCAACATCTACGCGCCGTTCTGGATCATCAGGGCGGCGCTGTCGCATTTGAAGCCCGGCTCGTGCATTATCGGCACGACGTCGGAGCAGGCTTACGACCCCTCGCCCGATCTCTACGATTATGCGCAGACCAAGGCGGCGACGATGAACTACGTGAAGTCGCTGGCGAAGCAGCTCGCCTCCAAGGGCATCCGGGTCAACGGCGTCGCACCGGGACCGATCTGGACGCCGCTCCAGGTCTCCGGCGGCGCCACGATGGAGAAGCTCGAAAAATTCGGCGGCATGACGCCGCTCGGCCGTCCCGGCCAGCCCGCCGAACTGGCCTCCATTTACGTGCAGCTTGCCGCGGCCGACGCGAGCTATGCGACCGGCCAAGTGTATGGGTCCGCTGGCGGTTCGGGACAGCCGTAAACGGCGCTTTAGTCTGGCCGCAGGCTGATGCCGCAAAGTTGAGCCCAGGAACCTTCTTAGTCTCCGGGCTTTACAAAACTGTCACAAAGGACATCACGCTTGCAGACAGATGGCATTGGTAGAGGTCAAACCCAGCCGGATCGACACCGCGATCGCGGATACGATCGCTGATCACACCAATTCAGGCGTCGAGCACACGGCGCAGACATTAACCTGGGCCGCCGACGAGCACGTGCTGCTCGTGCTGGCCGCAATAGGGTGGCTCTATACTCACATTCGGCAGCCGCAACAGCGGCCCGTGGCAAATCACATGCTGGCCGTGTCGCTGGCAACGGCCGTCCTGCCGCATCTCCTGAAATCCGTGTTCGATCAGACCAGGCCAGACCGGCTGACCGTACGCGGGCACGGGCATGGAGTACCCGTCTCAGGACGGGCGCGCGACGCCTTCCCGTCCGGTCACGCCGTCCATATGGGCGCCCTTGCCTCGGCGGCGGGCTTGCTGCCGAAGACGCCGCGCCGATTGCTGCGCACGGTCGCGATCGCGCTGTCGCTGACCCGGATCGCAGTACTCGCGCATTGGGCAAGCGACGTGATCGCAGGCTTTGCGCTTGGCGCGGCCGTAGAGAGACTCTTGCGGCCATGGACACTGACGCAATCGTTCCGCAAACAAGTCAATCGGCGGGAAAAGCCGTGACCGAATATATCGTGCGCTTCATCGCCGGTGGCATCATCGTCTCCGCTTTTGCGATCCTGGGCGATATGCTCAAACCCAAAAGCTTTGCGGGGTTGCTCGGCGCAGCACCGTCAGTCGCATTGGCGACGCTCGGCATCGCCGTCGTCCAGCACGGACCGCAATATGCCGCAGCCGAAAGCTGGACGATGATCTATGGCGCGGTCGCGCTCGGCTGCTACAGCGTCGTCGTCTGCCATCTGCTGATCAGATACCGTGTGTCCGCGCTGCCCGCGACCGTCCTCGCTCTCATCGTGTGGCTTGCGGTCGCCTTCGGCCTGCTCGCCGGCTTCGGAGGTGCGGCCTGATGCCGGTCAAGCTGTCGCTCTCCGCACTCAAGCAGACACGCTGGTACGAATACGGCATTCGTTTCCTGCTCGGCGGCCTGGCGACCGTGCTCACGGGGGTTCTGGGAGCGCGCTTCGGTGTGTCCGTCGGCGGACTTTTCCTTGCGCTTCCCGCCATCTTCTGCGCCAGCGCCACGCTGGTCGAAAGCCATGAACGCCGCACCAAGGAGAAGGCCGGCCTCAGCGGCACGCGCCGCGGGCAAGAGGCCGCCGGCCTCGACGCAGCGGGTGCCGCCTGGGGAAGCATCGGTCTCCTGGCATTCGCCGCCGTCTTTCATTTCACCGTGGCTGCCAGCGTTCCGGGCGCTTTCGCTGCCGCGTTGATAGCCTGGGCCGTCGTTTCGGTATCGGCCTGGTGGCTCAGGCGCAAGCTGCGCAGCGTCTCCCGCAAACCGCACCGATCAGCTCATTCGCTATCGGCAAAAGGCTCTCCCCTGGCGAAGCGCTAGCCCGCTTTGGCCTGCGTCGACGGCTGCAATCTCGGCGGTTGAAGGCCCGGGCTGTTGGCCCAGCGCTCGACCTGCTCGATGACCTTCTGGTGGCTCGGGCGCACCGGTTTGGGTGCGTCGCTCTCTTCGACATGTTTGCGGGGCAATCTGACTTCGTTGGTCATGACGTCTCTCCCATTTGCGGGAAGCATACACCTGCCCAACGACCTCTGCATCATATAACTTATTGATTTCGTTATATTATTTTACTCGCTTGGCGCCATAGAAGCATCTTATGGAACCGCGGTGGAATGAGTTCGTTGAGTAAACTACTCAACTTGCTCATTTGGATGATTGATCATGAACGACCTTCGCGCCGAGCGGCTCCAGGTCATGCTGTCACCGGAAGAACTGGCGGCGGTCGACGACTTCCGGTTCAAACATCGCATGCCGACGCGAGCCGCGGCTGTGCGCGAGCTCCTCAAGCTCGGACTGGCCACCGCCGCTGTCGATGCAGGGCCTAATGTCAAATCGAGCAGGTTCGGGGTTTTCGGACGCGGCCCGGACGGCCACACACAACCGCATCCGCAGCGCGACACAGAAGATTAGTCCAGCCTGATGCTCAACAAAACGGCCCCGGCACGGGTGCCAGGGCCGTCCTTGGAGATTACTTCCGGATCACCGGGGGCATGACAACCGGAAGCAATCCCTCGACTCTTTGCGCGCCGATTCGTTCCTGATGGAATTAGCCGCTCGGGGCGTCGCCGGAATCATCCGGCGCCATGCCGGAGCCGGGCGTCTTGCTGTTGTCGTTCAGTTTGGGATCGCGCGTGGCCTCACGAGAGGGCGAGCCCTTTGGCTCCGACTTGTGCACGGTCTGCGCGCGCTGCTTGTCCCGCGGCTGCTGTTCACCGCGCTGATCTCTGATGATGCCTTGGTCGGAATGGGCCATGATAGCTCTCGCCTCTTTGCTGTCTCGAAGCGCTTACGCGCCGGAGCGTCGAAGGTTCCGGACGCGCGAGACGAGACTGCGGCTAACTGTGCGCCGAGTGCACCGGGGCCGATGCGTTCTCATGATGCACCTGCCGCACCGTCGTCACCGTGGCGAACGCGACCGACACGCCAAAGGCAAGAATGAGCGAAAGAAGAGCCAGACGTGGAGCCATTGCAAAAACCTCCTGGATAGGAAATCAACGCGATCGACTGTTACGAATGATCCTGCTTGCCGTCCGTGAGCAGTCTCACACGCAGATCCACGAAACGAGAGCGTTACGCATCCTGCTTTTGAAGGACGCGGGCTGGAACGGGCGGGACCTCGCCGTCGAGCCAATCCTGCTCGTTGGCGAGTGCCGTCCACGCGTTTGCCATGCGCAGAAAACGATTGTGCGCCGGCTGTCCTTCGGACCGCTCGGCGAGCTGGAGGCAGTTGTCGGCGTTGTCCCTGAAGATCTCAGACTGTTTCATGAAGATGAATTGGGGACGGAACCGTCACGTCGCAACCGCCCTTACCGGATCGTAACATCTGCGGAACTTTCCACCTCCGTCCGCCATTGGATATCCATGCGGATTCATCTCGCGATCGTTTTGGCGTTCATCAGCACGGCAGCGCTTGCCGACAGCACCGGGGAGCGAAGGCCGGCCGGCCGCACGCCGACCGCAACCGAGACCATCAGCGAACTCTACACCTTCAGCCGCTTCCAGCAAGGCTTGCTGGAGAGTACGGACCTGAAGGGCAATGCCGAGGTCAAGAATCTCGCCGCCCTGCGTGCCGAAGAAGCGGCCCGACGCGACAAGGCCTTGAAGGAGATTCAGGAGGCGATCGGTACCGAACCGCGCGTCACCAAGACGACCCCGGCGAGCGCGAGCTTGGTCGAGCCCGAAACCTCGGACGGACCCACTTTCGTCAGAAGCTTCTATGCCGCGCAGATCCCCGAGTATGAAGCGGTGATCGACCTGCTCGAACGCTATCTCAAGGCACCCGACAACGCCGCGCTTGCAGCGTTCGCGCGCGAGCAGCTCCCGATGTTGCGCTCGCAGGTTAAGGACGCCGAGCGCACCATGGCGGACAAGTAGGGCTGCCAAGCAACCCCTTACTTTTGTCGGCTCTCCGGCTGCGCGCTGCGGCTGCCCTCCAGCATCTTGTCGCGGCCGGCATCCCCATTGTCATCCTTGCCGCCCGAACTCGACGTGCCGCTACCACTGGGATTAGACCGGGTTGACGTACCCGTGGTTGGTGTGTCCGCGCGTGGGGTCGCGGAGCTTGCGGCGGGATCGCCGGTGACGGCCCCGCGGCCGCTGGGGGCCCCGCCCTGCGCGAACGCCGATCCGGCCAACAACATCACGGTCCCGATGACGGCAAATCCTGCTTTCATATGCGCTCTCCCTGTATCTGCGGGCTAACGGCACGCCCGGCGCTCCGTTCCGGAAGGCAGATGACCAAGTCGCTGAAAACAAACCGGTCTGCTGGCCCGGAAAGACTGGAACCGGATGGAACCATTCCGGGGGATGGCACTTATGTTAATCGGGCTGAGCAAAGCAGGTTCCACTTCCGGGCGCCTTGACGTTGGCGCTTGATTTCGAATTTGGCTGACGCTCTATTTTGATAAATCGCGTCTTGCCTGGGATTCGGCCGACGCCTGCGGGGGAATCAGTATGAGCGACCTCGATCCCGGATCTGCATCACGCTCCGGTCGTCGCGTTCCAAAGCCAAAGACCAACGGCATGTCGGAGCCGGATTCCCGGGCAGAATTGCTGCTCGCCCTGCAGGCCATGCGAAACGGCGATTTCTCCGTGCGCATGAGCGGCGACTATCTCGGCATCGACGGCAAGCTCGCCGACACTTTCAACGACATCATCGCCGCCAATCAGCGCATGGCGCAGCAGCTCGAGCTGGTCGGCCAGGTCGTGGGCCGCGAGGGCAAGACGCGCCAGCGCGTGAAGTTCGGGCTGGCCTCCGGCTCCTGGGCCGACATGGAAGGCTCGGTCAACACGCTGATCGACGATCTGCTGTGGCCGACGCGCGAGGTGACGCGCGCGGTCGCAGCCGTGGCGCAGGGCGACCTGCTCCAGACCGTCAAGCTCGACGTCGATGGCCGCCCCCTGCGCGGCGAATTCCTGCAGTCGGCGACCATCGTCAACACCATGATCAAGCAGCTCGGCGTGTTCACCTCCGAGGTGACGCGCGTGGCGCGCGAGGTCGGTACCGAAGGCAAGCTCGGCGGCCAGGCCCAGGTGCCGGAAGTGACCGGCGTCTGGAAGGATCTGACCGAGAGCGTCAACTCGATGGCGAACAACCTGACCAACCAGGTTCGCAACATCGCCGAGGTGACGATCGCGGTCGCGAACGGCGACCTCTCGAAGAAGATCACGGTCGACGTCCGCGGCGAGATCCTTCAGCTCAAGGAAGCCATCAACACGATGGTGGACCAGCTCCGCTCCTTTGCCTCGGAAGTCACGCGCGTCGCGCGCGAGGTCGGCACCGACGGCAAGCTTGGCGGCCAGGCCATCGTGCCCGGAGTCGCCGGCACCTGGAAAGATCTCACCGACAGCGTCAACGCGATGTGCGGCAACCTCACCGCACAGGTGCGCAACATCGCCAACGTCACCACCGCCGTGGCGCGCGGCGACCTTTCGCGCAAGATCACGGTGGACGTGCGCGGCGAAATCCTGGAGCTGAAGGACACCATCAACACCATGGTGGACCAGCTCAACTCGTTCGCCTCGGAAGTGACGCGCGTCGCGCGCGAGGTCGGCACCGAAGGCAAGCTCGGCGGCCAGGCCCAGGTGCCGGGCGTCGCCGGTACCTGGAAGGACCTCACCGACAACGTCAACTTCATGGCCTCGAACCTCACCGCGCAGGTCCGCAACATCGCCGATGTCGCCACCGCCATCGCGAGCGGCGACCTCTCGAAGAAGATCACGGTGAACGTCTCGGGCGAAATCCTTCAGTTGAAGGAAACGCTCAACACCATGGTCGACCAGCTCAACGCCTTCGCCGGCGAAGTCACGCGCGTCGCTCGCGAGGTCGGGACCGAGGGCCGGCTCGGCGGCCAGGCCAACGTGCTCGGCGTCGCCGGCACCTGGAAGGACCTGACCGAGAGCGTCAACTCGATGGCCTCGAACCTCACCGCGCAGGTCCGCAACATCGCCGAGGTGACGACCGCGGTCGCCGGCGGCGATTTGTCGAAGAAGATCACGGTCGACGTTCGCGGCGAAATCCTGGAGCTGAAAGACACCATCAACACCATGGTGGACCAGCTCAACGCCTTTGCCGGCGAAGTCACGCGCGTCGCACGCGAGGTCGGCACCGAAGGCAAGCTCGGCGGCCAGGCCCAGGTGCGCGGCGTCGCCGGCACCTGGAAGGATCTCACCGACAGCGTCAACTCGATGGCCTCGAACCTGACCGGCCAGGTCCGCAACATCGCCGAAGTCGCCACCGCGGTGGCCAAGGGCGATTTGTCGAAGAAGATCACCGTCAACGTATCAGGCGAAATCCTTCAGCTGAAGGAAACGCTCAACACCATGGTGGACCAGCTCAACGCCTTCGCCGGCGAAGTCACGCGCGTCGCGCGCGAAGTCGGCACCGAAGGCAAGCTCGGCGGCCAGGCCGAAGTCCCCGGCGTCGCCGGCACCTGGAAGGACCTCACCGACAGCGTCAACTCGATGGCGGGCAACCTCACCGCCCAGGTCCGCAACATCGCCGAAGTCGCGACCGCAATCGCCGGTGGCGACTTGTCGCGCAAGATCACCGTGGACGTGCGCGGCGAGATCCTTCAGCTCAAGGACACGCTGAACACGATGGTCGACCAGCTCAACCGCTTCGCGGGCGAGGTGACGCGCGTCGCGCGCGAGGTCGGCACCGAAGGCCGGCTCGGCGGCCAGGCGAACGTGCCCGGCGTCGCCGGCACCTGGAAGGATCTCACCGACAGCGTCAATTCGATGGCGGGCAACCTCACCGCCCAGGTCCGCAACATCGCCGAAGTCACCACCGCCGTGGCGCGCGGCGACCTCTCGCGCAAGATTACCGTCGACGTCCGTGGTGAGATTTTGGAGCTGAAGAACACCATCAACACCATGGTGGACCAGCTCAACGGCTTTGCCGGTGAAGTCACCCGCGTCGCGCGCGAGGTCGGCACCGAAGGCAAGCTCGGCGGCCAGGCCGAGGTGCCCGGCGTTGCCGGCACCTGGAAGGACCTCACCGACAACGTCAATTTCATGGCCTCGAACCTCACCGCGCAGGTCCGCAACATCGCCGAGGTCGCGACCGCGATCGCCGGCGGCGACCTGTCGAAGAAGATCACGGTGGACGTGCGCGGCGAGATTCTGCTGCTCAAGGATACCTTGAACACCATGGTCGAGCAGCTCCGCTCCTTCGCCGCGGAAGTGACGCGCGTCGCACGCGAGGTCGGCACCGAGGGGCGGCTCGGCGGCCAGGCCGTCGTGCCCGGCGTCGGCGGCACCTGGAAGGACCTCACCGACAACGTCAACCTGCTGGCCGCCAACCTCACCACCCAGGTCCGCAACATCGCCGAAGTCACCACCGCCGTCGCGCGCGGCGACCTGTCGCGCAAGATCACCGTCGACGTGAAGGGCGAAATCCTCGAGCTCAAGAATACCATCAACACCATGGTGGACCAGCTCAATGCGTTCGCCGGCGAAGTCACGCGCGTTGCCCGCGAGGTCGGCACCGAAGGCGAACTCGGCGGCCAGGCCCAGGTGCCCGGCGTCGCCGGCACCTGGAAGGATCTCACCGACACCGTCAACTTCATGGCGGCGAACCTGACCGAGCAGGTCCGGGGCATCGTCAAGGTGGTGACCGCGGTCGCCAACGGCGACCTCAAGCAGAACCTCACCGTGAAATCGAAAGGCGAGGTCGCGGCGCTCGCCGACACCATCAACAACATGACCGAGACGCTCGCGACCTTCGCCGACCAGGTGACGTCGGTGGCGCGCGAGGTCGGCGTCGAGGGCCGGCTCGGCGGTCAGGCCGACGTGCCCGGCGCCGCGGGCACCTGGAAGGATCTCACCGGCAACGTCAATTTGCTGGCAGCCAACCTCACCTCGCAGGTGCGCGCGATCGCGGAAGTGGCGACCGCCGTGACCAAGGGCGACCTGACGCGGTCGATCCAGGTCGACGCCCGCGGCGAGGTCGCCGAGCTGAAAGACAACATCAACACGATGATCACGAACCTCCGCCTCACGACGGACGTGAACACCGAGCAGGACTGGCTGAAGACCAATCTGGCGAAATTCACCAACATGCTTCAGGGCCAGCGCGACCTCACCACCGTCGGTCGCCTGCTGCTGACCGAATTGTCGCCGCTGGTGAACGCGCATACCGGCGTGATCTATCAGGTCGAGAACGAAGACAGTCCGCGGCTCCTGCTGCTTGCCTCCTATGCCGGCGACGGCGTCTATCCGTACCCGCGGGTGCTGCCATTCGGCGATGGCCTGATCGGCCAATGCGCGCTCGACCGGCGCCCGCGCGTGATTGCGGACATTCCGCCCGACGTGGTGCCGATCAATTCGGCGTTGCTTCGCGTCGCGCCGAAGAACCTCGTGGTGCTGCCGGTGCTGTTCGAAGGCCAGGTCAAGGCGGTCATCGAGCTCGCCTCGCTCACCTCCTTCACGACCTCGCAGATGACCTTCCTGGAGCAGCTTACGGACTCGATCGGCATCGTGCTCAACTCGATCGAGGCGACGATGCAGACCGAGGGCCTGCTCAAGCAGTCGCAGCAGCTCGCCGGCGAACTCCAGACCCAGCAGCGCGAATTGCAGCAGACCAATGACCAGCTCGAGCAGAAGGCCCAGCAGCTCGCCGAGCGCAACGTCGAAGTCGAGCGCAAGAACCAGGAGATCGAGCAGGCCCGCCGCGCACTGGAGGAAAAGGCGACCGAGCTCGCGCTGACCTCGAAGTACAAGTCCGAATTCCTGGCCAATATGAGCCACGAGCTGCGCACGCCGCTGAACTCGATCCTGATCCTCGGCCAGCAGCTCACCGACAACCCGGACGGCAATCTTACCGGCAAGCAGGTCGAATTCGCCCGCACCATCCATGGCGCCGGCACCGACCTGCTCAATCTCATCAGCGACATTCTCGATCTCTCCAAAATCGAGTCCGGTACGGTGACGGTCGACGCCGAGGAAATCCTGACCGCGAACCTGCTCGATACGGTCGGGCGACCGTTCCGTCACGAGGCGGAGAACCGCAACCTTTCGTTCAAGATCGACGTCGATCCGAATCTCGCACGCAGCCTCGTCACCGACTCCAAGCGACTGCAGCAGGTTTTGAAGAACCTGCTCTCCAACGCCTTCAAGTTCACCGCCGAAGGCGAGGTGCGCCTGAAGGTCGCCGCCGCGGTCGGCGGCTGGGGCACGGATCATCCCGTGCTGAACTCGGCGCCGGCGGTGATCGCATTCGAAGTGTCCGATACCGGCATCGGCATTCCCTTGGAGAAGCAGAAGCTGATCTTCGAGGCGTTCCAGCAAGCCGATGCCGGCACCAGCCGCAAATATGGCGGCACCGGCCTCGGCCTTGCGATCAGCCGCGAGCTCGCAAGTCTGCTCGGCGGCGAGATCCATCTGCGCAGCTTGCCGGGCAAGGGGTCGTGCTTCACGCTTTACCTGCCGCTGAAATATTCCGGCCCGACGCTCGCGCCTCGCGCGGCGCCCCAACAGAGCCAGCCGCCGGCGCTGCAGCCCGCAACAGCCGAACCGCAGCGCGTCATCGAGCAGCTTCCCGACGACCGGCTCAGCCTCGAACCCGGCGACAGCATCCTCCTGATCGTCGAGGACGACCCGCACTACGCGCGCGTGCTGGTCGACCTCGCGCGCGACAAGGGATTCAAGGTGCTGGTCGCCGCCCGCGGCGCGGAGGCGCTGGAGCTTGCAAAGCAGTACCAGCCGAGGGCCGTCTCGCTCGACGTATTCCTGCCCGATATGCTCGGCTGGACCGTGCTGAGCCAGCTCAAGCACAATCCACTGACCCGCCACATCCCCGTGCAGATCATCACGCTCGACGAGGACCGGCAGCATGCGCTGGCGCGCGGCGCCTTCTCCTTCGTCAACAAGCCGACGACGACCGAGGGCGTCTCGGCCGCGCTGACGCAGATCAAGGAATATGCGCGGCCGCGGCGCAAGCGGCTGCTGATCGTCGAGGACAACGAGGCCGAGCAACTCTCGATCCGTGAGCTCCTGCATCACGACGACATCGAGATCGTGACGACCGGCACCGGTGCCGACGCACTCTCGATGCTGCGTGAGAACCCCTGTGATTGCGTTGTGCTCGACCTGCGGCTGCCCGACATGACCGGCTTCGAGGTGCTGGACCAGATCCGCAACGACGACGCGCTGTCGAATGTCCCGGTCGTCGTCTTCACCGGCCGCGAGCTGTCGGCCGAGGAAGATGCGGAACTCCACACCATGGCGCGGAGCATTGTCGTCAAGGGCGTGGAATCGCCGGAGCGCCTGCTTGACGAGACCGCGCTGTTCCTGCATCGCGTGATCACGGAATTGCCGGTGGAGAAGCAGCGCATGCTCGAGAAGCTGAACAGTTCCGACGAGGACCTGATCGGCAAGACCGCCCTGCTCGTCGACGACGACGCCCGCAACATCTTCGCGCTGTCGAGCGTGCTGGAGCGGCGCGGCATGAAGGTGCTGACGGCCACGACCGGCAACGAGGCGGTGACCTTGGTCGAATCCAACCCGGAGATCGCCATCGTGCTGATGGACATTATGATGCCGCAGATGGATGGCTATCAGACCATCGGCGTCATTCGTGAAAATCCGACCTTCGCCCGTCTTCCGATCATCGCGTTGACGGCCAAGGCCATGAAGGGCGACCGCGAGAAATGCCTCGAGGCCGGCGCGTCCGACTACCTCGCCAAACCCGTCAACACCGATCAACTGCTGCTTGCAATCCGCATGTGGCTGCACCGCTGAGTTGGATGCCCGTATGGACCACGAAAAGGTCAACATCCTCCTCGTCGACGACCAGCCGGCCAAGCTGCTCGCCTATGAGGTGATCCTGAAGGATCTCGGCCAGAACCTCGTGATCGCCTCGTCGGGTCGCGAGGCTCTGGAGGTGCTGCTCAAGACCGAGATCGCGGTGATCCTGGTCGACGTCTGCATGCCCGAGCTCGACGGCTTCGAGCTCGCCGCGATGATCCGCGAGCACCCGCGCTTCCAGAAGACCGCGATGATCTTCATCTCGGCCATTCAAGTCAGCGACATCGACCGTCTGCGCGGCTACGAGATGGGCGCGGTCGACTACGTCCCGGTCCCGGTCGTGCCGGAGGTGCTGCGCGCCAAGGTCAAGGTGTTCGCAGAGCTCTATCGCAAGACGCGCGAACTCGAACGGCTGAACCAGGATCTCGAGGACCGCGTGCGTGCACGCACCGCCGAGCTGGAGAATTCCACCGCAAAGCTGCGCGAGAGCGAAGAGCGGCGCAGCATGGCGATCGCCGCCGGCAAGATGGGCTCCTGGGACTGGGACTGGATCACCGGCGACTGGATGTGGGACGAGGGACAATACCGCATCTTTGGTGTTGGCCCGGAGAGCTTCGAGGTGAATCCGCCCAACGTTCAGGCGCTGTTGCATCCGGATGACGTCGATCAGTTGCGCAAGGCGATCGCCGAATTCAACAAGGGCACACGCTCCTATGAAACGGAGTTCCGGATCGTGCGGCCCGACGGCGACGTGCGCTGGTGTGTCGGCACGGCCGCCGCCACGGTTGACGATAGCGGTCGGGTCATGCGCGTCAGCGGCGTGACGGTGGACATCACCGAACGCAAGCGCGCCGAGGAACGGCAGACTCTCCTGGCGCGGGAAGTCGATCATCGCGCCAAGAATGCGCTGGCGCTGGCGCAATCGATCGTGCGCCTCACCCGCGCCGACGAGGTCAAAGCCTATGTCAGCGCCGTCGAGGGACGCATCAATGCACTGGCGCGCGTGCATACGATCCTGTCGCTGTCGAGCTGGCAGGGTGCCGAACTCTCAAAGCTGATCGACGAGGAGCTAGCGCCCTATTCCCTCGGCGGCCAGATCAAATTGGCGGGGTCCGAAGTTCAGTTGCTGCCGGCAACGGCCCAGACGCTCGCGCTGGCGCTGCATGAGCTTTTCACCAACTCGGCGAAGTATGGCGCGCTCTCGACGCGGACGGGACGGCTCGCGATCGGCTGGCAGGTCGAGGAGGAGCTGCTCACGCTGACCTGGGAGGAATCCGGCGGCCCGCTTGTCATGACGCCGAAATCCCGCGGCTTTGGTACGCGGAGCCTGCTTGCGAGCGTCGAGTCCCAGCTCGGCGGACAGGCGCGATTCGATTGGCGCGCCGAGGGTCTGTTGTGCCGGCTCGAGGTGCCGTTGGTCCGCAAAACTGCTGCGACAACCGGGCCCGGCAACTTTGAAGCTGCCAGCTCCGCCGAATTGCAGCGCGCATCCGGTTAAGCGGACGCCGCACTCTTCCTGAGTTGCGTCGTTCGCGCTTCGCGCGCGACGCGTCCTTCAAGCCAGGCTTCCGTTTGGGCGAGATCGCGCAGAGCCTTGGCATAGCGGCACGCCGCGCTTCGCTCCGCGCCGCGGGGCAGCTTGCGCGCTTTGCGGAGGATGTCCGCGGCGGCGTTACGATAAGCTAGAGAGCGATAGAGAAAGACCACCTTACCCATATCGAATGTTCCCGTGTTTGCGCGGTCATTCTCGCCCACCCGGCATGAACGTCGGATGAAGCGGGCGATGACAATTCCTTCATGCGGGTGGAACCGGCGCGTGTCGCATGCGTTGCATGCGAGATCGGGATAGAGTTCCATGCGCACGAAAAAGTCGTCGGACCTGATCTCTCCCAGCGGGCTCGTCAAGCTGATGACGCACGCGATGATGGGCGCAGCCTTAGGACTGGCTTTCAGTCTCCTGCTCGTGCTGTCCAATCCAGACGTCGCCAATTTGCTGAGCCACGGCGGAAGACAGGCCGTTGCCGTTTTCGCCCTCACATTGGTGACGACGTTCGCGATCGGCGCGACACTCACCGGCCTCGTATTCACCCTCACAGAAGACAAGCAATCTTGAAGTCTTGGTGATTTGCCGGAACTCCTTTGTTCGGAACTCCTGCGACGAATAGCGGTTGGCTGCCTGCGTCAATTCAACTCAGGGAGTTCCCGCACATGAAGACCACCAAGCTCGCTCTTGCCGTGATGTTGGCCACCGGCCTCGCCGCCGCACCGTTCGCCGTGCAGGCCAAGTCGCACAAGGCAAAACACGGATCCTCGATGTCGTCGTCGCAGACCACCACGGGCGCCAACACCAAGTCCTCCAAGGGGGCTGATCCCTCCGGTCAGGGCGGCTCCGGCCCCGGCTCCGACCAGGGCGGCACCATGACGAACAACAAGAGCGGCATGAGCAACACCAAGTAGGTGTTCGTCGAAAACCACGGAGGCCCCGCGATCGCGGGGCCTTTTGCTTTGGTGTTCGAAACATATTTCTCTCGGGCCGCTTCATCAACATGCGGTATCGACGAGCCCCGAACCGCGCGTTGCGCGCAGGCTTCAGCTACGATGGCTGCCCAGGATGTCAGGACGGACGCCCGTAGGATCTGACTTCACCAGATGATCGAGTCTTGCACGCTTGCGCGCGATCAAGAGCTGGGCCGCGGCGTCGTCGAGTCCCTCGCGTTGCAGCTGCCGGATCGCAGAGCCCAGTTCGAGAATCTCGGCGCGCAGCTTGAGAATCCGGTACGCATCCGGGTCTTCCTCCACCGTGCGCTCCCAAAGCTCTCAGCGGCGCGCGATCATGCGCAGAGGACTACCCGATGTCTTCGCGGAACGAAGGCGCATCCTATCGCGGACATTCGGCAGGACATCGCCGCCACCCGCGGCCTTCCATTCGCCAATCAGCAGATTGATTTTCCGACGCAGATCCATCTGCGCCAGGGCCTTCTCTGTGCAATCGTGCTCGCGGTCGACGAGTTCGCGGACGGACACCTCGATATCGGCCATTTCCAGCCTCAAGGCGCTGATTTTACGTCGAATTTCATTAATTCTGTTGTCCATGACTTGTTAGAACAAAATAAGAACATATAGTCAAGTCACGATTTCAGAAGGGAGAAGCGACATGCAGGTTCAAGGAAAATACGACGCCAAGACGTTCCTCACCGAACAGATGACGCGAGCGCAGGGCCTCCGGCTGAAACGGCTGAGCGAAGAAGCGTATCAACCCGCCCTATATGCACGAGATCTGTCCTCCGGCGAGGCAGCACGGCGCATTCAGGTGCTGGAAGCGGAGATCGAACTGGCGGATTCGTTCTAGCCAAGTCGCGCATCCGGGACGTGCATGCGCGCTTTCGGAACTATGCCTGTCTCGGATGGTTTTCCCCGGCCAAGGGAGAACATGCATGGCACGCAAGGCAAAGAAACGCCGCTACTCGCGCAGTTCCGGCAGCGATGTCGAAAGCGAGATGAAGCGCTACAAGAAAGGTACCGCGAAAAGCGGACCGGGCGGTCGAGGCGGACGCGTGAAGAGCCGCAAGCAGGCAATCGCGATCGGCCTGTCGAAAGCGCGCAAGAAGGGCAAGAAGGTCCCGAAGAAAGCCGCAAAGCGGAAGACGTCCAAGAAGACGTCAAAGAAGACAGCTCGGAAAACATCCAAGAAGACTTCAAAGAAGAGTTCGAAGAAAACGTCGAAGCGCAGATCCTCCAAACGGTCGCGCTGACCTCCGTCAGATCATGCTGCCCGGCATGAAGCAGCGGATCGAAACGCCGAACGCGGTCTTCACCGGCCACACCATGGTGCGGCCGGCTCGGTTCGGCTCAGTGATCACGGCTTCGTCCGGCACCTCGACCCATTCGCCGTCGAGCCGTACGCGATAATGTCCATTGTGCGAGTCCCAGTCGGGATCGGCGACGGCAAACCCATCCGCATCCGAGCAGCACGGACCGAGATGGCTGCGCAGGCCGTCGAACCACGGCTTGAGAGGTGAGTCCGCGTAGCGGCCGTCGTCGCGCCCGAGAGCGTTTCCACCCCATAGCACGAGGGGCGCCACGAGCAGCGCAGTCCTCAGCGAGAGCTTCAATCGATCCATGTCGGCACCGATCAAATACGAATTGCCGGCCGGCTCAGCGGCGGCAAGTTCGAAGTTCCACGCCTGCAATCGTCCCGGCGGCTTCATTGCCGTCGAGTCCACAACATCCGCAACTGTGACGGGCGAACACGGCTTTTTCGGACGAACCGGGTCATCCTCCCTGCCGTTAACGAGAATGTTATCGGCGGGCATCCGGAATCCTGAAGGCGAACAGGAAAGGCGGCCCGTGGGCCGCCTTTTTGGATCTGCGCCGATCGACGTTCGCCCTATGCGAGCGGCACCGCCACGAACCGGGTCGCCTGTGCGCTTCTGACCTGCAGCAGCACGCTGCGCTTGCCGGACGATTTCGCGTGCGCCAGCTCCGAACGGACATCGCCGATATTGGCGACGGCCTTGCCGCCCACGTTGAGGATGACGTCGCCGGTCTGGATGCCGCGTTGCGCGGCCGGCCCTTGCGGATCGACTTCAGTGACGACGACGCCCTTCTGGCCGGCGCCCTGCACGTCGCCGGCCGGAGCCAGGCTGAGCCCGAGACGCGGCGGCGTGCCGGCATCTGGCTGCGACTTGCCCTCGTCGGCTCTAGCTTGCCGCTCGTTCGGCAACTCGCCGAGCGCCAGCGTCACCGTCTTGCTGTCGCCCTTGTGGACGACATCGAGCTTCACGGACGTGCCCGGCGCCAGGGTGGCGATGGTGCGGGCGAGATCGCGGGAATCCTTGATCGCGGTGCCGTTGACGGCGGTGATGACGTCGCCCGCCTCGATGCCCGCTTTCGCCGCCGGACTGCCGTCCTGCGGATTGTCGACGATCGCGCCGCGCGCCTCCTTGAGGCCGAGGCTGTCGGCGATGTCCGACGTGACCGGCTGCACCTGCACGCCGAGCCAGCCGCGTGTGACCGCGCCCTTGTCCTTCAACTGTGCGACGACGAGCTTTGCGGTCGAGGCCGGAATGTCGAAGCCGATGCCGACCGAGCCGCCGGAGGGCGAGAAGATCGCAGTGTTCACGCCGATCACGTTGCCATTCATGTCGAAGGCCGGGCCGCCGGAGTTACCCTTGTTGATCGGCGCGTCGATCTGGATGAAGTCATCATAAGGACCGTTGCCGATGTCGCGGCCGCTGGCCGAGACGATGCCGGCGGTCACGGTGCCGCCGAGGCCGAAGGGATTGCCAACCGCGACCACCCAGTCGCCGATACGCGGCTTCTGGTCGGAGAATTTGACGAACGGAAAATCCTTCTTGCCCTCGACCTTGATCAGCGCGAGATCCGTTTTCGGATCGGTACCGACCACTTTCGCGCTGTAGATCGTGCCGTCGTCCATCGTCACTTGCACCGACTCGGCGTGATCGACGACGTGGTTGTTGGTCACGGCATAGCCGTCGGCGGAGATGAAGAAGCCGGAGCCCTCACCCGTGATCATCTGGCGGCGCTGGCGCGGCATGCCGTCCATGCCGCCCGGGCCACGGAAGCCGAATTGCCGCGAGAACTGGTCGAACGGCGATGCTTCGTCGGAATCCATCCGGTTCTGTTGCAGCATCGCGCTCTTGTCGTTGTCCTGGTCGATCCTGACCCGCACCGAGATGACGGCGGGTTTGACCTTGCTGACGAGGTCGCCGAAGCCCGGCGGTGTTGCGGCGCTCTCTGCGGCTTGGGCGGGCGCGATGAACGAGGTCGCGCTGAACGGCGAAGAGCCGGGAGCAGTCGCCAGCACGGCCAGGCCAAGAGCGGCCACGGTGCCGAGCAGCGCGAGCCGGCGCGGTCTCAGGATCTTGCGGGACGCGGTGGTGTCGGAATTGACGTGATCGTTCATGTCGATATGTCCATGTTGGGTAAGTCGCCTTGCACCCAACATGGTGGTCGCCACCTTACAGCGTCCCGTCCACGCGATTAAATCTTGTAAATCTTGGCAAAGTGGCCGGGGCCGGCGACAAAAATCGAGGCTGCACATTTGATGCAGCTCAACCCGGGCCCGGTGCAGCGTGAAAGACTGCGCCACCGGATGATGTCCATCGGAGGCGCGTCATGTACAAAGACATTCTCGTCCACATCCCCACCGAGCGCCCGATGCGCCCGGTGATCGATGGCTCGATCTCGCTCGCAGCGGGCCTCAACGCCCATCTGGATGCAGTCGCGGTTGGTTATGTGGCAACCAGCGCGGCCTATATCATGGAGGGCGGCGCCGCCGTGGCCGCGGTGTTCGAGATGGAGCGCGAAAGCGCAGTGGAGCGGGCCGAGGCGGCGCTCGCGGTGTTCAAGATCGAAGCGATGAACGCCGGCATTTCCTACACATGCCACCCACTCGGGGCGATGCCGGGGAATGCGGTCGGGCTGCTCGGCGAGATGGCGCGGCTGCACGATCTCAGCATCGTGCTCCAGCCGGACCCGGCGCAAGGCTCACTCGACAACGATGTGCCTCGCGAGATCCTGTTTCAGGCGGGCGGGCCGGTGCTTTTCCTGCCCTACACTTTCCATGGAGCGTTCAAGGCGAAACGGATCGGCATCTGCTGGGATGGCAGCCGCCTCGCCGCGCGCGCCATGCGCGACGCCGCACCATTCCTGGCTCGCGCCGAGGAGATCGTGATCATTGCGATCAACGAAACAGACACGATTCCCGACGAGGTCTCGACGCGCAATCTGGCAAGGCATCTCGGTCGGCGTGGACTATCGACCCGCACGGTCAACCTGTGGGCCGCGCGCTCTCACATTCAGCCGACCATGCTGTCGCTGGCAGCCGATGAGAGCCTCGATCTTCTGGTCATGGGCGGTTACGGCCATTCGCGATTGCAGGAGCGGTTCCTCGGCGGCGTCACCCGCGCCATGCTGGAAGCCATGACCGTCCCGACGCTGATGTCGCATTAATCGAGGGCTGACCCAGGTCGGGCCGGCCACAAGCCCTGTCGTTCGGGCTGACAACCCCGTCCTTGAGCGGTGCCGGATCGGCAAGTTCAGGTCATATTCGAACAATTTGCACCGTCACGCCGCGGCGGGCCTCTCCCACGCCGTGGCCTCGACGCCGTCGTTGTCGTGTGGCGCATTGCACGCGTCGAAATGCGCCTTGAGTTCTACTTCGGCGAGATATTCGAAATGTTCGGCCTGGCCGAGCAGTTCCCAGCTCTGGAGCGGCCGATAGGCGGCCTGCTGACGACAGAGGGACGCCAGCGCACGGTAGCGACGTACGTTATCCATGAGACCCTCCCTCGCATTCACAGAGAGCTTATTGCCCTTATTTGCGTCAGGGCGATGGCGGCTATGCAAAAGATTTGCTGCGCCCGCCACGCGCCTCGACTCGCCTGTTTTTAGGCAAACGCGCATTCAGGGGAAAGTTCCAATCAGCGCGGACTCAACGCTTGGGAACCTTACCGCGGACCAATGGCCAGGCGTTGTGGGTCATCGGATGAGCGCGGGCTCACCGGCTCGGAGCGTCCGCGCCGAACTATGTTGCAGGTTTCGAACCCTGCCGGCCTCCGCAGCAGCGCGGATGGCCGCGATGTTGCCGGCATAGTCCGCGCTGCCCCTGCCGCGAAACACGGCGGACCCCGCCACAAGCGTATCGGCGCCCGCAGCGGCCACGGCAGCGGCATTGTCGCGGGTGATGCCGCCGTCAACCTCGAGCCGGATCGGCCGGTCGCCGATCATGCTTCGGATGCGCCCGATCTTCTCGAGTTGGGACTCGAGGAAGGACTGGCCGCCAAAACCCGGATTGACCGTCATCACCAGAACGAGGTCGAGACGATCGAGCAAATATTCGATCGCGCTTTCGGGAGTAGCGGGACACAGGCTGACGCCGGCTTGCTTGCCGAGCGCGCGGATGGCCTGGAGCGAGCGATCGAGGTGCGGACCGGCTTCGGCATGCACCGTGATGATATCCGCGCCGGCCTTCGCGAACGCCTCCAGATAGGGATCGGCCGGCGCGATCATGAGATGCACATCGAACATCTTCTTCGTCAACGGCCGGATCGCCTTGATGACATCCGCGCCGTAACTGATGTTCGGAACGAAATGCCCGTCCATGACGTCGCAATGAATCCAGTCGGCGCCCGCAGTGTCGATCGCTACGATCTCCTCGCCGAGGCGCGCGAAATCCGCAGCCAGGATCGACGGCGCGATGAGGATTTCTCTCGTCATGGCTTCGCACTCCTCTGCGCGTCCGCACCGCCGCTGAAGACGCGGCTCGCCAGGACGTCCATGGGATCGATCGTTTCGAGGTCGGCGATCTCGAGCATTCGATCGAGATCGGACACCAGGCGATCGGCCTGCCGCAGGCGGATCCGGTCAACGGCGTTGCGGATCGAGCGCGCATTGGAGAAGAACGGCTGGGTCCGGCGCAGCGCGATGTATTTCTCGAACGCCTCACGCGCCGCCGCCGAGAGGCGATAACCCCGTTCCTTCAGCATCAGCTCGGCGATGACGAGCAGCTCGCCTTCCGCATAGTCCGGAAAGTCGATGTGGTGGGCGATCCGCGAACGGAAGCCGGGATTGGAGGCGAAGAAGCTCGTCATCCGCTCGCCATAGCCGGCAAGGATGACGACGAGGTCCTCGCGCTGGTTTTCCATCACCTGGAGCAGAATCTCGATCGCCTCCTGGCCGTAGTCGCGCTCGTTGTCGGGACGGTGCAGATAATAGGCCTCGTCGATGAACAGCACGCCGCCCATGGCCTTCTTCAGGATCTCCTTGGTCTTCGGCGCGGTGTGGCCGATATACTGGCCGACCAAATCGTCGCGCGTCACCGAGATCACCTGCCCGCGCCGCACGAAGCCGAGGCCGTGCAGGATCTTTGCCATTCGCAGCGCGACGGTCGTCTTGCCGGTGCCGGGATTTCCGGTGAACGACATGTGCAGCGTCGGCGGCGACGAAGCCAATCCCGCGCGCTGCCGTATACGTTCGATCAGCAAGAGCGACGCAATCTGGCGCACGCGGTTCTTCACCGGCTTCAATCCGATCAGCTCCTGCTCAAGCTGCTGCAGCGTGCCGGTGATTCCAGCCGCTTCCGCCTCCTTGCGGAGATCGAAACTGGTCTCGCCGGGCTCAGTGGTCAAGGGGTGGGGGACATCCAGCATCGGCACCTCGAAGAAAAGGGCTTCGCCGCGGGGGAGCGGCGAAGCAGTGGTCCGCCAAGGAAACGGAGCAGGGAGTGCTCCGCGCGGAGGAGAATGACTTAGGTTGGCGCGTGCGCGGGCTGCCGGCGCACGGTGGTGTAGCGGATCGCGCGTCCGCCCACCTCCTGCCGCACCAGCTCGAACTCGGCCTCCTGCGGCGGGCGGTTCACGATGAACGAGATCCGCACCGATTCCCAGCCATGGCTGGAGTCGAAGCCGCTGAGGCGGATGTAGCGGTCGCCATACACTCTGCGGCATTCGGCGAGCTCCATCATCACGCCGGCGGCGTCCTGGAGATCGAACATCGGCAGGCCCCACATCTCCCAATAAGTGTTGCGGGGATGCGGATCGTCGGTGAACTCGATGTTCACCGCCCAGCCATTGGTCAGGCAATACTGCACCTGCTTGGTGATCTGATCGTCGGTCAGATCCGGCAGGAACGAGAAGCAGCCTTGGGTCAGCTTCATGACAAATCTCCTCAAACGGTTTCGAGCGCGGTCGGCACGAAGTCTGGCGTGTCGGTGGATTCATAGTTGAAGGTGACGTCCTTCCAGACCTCGAGCGCAGCCTTTAGCGGCGTGCAGGTCTCGGCCGCCCTGGCCAGAATTTCGGGACCTTCATGGACGTAGTCGCGGCCCTCGTTGCGGGCGAGGATCATCGCTTCCAGCGCCACGCGGTTGGCGATCGCGCCGGCCGCGATGCCCATGGGATGGCCGATGGTGCCGCCGCCGAACTGGAGCACGACGTCCTCGCCGAGCAGGTCGAGCAGCTGGTGCATCTGGCCGGCGTGGATACCGCCGGAAGCGACCGGCATCATCTTGTTCAGGCTCGCCCAGGACTGGTCGAAGAACAGGCCGTGTTCGAGCTTGGTCGGATTGAAGTCCTCACGGCAGACATCGTAATAGCCGCGCGTGGTGTTGGGGTCGCCTTCGAGCTTGCCGACCACCGTGCCGGCGTGGATGTGGTCGACGCCGGCAAGCCGCATCCACTTTGCGATGACGCGGAACGACACGCCATGGCTTTTCTGCCGCGTGTAGGTCGAGTGACCGGCGCGATGCAGATGCAGGATCATGTCGTTGCGGCGCGCCCATTTCGCCATCGACTGGATTGCGGTGTAGCCGATCACGAGATCGATCATGACGATGCATGATCCGAGCTCCTTCGCGAACTCGGCGCGCTCGTACATGTCCTCCATCGTTCCCGCGGTGATGTTCAGGTAGGTGCCCTTCGCCTCACCGGAAGCCGCCTGCGCGCGGTTCACCGCCTCCATGCAATAGAGGAAGCGGTCGCGCCAGTGCATGAAGGGCTGCGAGTTGATGTTCTCGTCATCCTTGGTGAAGTCGAGCCCGCCCTTCAGCGCCTCGTAGACCACGCGACCGTAATTGCGGCCAGAGAGGCCGAGCTTGGGCTTGACGGTCGCGCCGAGCAGCGGCCTGCCGAACTTGTCGAGCCGCTCGCGCTCGACCACGATGCCGGTTGCCGGTCCCTGGAACGTCTTCACATACGCGACCGGGAAGCGCATATCCTCAAGCCGCAACGCTTTCAGCGGCTTGAAGCCGAACACGTTGCCGATGATCGAGGCCGAAAGGTTGGCGATCGAACCAGGCTCGAACAGGTCGAGGTCATAGGCGATGTAGGCGAAATACGAGCCCGGCGTACCCGGCACCGAATCGACGCGGTAGCATTTCGCACGATACTTCTCGGCGGCGGTCAGGCGGTCGGTCCACACCACCGTCCAGGTTGCGGTCGAGGATTCGCCGGCGACAGCAGCCGACGCCTCGATCGGGTCGACGCCCTCTTGCGGCGTGACACGGAACAGCGCGATGACGTCGGTGTCCTTCGGCACGTAGTCGGGCTCCCAATAGCCCATGCGCTTGTATTCCATCACGCCAGATCGATATCTTTCCTTGCCGCGGACGGTTCCTGCGTGTGCATTCATGGCTCTCTCCTGCTCTTTCTCTCTGAATGATTAGGCCGCGACGGGCTCGCGGGCGTCGACGCTGGGATCGAGTTCTCCGGCGCGGTAGCGCCGCGCCATCTCGCTCAAGGGAATGACCTTGATCTTGCTGGCGTGGCCAGCGGTGCCGAACTGCTCGAAGCGGTCGCGGCAGAGCTCGCGCATCGCATCCATCGCGGGCTTGAGGAATTTGCGCGGATCAAACTCCGAGCGCGTTTGCGCCGCGACCTTCCGGAACACGGCAGTCATCGCCAGCCGGCAGTCGGTGTCGATATTGACCTTGCGCACGCCGCTCTTGATACCGCGGACGATCTCCTCGACCGGCACGCCCCAGGTCTGCGGCATCTCGCCGCCGAACTGGTTGAACATGTCCTGGAGCCGCTGCGGCACCGAGGAAGAGCCGTGCATCACGAGATGCGTGTTCGGCAGCCGGCGATGAATCTCCTCGACCACGCGCATCGCCAGAATGTCACCGTCCGGCTTGCGGCTGAACTTGTAGGCGCCGTGCGAGGTGCCCATCGCGATCGCGAGCGCATCGACCTTGGTGGCGCGGACGAAGTCGACCGCCTGGCCGGGATCCGTCAGCAACTGATCATGGCCGACCGTGCCTTCGACGCCGTGACCATCCTCCTGTTCGCCGCCGCCATGCTCGAGCGAGCCGAGCACGCCGAGCTCGCCTTCGACGGAGGCACCGACCCAATGCGCGAGATCGACGACGCGGCGAGTGATCGCAACGTTGTAGTCGTAATCGGCCGCCGTCTTGGCGTCGGCCTTGAGCGAGCCGTCCATCATCACCGAGGTGAAACCATGGGCAATCGCGGACGCGCAGGTCGCCTCGTCATTGCCATGGTCCTGGTGCATGCAGAGCGGGATGTCCGGATAGGTTCGCTCCAGCGCGTCGATCATGTGCGAGAGCATGAGGTCGCCGGCATAGCTGCGCGCGCCGCGCGAAGCCTGGATGATGACGGGCGCATCGACCTCGGCCGCCGCCTGCATGATCGCGATACCCTGCTCCATGTTGTTGATGTTGAACGCCGGCACCGCGTAGCCGTGACTGGCGGCGTGGTCGAGCAGCTGACGAAGGGTGATACGGGCCACGACAAATCCTCCTCTTATTGCTTGCCTGTGCGGGCAATCGCCCGCCGGGCGGCTTCCGCAACGCTTTGGGGCGTGATGCCGAATTCGCGGTAGAGCACTGGCGCGGGCGCCGAAGCACCGAAGCCGCGCATGCCGACGAATTCGCCGTCAGTGCCGATCCATCGATGCCAATCGCCGGCGACCGCCGCCTCGATGCCTACCCGTGGCACCGTGCCGAGCACGGCAGCCCGGTAATCCTCCGGCTGCTCCTCGAACAACGCGAAGCAGGGCGCGGAGACCACGGCCGCGCGGATGTGCTCGGTGGCGAGCAGGCGGGCCGCTTCCAGCGCAATCGAGACTTCCGAACCCGTTGCGATGAGCGTCACGTCCCGGCCGCCGTCCGGCGAAACGATCAGATAGGCGCCGCGTGCGACCCGGTTTCTACCGCGCACATCGCTGCGGAAGGTCGGCAGGGCCTGGCGCGACAGGCACAGCACGGAGGGACGATTTTCAGCTTGGAGCGCGCAGTCCCATGCTTCCAGCGTCTCGACCGCATCGGCCGGCCGGAACACAAGCAGGTTCGGAATGACGCGGAGCGCTGCGAGATGCTCGACGGGTTGGTGCGTGGGGCCGTCCTCACCGAGGCCGATGGAGTCATGGGTCATCACATGAATGACGCGGATCCGCATCAAGGCCGCAAGGCGGATCGCCGGCCGGCTGTAATCGGAGAAGGCGAGGAAGGTGCCGCCATAAGGAATGAAGCCCCCGTGCAGCGCGAGGCCGTTCATCGCGGCCGCCATGCCATGCTCGCGGATCCCGTAATGGATGTAATCGCCGGCGAATGCGTCGCGCTTGACCGGGGTCTGCGCCTTGGCATGCGTCAGGTTCGAATGCGTCAGGTCGGCCGAGCCGCCGACAAATCCCGGAATCGTTCCTGCGATGCCGTCGAGCACCTGTTGCGAAGCCTGCCGCGTCGCGAGCTTTGGACGCTCGGTGGCAAAGCGTTCGCGTAATTTCGCCGAGGCCTGGGCATAGGCGTTCGGCAGGGCAACCGCCTTGCCCTCGACAAACAGATCGCGCTGCTCGGGCGTCGCGCATTCATAGCGATCGAGCCAGGCGAGACGCGCGACCTGCCCGCGCTGCCCGATCATCCGCCACGCTTTCATGATCGTGACGGGCACCACGAAGGGCTGATAGTCCCAGCCGAGAGTTCGCCGCGCCGCCGCGGTCTGCTCGATGCCGAGCGGCGCGCCATGCGCCTTCTCCGTGCCCTGACGATCCGGCGCGCCATAGCCGATGATGGTGCGGCAGGCGATCAGCGACGGTCTTGCGCTCTCACGCTCCTCGGCAATCGCCTGCGCAACTGCTTCGGGATCGTGCCCATCGACACGGCGCACCGACCAGCCGGAGGCAGCGAAGCGCGCGAGCTGGTCGTCGGAGGTCGCAAGCGACGTCGGCCCGTCAATGGAGATGCCGTTGTCGTCGAACAGCACGATCAGGCGGCCGAGCCCGAGATGGCCGGCGAGCGAAATCGCTTCCTGGCTGATGCCTTCCATCAGGCAGCCGTCGCCGGCGATCACATACGTAAAGTGATCGACGAGGCCGTCGCCATGCCGCGCATTGCCCATCCGCTCGGCGAGTGCCATGCCCACCGCGGTCGCAATCCCCTGCCCCAGCGGACCGGTCGTCGTCTCGACGCCCGGCGTATGGCCATATTCCGGATGGCCCGGCGTCTTCGAGCCCCATTGCCTGAAGGCCTTGATGTCGTCGAGGCTGACATCGCCGCCGGTCAGATGCAGCAGCGCGTAGAGCAGCATCGAGCCATGGCCCGCCGACAGCACGAAGCGATCCCGGTCTGGCCAATTGGGGTGAGCCGAGTCGAATTTCAGGAATCGCGAGAACAGCACGGTCGCGACATCGGCCATGCCCATGGGCAGGCCGGGATGGCCGGATTGCGAGGTCTCGATGGCGTCGACCGCGAGGAAGCGGACGGCATTGGCGAGATCGCTATGCGATACCGCCGTGAGGTCGGCGTCGGCGTGGACGGAGATGTTCATCGGATTTTCCCCTCGTTCACTTCAGGTTTCGCTTGCGCTCGATCAGCTGCATGATCAGCGGCGTCAGGATGAGCTGCATGGCAAGATCGAGCTTGGCGCCGGGGCACACGATCGAATTGGCACGCGACATCCAGCTTTGCGGCAGCATCGAGAGCAGATACGGGAAGTCGATGCCGCGCGGGTTCTTGAAGCGGATCACGACCATCGATTCGTCCGGCGTCGGGATCCAGCGCGCGATGAACGGATTGGAGGTGTCCACCGTCGGCACGCGCTGGAAGTTGATGTCGGTCTCGGAGAACTGCGGGCAGATGTAGTGGATGTAGTCGGGCATCCGCCGCAGAACGGTGTCGGTGACGGCCTCGGTCGAATAGCCTCGCGCACTGCGGTCGCGGTGCAGCTTCTGGATCCATTCGAGATTGATGACGGGCACGACGCCGATCTTGAGGTCGGCATAGCGCGCGACATTGACCTTGTCGGTGACGACGGCGCCGTGCAGGCCCTCGTAGAACAGCAGGTCGGAGCTCTCCGGCAGCCGTTTCCATTCTGTGAAGGTGCCGGGTGCGGCGCCATGCAGCGCGGATTCCTCGGCATCGTGGACATAGTGCCGCGTCGTCGCCGTGCCGGTCTCGCCATAGTCGCGGAACGCCCGCTCCAGCTCCTCGAACAGGTTGGTCTCGGGGCTGAAATGGCTGAAATGCCTGTTGCCGCGATCGGCCTCCTTCGCCATCTGCGTGCGCATCTCGGCGCGATCGTACCGATGGAAGGCGTCGCCTTCGATGTAGGCGGCGTTGACCTTCTCGCGGAAGAAGATCTGCTCGAAGGTCTTCTTGACCGACGTGGTGCCGGCGCCGGAGGAGCCGGTGATGGAGATGATCGGATGCTTCCTGGACATGGGATGCCTCGCTTACAGCCGGAAGAAGCCGCGCCGCGCAAACAGCGGTGCTGAGACGCTGGCGACCAGCAAGGGATCGCAATGCAGTTCCTCGACGCGCTGCACCTCGTTGCTCGAACCCATGATCAGCGGCACGCGCTGATGCAGGCTCTGCGCCGAGAGTTCGAGGATGCGTTCGCGACCGGTCGAAGCAGAGCCGCCGGCCTGCTCGACGATGTAAGCCATCGGGTGCGCCTCGTAGACGAGGCGTAGGCGGCCGTCGCCATAGCCGGGCCGTGCATCGGAGGGATAGAGGAACACGCCACCGCGGGTGAGAATGCGATAGGCCTCGGCAACCAGCGAGCCGACCCAGCGCATGTTGAAATTGTGGTTGGCCTGCCCTTCCACACCGGCGAGGCATTCGTCGACGAAGGCGCGGACCGGCTGTTCCCAATGCCGTCGGTTCGAGGCGTTGATCGCGAACTCCTCGCAGGTCTCGGAGATCTGCACGGCGCTGCGGGCGAGACGGAAGCAGCCGGACTTGCGGTCAAGCGTGAAGATGTCGACGCCGTCGCCGAGCGTCAGCACCAGCGAGGTCTGCGGGCCGTAGGTGACGAACCCCGCTGCGAGCTGCGCCGAGCCGCGCTGGTGGAAGGCGAGCGCGAGATCATCCGGCGCAGGCAGGATCGAGAAGATCGTGCCCACGGTCATGTTGATGTCGATGTTGGAGGAGCCGTCGAGCGGATCGATCGCGACGCAGATCTTCGCCGTGCGGTCACCGATTTGGGGTTCGCGCATCTCCTCCGACGCCAGTGCCGCGATCGGCAGCTTGCCGAGACAGCGGCGCAGAATCGCATCCGCCTGCACGTCGAGATCGCGCTGCACATCACCGTCGCTATTGCGACCGGTGGTCAGGCCCGAGGCGTCGGCGAGGTCTCCCGTGGCGATGAGATCGGCGATCTCGATCGCGGCCGCCGCGATGGCGTCGACCGCGGCCGCCACGGCCAGCGCATGCGGCGCCGTCTCCGAATACCGTTGAAGGTGGTCGTCCAGCCTGAGTTGCCCGGTCATCTGCGTCCATCCCTTTGCTGGCGCCACATCCAGTTCCCTCCCCGCTGGAGGTCGGTGCGGTCAGTGCCAACAAGATGAGATTGACAGGGGCGGCTTAATAAGGAAAATTTCTATTCATAATGAGCGCCAAAGAATTATCTTATAATGCCCATTCAGCGGCACAGCTCCGGCATCTGACGATCCGGCAGCTTCGCTCGCTCGCGGCGCTCGCGGCCAAGGGCAGCGTCACGGCAGCCTCCACCCAGCTCGGCCTGACGCAGCCGGCCGTGACCCAGCAACTGCGCCAGCTTCAGGATCTCGCCGGCCTGCCGCTGCTGCAGCGGACCGGCGACGGCATGCTGCTGACGGAGGCGGGCAAGGAGGTGCTTACCCTCGCCGAGCGCGTCGAAGCCGCAATCGCCGACTGCCAGGGCGCGCTCGACCTGCTCGCCGGGCGGACCGGCGGCACGGTGCATCTCGGCGCGGTCTCGACCGCAAAATATTTCGTGCCGCACGCCATCGCGGCGTTCTCGAAGCGGTATCCGAAGATCGAGCTCAAGCTCACCATCGGCAATCGCGAGGAGATCCGCGAGGCCATGCACGGCTACGACCTGGACTTCGCGGTGATGGGTCGGCCACCGGCCGATGTCAGCGTCGACGTCCGTCAGCTCGGGCGCAATCCGCATATCATCGTCGCACGCAAGGGGCACTGGCTGGAGAAGGATTCCGGCCTCAACCTGACCGACCTCGTGCACGAGACCTTCCTCACCCGCGAGCCCGGCTCAGGCACGCGGACACTGATGGAAGGCATGTTCCAGAGATCGGATCTCGAGCCGATCATCGGCATGGAGATGAGCAGCAACGAGACCATCAAGCAGGCGGTGATCGCCGGGCTCGGCATCGCCTTCATCTCGGCCCACACCGTGGCGCACGAGCTCACCGAGGGCCGGCTCGTCGTGCTCGACGTCGCGGGCCTGCCGATCGTGCGGCAATGGTACGTGATCCGCCGCAGCGACAAGGTGCTGTTGCCGCCGGCGCAGGCGATGTTCGATTTTCTCGGCTCGGAGGGGGCGAACTATCTGCCCGAATTGCCCGAATTCGGCGCGCGATAGCCCGTCGAAATTCAGCCCATCAGCTTCATCGCGACCGTGGCCGCCAGAATGACGATGATCTGGAGCAGGCGCTCGGTCGTGAAGATGCGGTTGAAGGTGGTCATCGCTTGCCCCGGCCGAATTGGGATGTCTCGGTCGGGACGTTGCTAGCATAAGCGGGCGTCGAGATAACTCCGTAATCGCCCCGTGTTTTCCGTGCACGCCCCCACGACCGACGCGGGCCTGCGCAAGGCCGCGCCGATGGTTAACGATCAGGCCGCACGCGTCGCGGCGTAATCCATCCGCGCGGCGAAATAGGCTTCCAGCTCCAGCAGCGCCCGCGCTTCCCAATCCCTCGCCTGCTCCAGCAGCGACCAGCTCTGGCCCGGGCGGAATGCAGCGGTCTGGCGATAGAGCGATGCGATGCCGCGGTAGCGGCGCACATTCTCCAAGATGGCGTGACCGGTGACTTGGCCGGTGATTTGGCCGTTCATGTCCGAAAACTCCCTCGTCATTCCCGGGGGAGAAATTGCGGCCAAATCTTTTTCGAAAAGTTAGCGCCGCACAGCAAGCGCGCGAATGGTTTCCGGACTGTTGCCCGCGCGCAACGCGCGCGGCCGCGCAGTGCCGATCTATTGCGAATTCGTTGCCGCGCTTTCGCTTCGCGGCTTCAACCCGCCGCGGCTGATGATCGCCATCGTCGCGCGGCAGAGATCGGCAAGGCCGATCACCAGCACGGCGAGCAGGCAGAACAGCTTGATGGAATCGGCATGCGCGCTGGTCAGCAAATTGAACTCGAAGAAGGGCGGCATGAACGCCCACCACACCAGCGGAATGGTGAGCACCGTGGCGAACGCCGCCGCCGGTGCGCCCGCGACAAGACCGAGCACAAAGAGGCCGGGCAGGAACGCCGCGAAATAGAGTTTTGCGCCGAGCGAGACACAGACGCCCTGGAGCGCAGCCGACATTGCGACAACGACGAATCCAAGCAGGAACGCCTGCCACGACCACGGTCGTACCCGCGCTACGCCAACCAGCCCCGCACGCCTCATCAGCCTCCCCCTGCCGCCCGTTAACCAGGCTCGCTTGCGACCAAAGTACTACACCGGCAGGGAAACTGCGAGGCGGAAATTGCCGGCGGGAGGGCCTTGGTAAACGGGCCGAATCGCACGACTTGGGAGACCCCGGCCCCTATTCAGTGGCCGCATAGATCAGGCCTGCGATGGGCAGCGCGAGTCCAATGGCCGATGCGAGCGTCCAGCCGCCTTGCGCAAATGCCCAGGCGCCGACCGCCGAGCCCGCCGCGCCCGCGGTGAAGAACGTCGCCATGTAGAGGCCGTTGAGGCGGCTGCGATGCTCATGCCCCAGCGCGAAGATCGCGCGGAAGCCGATCACGACGTTGCCCTGCACGCCGATGTCGATCGCGATCGCGGCCACGACCAGGCAGGCGAGGTTCAACACCGATCCAGCCGCGCCGACATGCGTGATCAGGAAGCCCACGGCCGCGAGCAGCAGCGCGACCAATGTTGCCATGCGGCTATGGCCGTGATCGGCAAGCCGCCCCGCGATCGGAGCCGCGAACACGCCGGCGACACCGGCAAGCGCGAACAGCGCGATGCCGCGCTGGGTGAAGCCGAATTCGCTCGCGAGCAGCAGCGGCGTCACGGTCCAGAACAGGCTGAAGGCGCCGAACAGGCTGGCCTGGTACAGCGCGCGGCGGCGCAGCAGCGGCGTGGTCCGCACCAGATGCGGCATCGACAGCAGCAACTCGCCGTAATGCATCCGCGCGACCGGCTTGCGCTTCGGCAGCGTCATCCAGAGCACGGCTGCGAGCACGATCATCAGCGCGGCCGAGCAGAAGAACACCGCGTGCCACGACAGCATCGCCGTGACGAAGCTCGACACCGGCCGCGCCAGCATGATGCCGAGCATCAGGCCGGTCGAGACGTTACCGACGACGCGGCCGCGAATGGCTGCCGGCGCGAGATGCGCCGCATAGGGAATGATGATCTGCACCGCGACCGAGCCGAGCCCGATGAACAGCGCGGCGATCAGGAACGGCAGCGCGTGGGACGAGAACCCCGCAGCGAGCAGGGCTGCCGCACCGAGCGTGATGACGGAGCAGATCAGGGTACGGTTCTCGACGAGGTCGCCGAGCGGCACGATGAAGAGAAGCCCCACGCCGTAGCCGATCTGCGTCATGGTGACGATCAGCCCCGCCGCTTCATGCGACAGGCCGAGCGCGGCGCTGATCGGGGCGATCAGCGGCTGGGCGTAATAGATGTTGGCTGCGACCATGCCACAGGCCGCGGCAAGGACGAAGGTCAGTCGCTGCGACACCGCATCCGGCTCGGGCGCGGTCTCGATCGTGGCATTCATCGTCATTCACACGGTCTCCAGATATCGGAAACGATTGTTCCCTAATATGACAAAAAATTCAGGCGAGCAGCTTCATCGCGACGACGACCAGGCGTTTGCCGTCGAGCGAAAGACGCGCCTTGCCGACGACGCGCAGACCCTGCGTGATGCAGATCATCAGCCGCGCGGTGTCGTCGGCGGCCACATGGCGCGGAATCGATCCGTCGGCCTGCCCCTCGCGAATGAGGCCGGCGATGAAGCCTTCGTTGGTCTCGAGCCGCGCGCTGACGAGGGCGGCGACCACCGGATCGACCGCGGACAATTCGACCGCGCTGCCGACCACGAGGCAGCCGCGCCGCCCCTCGCTGCCCTGGGAGTGCTCCACATACGACAGCAGCAGGTTGCGGAGCCGCTCGCGGCCAGTGCCGCCTTGCGCCGCGGCGCTGCGGGTCTGCTCCTGGCGCAACGCGACGTAGCGCTCGAAGGCGGCGAGAAACACCGCATGCTTGTCGCGAAACGCCTTGTAGACGCTGCCGGTCGCCAGCCGCATCGCCGCGGTGAGATCGCCAATCGAGGTGGCATGATAACCGCGCTCGGAAAACACCCGGACCGCCCTGTCGAGCGCAGTGTCCATGTCGAACTCCCGGGGACGGCCGGGCGGACGGACGACGGAACGGGATTTGCGGGCGGCTTTTTGCATTGCGGGATAATAGGGAATGGTTATTCCCGAATAAAGACCGTCGAAAGACACTTGGTTGTGATGGGGTTTGGGTCGAACTGATCGCCACCAACTCCAGCGTCGTCCTGGCGAAGGCCAGGACCATTACCCCAGGGTGGGTTTGGCGGACACTCTCTCTACATCGTCATTGCGAGCGCAGCGAAGCAATCCGGAATCCCTCCGCGGCGGCAGACTGGATTGCTTCGCTGCGCTCGCAATGACGGAGTATGAGGTGACGGCTTCGTCCTCCCAGCACCACTGTCATTCCCCGCGAAAGCGGGGAATCCAGTACGCCGCGGCTTCGCGGTTCAATCATAACTGTCTCGGAGTACTGGATCGCCCGGTCAAGCCGGGCGATGACAGGGAGTGTGTAGCCGCAGACACAGCTTCGCGTCCTCGCGGCGCAATTCGCCCGAGTTTTGCTTCGTCATTCCACCCTCTTATCCAAGAGGGCGCAGGGAAGGCCGGGTGCCGGCTGGCACCCGCGGTCCGCTGCGCGAAAAGCACACGCAGAAAAACCGCACAGCAGCATACAGGTGTAGCCAATCACTCGGCCTTCCCTGCGCGATGGTTGGACGGCTTATGCCGTGCTCTCCCGGGAGCCGAACTTTCCTTCTGGCCTCCCTCGCCACGCGAATTGGATGATGCTGTCTGCCCGGTTGGGCTCGCACACACCTCCGCGACAGCTTGACCGTAGCAACGACGGCCAGGACCACACGTCTATATCTTGGCATTCGGTGAAACACGCTGAAACTAACAAAAGACTTTAAAACAAGCACCGTTGGACTACCCTGATGCAGGCTGTTTCAGCGGGCTTCACCAAATTAAGGGCCCGGCCCTAAGTCTTTCAGCGTCCGCACGACAAACTGAAAGCCTCAAAGCCGAGCCCTTTGGTCCCAAGCCTTAGGAGCCGAAACCACATGAACAGTAGCATCGCCCCCTCCCCGGTCGGCAAGCGCGGCCGCAACAGCAGCGTCATTCTGACCGACCGCCTGTGCGAGAAGCGGGTCGCCAAGCGAGCCAAGCTCTACGACCGCAAATGCCCCGGGCTCTATGTCAGCATCACCGCGGCGGGCGTGGCGACCTTCTCGTACAAGTTCACCGACCGGCAGACGGGCAAGCAGCGAACTGGCTGGCTCGGCGTCTATAATCCCGAGACCTTTACCGTCGAGGACGCCCGCAGCAGGGTCTACGGCCTCAAGGGACTGGGTACCGAGGCTCTCGCCGAGACCTTCCGCGACCAGAAGGCTGCAAAAGCGAGGCGGGGCAAGACTGTCGCCCAAATCATCGAGGAGCGGATTGGCTGGATGAAGACGCCGGTCCGCAAGCCGGACGGCGAGATGCGGCCTCGGCTGGAAAGCTGGGAGAACACGGCAAGCCACCTCCACCGTTTCATCCGGCCCCGCCTCGGCAAAAAGTTGGCGATGGAGGTTACCAAGCACGACATTGCGACACTCTCGAACGACATCGTCGCGGGGAAGTTCGGCAAGCCCTCAGTCAGTAACGCGCGTCATATGCGCAAGGCGGCCTCGGGCCTGTTCAACTGGGCGGCGGAGGCAGGCCGCGACTATGTGACAGCCAACCCCTGCGTCAACCTGCCGAAGCTCGATCCGGAACACCCGCGCACCCGAGTCCTGTCGGAGGATGAGATCAGGATCTTCTGGCACGGTCTCAATCGCAACGACCTGCCCTGGGACCGCCGGACCCGGCTGGCGCTCAAGTTCGAACTCGTGACCATGCTCCGCTCCCGTGAACTACTCGGTGCGCACCGGGATGAGCTATTCGATCTCGATGGCGACAACCCGCGCTTCGATGTGCCTCTCAAGAGGGTGAAGAAGCGCCGTGTGATCCAGCAGCCGCTGTCGGACCTTGCGGTGGCGATCATCCGGGAAGCGCTGAGCTCCGTGGACCAGCAGTTCGTGTTTGAAAGCCCGATGTACAAGGGCCAGCCGATCCACCGCAAAGCGATGGCCGACGCGTTGCGCGGCACCAAGCACGAGAAAAACAAGGAAAAGACGAAGACCGCCGGACTTTGCGAACTGCTCGGCCTCAAGCCGTTCACGCCGCACGATCTGCGGCGGACGGCGGCGACGTTGGCGGGCGATCTCGGCTTTGATGATGCTGCCATTGCCAAATGCCTTGACCACGCCGTGACAAAGAAGGGCGACACCATCGTGCCGACCGTCACGGGCAAGGTCTACAACCACTCCCGACGGATGAAAGAAAAGCGTGCGGTCCTGGACGGAATCGCCACCGAGCTGCGGCGAATCATCGGGACGCCAGTCACGAAGGCCTGCGGCCAGGACGGGCCGCGGCTTGCCGCGTGACCGAGTGGCGTCATCCCATGAGCGTTAGGCCGGCACGCTTCCCGTAGAGGGCTGTGTCTCGATCTGCTGCGCGACTAATAGCTGTGCAAAAACTGCGACGCGGGCCAATACATTGGTCGCTTGCAACTTCTCTCAGCCCCTCCTCTGTGGTTGTAATGTCGGGCGATCGCCTAGGTTCGCAGGGGCGGCCATCGGTGCGTTTTGGGCACGAATTCGTCCCCGAACAGGGCACGGGCAGGCACGCAGGGAAAAGTCAGTGCGTTTCGTCGAGCAAGGGGCGGACATTCCGGATGAGTTGATCCGGGCTGTCACTGATGGAGGCGCGACGTTCCTCTGTGGCGCTGGCGTCTCCTTCCGCGTCAACTTGCCGTCGTTCAAAGTGCTGACCGAACGCGTCTATGCGCGGCTTGGCGAAGCCCCGGACGATGAACCTGCCGAGCGGAATGCCATCGAGAGCAAGGAATATGATCGAGCGTTGCGTTCGCTTGAGAAGCGCACCCACCGGCCAGGAACGCCGTCGCGCGTCCGTGACGCCGTCGCCAATGAACTAGCTGCGCCGGTCGCCGCGTTTCCTGACCACCTCGCGCTGCTCCAGCTTTCACGAGATGGCGATGGCCGTCCGCGCTTGCTCACCACAAATTTTGACACGCTTTTCGAACGGGCGGCGCGAGACGCAGGGATGCTCAACGTGCCGAGTTATGCGGGCGTATCGATGCCACGCGCCGGTGGTGAGCGCGACCACGGCATTCTGCATCTTCATGGAAGGATGGCGGATGATACGTTGGATTTGGAGCCGACCGACTTGATCCTGACCAGCGCCGACTTCGGCGAGGCATATCTGCGAAGCGGATGGGCATCGCGCTATATCGAGGACCGCATGCGCCTCGGCACCTTGGTGCTAGTCGGATACGGCGCGGAAGACGCCGCGATGCGTTTGCTGCTTGAAACGCTCGATGCTGACCGCGACCGCTTTCGTGATCTACATGATATTTATGCACTTGAGAAAGGTACGACCGAATCAGCGTCAATATGGAAGGCAAAGGGTATTAAGCCGATTGAGTTTACCGGTTACGATGCCATCTACGATACGCTCGCGGAATGGGCACGATATGCTAGGCAACCGGTCGAATATCGGCGTGCGCGCGTTCAGGGCATTTTGGGAACGACAGCGGTGGCTGGCTCATGACCGAGAATGCGAAGCCAAGATCGCCCAACAGAAAAACACCTGCCGACGCGACCCCATTCGAGCGTGAACAGTTGCGCTTTTTTCTCTCGGGCGGTGATCTCGCTGCGACGCTTTCTGAGTTCAATCCGTCACTGGCATGGCTGCCGTTGCTGTCGGAGATGAAACTCATTCAAAGCGAAAGGCAGTTACTAGCATGGGTCGAGCGCAATTTCGCTGACGTGGATGCAGTGCGCGATGTTGTCGCCAACATCCATTTTTTCGGACGAGAGACAGCAGACTTTCTCGAATTTCGCTTGAACGCTCAGAGTGCTGATCTGCCGCCGCTGTTACTCAAGAGCTGGGCTCTGATTATCCGTCACATGCGCACGGCTAAGGCTGGCTTTGCTCACAACGAGTGGTTCGAAATCGCCCCGCAGCTAAAGCGTGGAGATCATTCGGCTCCTTTGATTGAGCGGCTCGCTAACGTGCTGCGCCCGAAGCTGAAGGTTGGGAAACGTTTCTCATGGCGCGAGACCGCTGAAGATGAAGTGCTGGAACGTCCCTCTGATCTAATGGCGATCGACTATGAACTTGACGACGGCGTGCGGTCGGATGACGTTCTCGCCGCCTGGCCCAAGAACTCAGAGCCTGAAATCGACGAGATTCTTCTTAGGCAGTTGACCGCAGCGCTCAGCGGGGCATTGGCGGATGCAACAGATGCTGGCGTGGAGGCGAACGAAGGCTACAGCACATCGGACAGCGATGTTCCTTCGGTGGCGCATCATGGTCAGAACGAGTATCGCTCCGGCTTTCAAACAATCGTTCGGGTGATGGCCGAAATCTGGGCCAGGCTGGCCGAAAAATCCAGTGGCAAAGCTCTCGCCATCGCAGAGCGCTGGCGGGATAGCCCGTTCCGCCTTATACGACGGCTGGCAATGTTTGCGCTCGCAGATCCGGCCATCCCGGCCAACGTCGCGGCAGACTTTCTGATCAGCATCCCCCTTGGAGAACTCTTCCTTACCCATTCCAGCGTTGAGGCCTATCGCCTGATCCGTGCGCGTTGGAACGATTTTCCAATAGACAAGCAGCAACGAATTCTTCTGCGGGTTTGCGAGGGGCCGTCACGGAGTTGGTTCCGAGAAGGCCCGGAGGTTGATCGTCACATCGATCGGAGCCGCTACGATCTTCTCGCTGACATGGTTCGGGACGGCGTCGACATCGGTCCCGAAGCAGGGAAACTGTTGGTCGCAATCGGTGAACGTTGGCCGGAATGGGAGCCAAAACCAGCGGAGCAAGCCGGATTTCACGTTTGGCAGGAAAGCGGCGATAGCAAACTCGGTGATGACACCGATAGACTTAAGGATGTTGCCGACGCCGAGCTTGTCGCAGAGGCGAGGACCATTGCCGCGACGGCAGCTTTCATGGAGGAAGATAGATGGCACGGCCTCTGTCTCAGCGATCCGGATCGTGCTTTGCGAGGGCTGGATGCTGCCGCAATCAAGGGAGACTGGCCGAAGGACTATTGGGAACAATTACTTTGGTCGCGCAAAAATTATGCGGATGTTGACACCGAGCAGAAGATTGCAGAGCGGCTGTTGCAATGGCCAACTGATAGTTTCGGCACAATTGCGACCGCAGCCTCCTCGTGGCTGGAAGCCCATGCAAAGACGCTTTCCGACACTTTGTTGTGGCCGCTCTGGGACCGCATCGCCGATGCGACGTTGATCGAGACGCCGGAGGCGGAAGATGCGTGACGTATTTACCGACGCCATAAATTCTCCATCCGGACGGCTTGCGGAGTTGGTGCTCGGCAAGATTACTAAGCGGCATGGGAGCGAGCTTTCGGATGACGTTCGCTCACGGCTTGATCGGCTTATCGATACGCCTGGTAAAGCTGGATTGCTTGCGCGCGTCCGTCTTGCTCGTGATGTGCCCTTCCTATTCGAACATGCGCCGAATTGGACGACATCCCGAATTATCCCGCTTTTCGATTGGGCGTCCCCCGACGCAGCCAGCGTTTGGTCGGCACGCAAATACTCAAGTTTCATCGGGTCGCCGAAGCTGTTCGGACTTATTAAACAACCATTTTTGCAGATGTTTGGCCGTAGTGACATGGAGGCCCAGGACCTCGAAAAGTTCGCGGAATGGGTGACGACGATATCGATCGTCAACCATGCTAAGGCTGCGGGCTATCCATTGCTTGATACCGAAGCAAGGTCGGCTTTACGCAAGACCGGCGGGAGATCGCTATCCAGCGTGGGTCACCGCTTGGCTGTCGAAATGCATAGTGCTAAGTCGGAAGAAAAGATCGAGCGTTGGCAGAATGTGGTTGGACCAGTCTTTCGAGGTATTTGGCCGCTCGATGTCGAGATGCAGACGCCAGCAGCGACCTTCACACTTGTACGAATACTGCTCGCATCTGGAGCGGCTTTTCCGGAAGCTGCTGACGTTATCACTCCCTTCATTCAACCCGACGATCCGCGTTCGCAATCAACGGTGCATTCCATAGCTGAGGCCGACGAAGCGCTCTACAAAGCCGCGCCGTCTAAGATTTTAGATATGCTGGTGGCCGTGGTTGGCGATGCCGCGCCGGGAAGTGTATATGCGCTTGGAAAAGCTCTCGCGCGCCTGCGGACGATTGCTCCCGCTCTCGGGGACAACAGGAAACTTCAAAAACTTTTGCACTTGGCCTCGCACCATTGAAGTAGGACAAGCTCTTTGCTCCAGGCCCGGTCCGGGTGGTTCTCGCAGACGAACCCCAAGCCGAAGCAGATGGGGCAGTTGGGATTGATCATGGCATGAAAAAGCGCGCGGGCCTTGCTCCAGAGATCGGAAGCGTACCATGTTTCCTGCAGCTATGGACGCCTTGATATGGGAAGCACGGTCGGCCTGCCGGGTAAATGAGTCGCTAAATCGTGGCGCAGCCTCGATCAGCTCGCCTCTCCTCCAGAGATGATCCAGCCGCTAAGACTAGCGCGGGCCTACCGGTCCTCGGTTCTTCGCCCGCGTGGCTCGTTCAGTGAGCGCAGCCGTGGAGAGCCGCGCAGGAGCGAACGTTGATGGTCGATATATTCCCGCACTACCAGCCGAACCTCCGCCATTTCCACGGACTGGTTCTCGCGCTGGGCGCTTGTCTCAACTCGCTTTCCAGCGCTTTCCAGTACTGACTGGCGCAGCTCGTAGACGCCCATGGCAGCTTCGTCTGACAGTGCCCGCGCATGCTCTCGTGCGGCACGGGCCTCGTCGACAAGCCGTTGACGATCAACGTCTTCCGTTTTCTGCTGATTCATTCTAGGCCCCGGATCAATCGACGCCTCATCATGCAATCGACGTCGATAGCGAGTCGCTAACTTAGATTATTGCACGCGCTTGAACACATGGGTCGGCGAGGTCGGGAAAGCGCTGGAACCAAGCTCGGCAATGAACATTTGTTAATCACAGGTGGCCTACTCGGCTGGACCTGCAATGGCGCAGGTATTCTCATGTGCGGCAAATGCGACGAAATCGACGAGAAAATTGCCCATTATAATCACTTGCTTTCCGGTATCACCGACAGAATAGCGAGAGACGGCATCGCAGGCCTCATCGAGGAAATGAACGCGGAGAAGGCTGCCCTTCATCCCAAACCAGAGGAGAAATAGACTTTCGCTCGCCGCTGCTAAGCCGCGTTTGCAGGGAGCCTTTCGTCAGGATTTTCAGGCATGCCGCGTTATTATTTCCACGTCAGGACTGTTGAACCGAGTACCGACACTGAAGGCGAAGTACTGCCGGACGTTGAAGCGACTTGGCGCGAGGCTACGGCTTTCGCTGCCGACCTTCTGAGGAACATGCATCGTCGACTTGAACCGGGCCAAGAATGGCACCTGGAGGTCACCGACGAGGCCGGAATGTCGATCTTCAACATCTATATCAGCGCGGAGAACGGCAGATAAAGGCCACTGCCTTCGGCTGACCGGCAGCGACGTGGCGGCCATCACGGAAGGCTGAGATGCTTCCATGATAGAATCATGAGCCGCCGATGCGTGCAGTCACCAGAATAAGCTTCCGACCATCTGAAGAACACCGACCACTGCTGCGGAGCCACAGATGGCTATGGCGATATCGACCAGCAGGAGAAGCTGACTTCTAGTTTCGTAGTCGAGGTTAGCAAAGACTTTGCGCATCCCCAGCTCCCGGCGTTAGGAACAAGGAACGTCATTTTCTTGTTCATTGTTCCTAGAGTCTTTCCAGAGCGATGGGCAAATTTTTTCTCGGCATAATCATTGTCAGCCTCGCGATCATCATGGCTAGCGTGGTGTATGTGATGCTGCTTTGAGCTACTTCCGACCGCACTGGAATTCCGCTGCAGGCGGTCGTAATCCAATACACTGTTGCTTGCCGCTGCGTTGTAATAGCCACTCATGAAGTATCTTACAAAATCTTGATCTGCTGGACCGTATGCCAGCCAAGTTCCGCAGGTGATCTTGTTGAAATCCAACGTAGCAGTAGGCACCGCAGTTACGCCTATCGATTTTTCCAGCCCTGCCATCACGCTGGCATTTGGGTTGGATTGGCACCACCCTCTTACGCTTGAGACATTTGCCCGATGCAGGTCAAAATCTACAAACGTCCTCCGGCTTTCATAACTAAACCAGCCGGTCATCCAAGCCGAAAATTTGCTCGACGGTGCAGCCGACATGGCAAGATATTCGCCACAGGTGATGCTGCGAATATCGGTCGTCGTGGCGCGCGCCTCACTGGCGAAAGCTGAGGAGACTAAGACCAGCGCAAGCAGAAGCAATCTGCACCTCATTGTGATGACCTCCCGAGCAACGATTGGCTACCAGACCAAGCAACAGCGTGATCACACATCCCGTGACCACATCTGTATTCGGGCGTCGTGGCAACTGCCTAGTTGATCTAGATCAACGCCGGCGAAGCAATGTCCCCTGCCAACCATCCCGGCTCAAGCAAAGTATGTCCTCGTCGCGAAGGTAACGAAGTGCTCGTCACGTCAATTTAAGGATGGCGCACACTGGCGCAAGAGACCGCGAAGTGGCGCTTACGGCTGCCGCGATTCGGACGTAAAGTACTCACTCAAGAGTCGATCGATCATCAATTGGGTCTCAACTTCGGTTCGGAATCCTGCGAGGATCAAAATAGAACCTCGCCGCGATTCTTGCACCAGAGACGTCTCGCGGGTGTCTTTGGTCGTGATTGACGGGTCCGGGAAGTGCCGTCTGATCGAGGCAGGACAAGACATGATCTCCCCCTCTTCCAAGTTAACAACTCTGGAGCAAGCTGCAGCAGGGCAGAGGCACTCCCAATTGCACCAAAGGGCATCGTCCTTGAGTACACTGTGATAGAATTAGAGGCGGCCTGCAAACCCGGACGCCATGACGTCACACTTTCTCCGCTCCACACCCGGGCAATACTCCGCACGTCGAAGTCCGGTTTGTATCCACGGAAAGCAATTCCACCCGCTAAGATCGAGATCGGCCCCACACGGGAGTAAGTTGAGAAGCACCTGTGGCGCGCGTCATACGGTTCGATTTGGAATTGGATAATTTTTCCTAGCGGGCTTCGGCATGTTCGCTCGCCGCGATCGAAGCTGAACACAGTTGCTCCCATCCGCTGGAACACTTTCCTCGAGCTTTACATCGCGCTCCGCACAGTATCGTCCGACCACTTTATTTCGGGTATCTTAAATTCATGCAATGAAGCTTCCAAGATTAGCTGTCAATCAGTCTCCTCAGCTTGCGATTTTATTGACTTAGATCAATCCCATTCCCGCGCACGGGGCAAACTCCGTCAGGAGCCTTGCTTTTAGCCAGAATCGAGAATTCTGGACCTACGGCCAGAGAACACGCTATCGCGCATCTGATGTCTCAGTCGGGGAGGCACATTATGAAATCTCTTACTTTGCTGCTCGCTTCAGCATTTTTGTTTATATGCGTCGGCGAGAGCCACGCCGTGTTGAGAATTGCCAATGATCGCGGTGGCTTGATCCGACGTTACGTCGATCGATATGATCAATTGAAGGACACGGGCCAGACCGTGGTCATTGATGGGCTCTGCGCCTCCGCCTGCACGATCGTGCTTTCGAAGGTCCCATCAAACAGGATCTGCGTTACCGAGAAGGCAAACCTTGCCTTCCATGCAGCTTGGGACCTCGGGCCTGGTGGACGCCATGTTACAAATCCAGAAGCCACACGGACGATGTATTTGATGTACCCAGCTCCGGTTCGGAATTGGATATCAACGCGGGGTGGGTTGTCGCCTCGCATGATCTTCCTTCGGGGGCCGAAGTTGCAGGACATGTTCGCACGGTGCTATCTGGATGCTGCAGTTTTTCTAAGGCTGTAACTAATCAGAGGCCGTCCGCGAGCGGCAACATAAGTGGACAAGCTATGTAAGCTCAGAACCGCTGACAACTCAGCATGCCGATGTTACTAGCATTGCGCGGGCCGTTCGATGCAGGATGTTCGGTTGATCGCGGAATCGGACGCATCGACGGATCGCGACACGCGCTTGGTCAGCCGTTATGGCGGCAGCCGGACAAGCGACTCCGGCCGCAGGTACACTAGCCAAAAACGGCCGAGCTGCTTGTCTGGCGTGCGCCTTGCCAATTTTTTCCAGAGGTCGCCGCTCACCACGTTGAGATAGATCAGGCCAGTGTGGCCCGCTGCTTCAGTTTCTGTGCGCCGCCATCTTCTTAAGCGTGGCAATCTGTCGAAAGAAGGTTTTTATCGATTGGGCGGGGCTTCCGAGAACCTTAGCGCCGGGTGCTAGATCCGAAATGACGCCGGCCTGCGCCCCAATTTCCGAACCTCGACCGATTCGCAGATGCCCTGCCATAGCAGCCTGCCCCCCAACTCGAACGAAATCTTCAAGTACGGTTGAACCCGAGATCCCGACTTGTGCAACTACAACGCAACAGCGGCCGAGACTAACATTGTGACCGATTTGCACGAGGTTATCGAGGCGGGAGCCAGCGCCAATTACGGTGTCTCGCGATGATCCGCGATCAATAGTCGAATTGGCGCCAACTTCAACATCATCTTCAAGAATAACTCGTCCAAGCTGGGGGATCGAGAGAAACCCGCCGTTGGTGGATGCGAATCCGAACCCTTCCTGCCCAATTCGTGCACCCGGATACACGTAAACGCGTGCCCCCAAAACCGCGAAACTTAGGCTCACATGTGCGCCAATCCGGCAGTCCCTACCGATGGTGACGCCGCTTCCGATCACTGCGCAAGGACCGATCCGACAGCCCGGCCCTATCTCCGCTCCGCTTTCGATCACACACAGCGGTCCAACTTCCGTTGAAGAATCAATTTGAGCACCATCCGCTATTATAGCCGAAGGGTGAACACCAGGACGTGGCGGTGGTACAGGGTAGAACAGCGCAGCAACGCGGGCCCAAGCCGCATACGGTTCGCTCGTTTGGATCGCCACAGTTGCCGCTGGTACTCGTGAAGCCATATCAGGATGAACGAGCACCGCGCCGGCGGAGGTTTGATCCAGGGCCGAAGCGTAACGGCGATTGTCTAGAAAGCTCACTTGAGTCGGTCCGGCCGCTTGTAAAGGGGCCAAACCTTCCAGCAAAAGCTCACGATCGTCTGCCACACCCCGCGCCGTGCTAGCGACGAGCGCGAGTGGATGCGGACCACTTCGCCGGAAGAACCTTGCACTGCCGAGCACTGCTTCGAGCATCACGTCCCCCTGCAGCAAACCGAGTTCAGCTGGCATTCCTCCCACGTCTGTCTCGGCCACGTCTATTCTGGTCAGTAGCAGGTGCGGCGAAAGCGTTCCCTAGTTCCTCTCGCCCAACAGCAATGTTGCTCTCTGCTTGTCCGCAGAATTGATTCAGATCAAGCCACACCTTTCAGCTGTGCACTTCACGCTGGATAGTGGGGCCCGCAACGCGTTCAGAACCGGTTACAGGCAACTCGATGGGCCGAAATCGATGTTGCCACCACGCCGCCCTTGGTCCGCCCATTGAAACGTTGAACCTGCCGGCTCTTCTCTAGGCACGCCAGAGTTGACTTAGATCAACCTTCCGCTCGGCAACCGCCCTTTTTTGATCGGGACAGGCTGGTAACTATCAAGCTTTCCGGTTTCCGAGATGAAAAGATGACACGAGCATTGCTCTTCATTGTGGTGGCAATCCTTTGCGCATCATGCAGAACCGACGCGCAGCTTGACCCGATCCAGGCCACCGCGATTATCGATGCGGCCGATGTCACCGATAGAGAAGAATGCCTCTACCAAGAAGTCGCCCGACTATTGGAGCCAAAGGGCAGTTCACCCATCAGCTTGCAGAATGTTGCGGTGGCCGCCACTCGGTTTTGTAGCGCTGCTGTGAGAAAACGTCTCCAGAGGGCGGCCTCCGTATCGCCATCTGATGCGCAAACTCTCGCACGCGATGATCAGATGAAGACGGAACATCGCGCCTTCGCCATCGGGTTAGAATTGCGTGAGAAAAGGACAAATGTGGGAGTGGCAGGGAACTGAACGTGGCCGCTCTTGCCCGCGTAATCAGGGATCCGCATTGTGTGCTACACATTCGAAGCTTGCCATTCCTGTGCCTCGTAGTACTCGGCCGAAAACTTGATCGACTACCGGGAGAAGGACGAACGCAGATATTCATATAGTCGGCAGGTCTCGAAACGGCCAAACAAGCCAACCTCGGGCAACGAGAAGGGCCGCTCAAAGGCGACCCTCGCGCATATTGGCTTGCCCATATTTAAAACGATTAGCTCAACGCGGTATCGCATCGCGCGCTAGATGAAGGTAGATTGCTGGGACATGCGAGCTCGGATGAGGCTTAACATTGACGTTACGAGTTTTCTCCGACCGCGCGCGCCCATTTCGACAAGAAGAATAAGAGGCGACTATTGCGTCGCCTCCCCTTGTGAACGTGCTTACTGGCAGACGTACATGATTCCGTCGCCGCCCTTGATCAAAGTGCCGGGCGTGCAACTTATGCCGTTGAGCTTCGCATAGCTGTCCCAACCGTCGTAGCAGGTGTAGGAAGCACGCCCAAAGACCCCGACAGCCGTGCCGTACCCAGTCCTGCCGCCTACTCCGCACCAGGGGCCGCCAGCATAGTAGGCCCGCACTGCGTACCAAGGCAGACCGGTTTGATCGGGAATGTAGTGATTATATGGATACGGGCTTACATAAAGTCGCCTCGCCTGGGCGCTCTCAACTGACAGCGAAATCCCGCGCATCTCAGACCAGTTAAGGGTGAACAGTGTTGCGAACGCGATCGCCGAAGTTGCAATTGCGAGATTTCTAAAAACCATCCGCTTCATCGTTTTGCTCCTATGCTGTCTCGTCCCCCTTTCCATCCGGAGGTCCGTCGGTTGATGCCGACATTGACGTAGATCAAGGGGCTTGATCTGGCTCGTGACCAAATTTCGACGTGAACCACGGACTTACGCAGTCAACCGTACAAGGTGGGCATAGATTTTAAACTGTGGGCGATGTCGCCTCTCTTGGACATTCTCTGACCTGACGCGATGTCCTGCTTTGAGTCTTAGTGCGATGCAGAGGGGACAGAGACAACCAACAGCACAGCATAGACGACCCAGAGCCCCCCGGAGCGGGCTCAAAGATCGCCGACACCGGAAGCTGTCGCCACTCAAGCCAAGCAACGTTGCCTTGGGTACCTCAAGATCGAGCGAGGCAACAGACCGAGGGAGCCACACTGCTTGCCGCGACGTTGCTTTTCAGTATCGGTTCCGAGCGTGGCTTGGCTGTCGTGCAAATGCGGACATCGGGTTGATTCCGCAGCAGGAACTAGTGCCGCTCGCGGTTGCCATACATTGGGCGTAGCTGCTGTACTGGCAATTGCCGGGATAGCCCCATATGCGCCCCTGTAAGCAGTAGCTATTCGGTCCCGTCACTTCAGGTGAATAACCATAAGGATGAGCGCAGGCTTGGTCCGCCGCCAAGGCCATGCTCACCGTCAGGATGGTTAACGTCAAAATGCGCATCGAACCTCCTCAAAAGCGAGACTGATGAGTTAAGAAGGAAAGCAAACCCAATCCAAATCAATTCACGTTTTCGCTCGCGGCAGTGCTCAGGCGTCATGGTCGCGCTGAAGCGCTCGGTGGTCCAACTCACTAACGCCTCAGCCAAGTCCGGTTCCGGACAGAGCCTATGAGGGCGGTCTTTATTCTGCGAGTGCGGGAGCATCTCGCGTATCAGACGCACGCAGGAAACGATGTTAGAATTTCCACTGGAGCTGGGTGTGGAAGCCGAAGCCCTTGTTCGGCAGGTTGGTCGGCTCCTTGTACTCCGTCTTGCGGTAGGTGGCCTCGAAGGCGACGCGATAGGCCTTGTCGATATCCCAGATCACATTGCTCCAGATCGTGCTGTTGTAGGTTCGTCCGAAGGTGTTGTTGGGGATGGGCGTGATGTCGGCGTCGTTGGGATCGTCGATCGCGTAGCCGCCGTGAGTATGCACGTTCGGCGTCCAGTAGACGAATCCCTCGAGCCAGCCGCCCGTTGCGCGGATCGGCTTCCAGGTCACGGCATCGAGTGTTTGAAGGATGCCGCCATTGTAGTTGCCCAGTGCCTGCCCGGTGTAGAACTTACCTGCGATTCCGAACGCCTCACTCTGAATTCCGAACAACTCTGCCAGGTTCGCACGAAAATCGACGGCGGCGCCCCACACGTCGGACACGACCCGGCGCGGAACGTCGGGCGGAAAGGCGGTTCTGCGAAGCTGACCCACCACGCCCGAGACGCCGACCTCCAGCGGACGCTGCGACAGCACGCCGATGCCGAGGGGCACCTTCTTCCCCAAACCCAGCGCGATACGTCCTTCCACGTTCGGCCAACCGTTGTCCTCGTCCAGACTGGTGTCCGGAATGCTGTAGGTGCCTTGCGGCTCGCTCAACGCCACCTGCAACGTCAATTGGGAGTCGTTGCCCACGGGCACGAAATGCTCCGCCCGGATCTGACCCTTGATGCTGTTACCGGCGCTGCCCGAGCCACCTAAGCCGGAAAACGGCAGAACCGTCGGAAAGCCGGGAGCGAAGACATCGAATTGCAGCCCCGCGGCGAACCTCCAACGATCGTTGTACAATTCGCCGTACGATTGCTGCAGCAGGAACCCGTTACGGTCCGCCAGAATCGTGTTGTCGAAAAAGACTGCCGATACCCTTCCTCCGGTTTGAAAATCCCCGATCATGGGTCCGGTAAAGGTGACGCCTAACATCGACTGTCGAGCGTTGAGATCGATGGTGTTCTGCGGAAATCCGCCGGCAAACGTCGGGACCAGAAAAAACGGAGTACCGGGCGCCTGGGGACGCGCCGTGTTGTAGATGATGTCCAGCGTGGCCCTCCCGAACACCGTGATATTGAAGGGACCTACGTTGAGGTTGGTTGGAGGTACAAGCGGAAAGGCCTTTGCGGGAGGCGCAGAAGCTTGTGCTGTGGAGACGCCCGGATTCGCTGGCGGATTTGTCGCCGCAACCGTCTGCGGCTGCTCCTGCTTTGGCCCGGGTGCCGACTTGGCTTCGCTTTTCGCGGTGCTGGATTTCTGCCGTTTCGCCTCGGCTTCTTCAAGCGCGTGCATGCGGTTGTCGAGGTTCTGCATCTTGCGAAGCAGGTCCTGCTTCAAGGCTTCGACTTCCTGCAGGCGCTGCTGCACCTTTGGATCGTTGTCGACGCTCTGAGAATAACCGGCTGACGGCAATAGCGCGAACGCCGAAACCCAAGCCACCGAGAAGACCGACGCTCGACCGGGGAGTCGACGAGTGCAAACAAGTGCTGTGCGACCAGATTGTTGCGACCGCATGCCAAAGCCTCCTTCACCTACGCTGGTGCTGCTTCTTCAGCCGTTTCCATCCCATTGCAATTCCACGTCGCCGGTCAAGGCATCTCACGTGCCTGCTCTTTTTTCCTACCCCTTGTGATATTTTTATTCGGCAGGAAGGCTTCCGTTTATTTTCACAAACATGATTGCAGGCGGCGGCACAGTGCGGTGTTGCTTGCCACCGACACGGTCGCTTCAAGTCACGCGCGCGCTCGGGGATCCTCCTGTTTGAGATAGCGGATATTGAAGGCGACCGTGATCCGGTCTGCCGCTTCCCCGTTCGGTTGCACCCAGTGCGTCAGATAGGACGGAAACATCAGAAGATTCCCCGGCTTCGGGTTGATGATAAACTTGCGATTGAAGCAGGCGGCGCCTTCGATCGTGTAGGCGTTGGCGTTGACGCGCGGGTCGAGAAACTCGATAGCCCCGCTACTTCCTTCCGATGGCACGCTCGCATAGTACACGCCGGATAACACGAAGCCTGAATGATCATGGGGCGCGTTGAAAGCGCCAGGGGGGTTGACGTTGATCCAGCCCTGGCAGAGCGCCTGGTTCGCGGCGAAATCGAATTGAGGCGAAAGAAACAGCGTCGTCTCGCGGATCGCATCCAAGATGTGGGCACGTAACGCGGTGCATCCCGGCTCGATGCGGCCGAAGAAATCGTCCTCGGAGTGCCAGCCTTCGCGATTGCTTCTGGTCAATCCGCGCGCACGTGCGCGCATCGCCTGCGCCTCATCGACTATCTGCCGGTTGAGAATTTCGCAATCCGGGACCTGGAACAGGAGCATGGGCGAGGCGAACGCTGGCTCTATCTTGGTCAACTTTATCATTGGCGAGCGGAAACCAACTGCACTGCGGTTGCGACACGAGCACGAAAAAGCCAGCCGCATTCGCTGCAACGGCGGCATCTTCGCAGTTCAAAATGACGGTCGCTCAATCCAGGAATGGCTTGCTGTAAAGCGGGCGTTCCTTTTCGCTCGCCAACCGCTCCTTCCGTGGCTTAGCAAAGTAATCCCAGCGCGCGCTCGGCGTGAACATGCCGGTCACTGCGGCGTTGATGAGGGCCGGCGGGTTGGCGAAGATCCATTTGAAGTCCCAGCCGCCTCCAAGCTTCACGTATTTGAAGCTTGTGGTGCCGATGGTCATGCCCGCCGGGTAATGCCGGACCGGGTTCATGGCCATGCAGGTCTGGTGGTAGATCTTGCCACCGGCATCCTCGATGATCTTGGCGTCTCCAAAGCGTTGGGCCAAGTCGTAGGACGGCGTGTCCGTCTGCACCCACACCATCACCCCTTCTTTCACCTTCTTGCCCTTCAAGAGGCGGGCGACCTCGCGGACCTCTTCAAAGGTCGCGACCGGACAACCGAAGATGATGATGTCCACCGGCTTGCCCTTGTCCGTGCCGGGCGCTGGCGCGATGTTGTTGATATGGCGGTACATCTCGACGATATCGTCCATGGTGATGGTGAACCGCTCGGGTTCCTTCGGCATATTGCCCTTGAAGGCAGCCTCCAGCGTCGGCGATTCCGGCGTATAGCCCATCAAATGCAGAATCGGGTCGTTCATGCCCGGGGAGCAGCAGGAGATGAGCTGCTTGGTCCCCGTCGCGCCCATGTTCTTGGGGAGGTTGAGCACGGCCGGGATCCGGTTCTCCGCCTTTTCGGCGATGGCGGCGCCCAGGCACGCCCAGTCCGCGGCGCCCACGATGTTGTCACGAGTCTCGTCATCAAGCTCGACGATACATTTGGCCGCCCGATTCTCGTCGAGATGGCTGCCGTATTTGGGAAGACAGCCGGTGTAGGCGGCGTAGATCGAGTTGATGGGGGATTCCCGGTTGGTGCGGGCGCCGAGCATGGTGTTGATGTAGGCCGCAGCGCTGGACTCGGAGCAGGCGCAGTATTGGCCCATCTTGGGGATGCAGACGTTGACTTGAGGCTGGCACGAGAGCCAGGGGAGCCAGCCATGCTCGATCAGCTTGTCGTAGCCCGCCTTGAGGTCCGTCACCATTTCCTTGTCGATCGTGAAGCCTCCCTTGCCCGGAAGCTCGAAGTTCCAAGGGTAGCCCTTCTCGTCGACCTTATCGAACTGCAGCAGGTACGGATCGTTTCCGGCCTGAGTGCCTGTTTCGTCCGCAACGTGGGCGCCCTTCATGGCAAAGATCGGATCGTAGAGCGGGCTGTGCCCGATATCATACGCCTCGAGTTTCTTCTTCGTCTCGGCAGCCGTGCGATCCTTCGAGTAGATCGGACACAAGTTGAGGACGAGGGAGACGTCCACCATTTCCTTGGCCTCGACGGCTTCACCGAAATCGTTCAGCTTATCCATGCAGAACTGCTTGGCTTCGCCATGCTTGCCGTCGAGCATCTCTTGCTGGAGTTTCGTGAGTCGCATTGCCATGACTTCTGCCCTCCACTGATTGCGTAATTCGGGTCACGCTCGAACGGACTATGCTTTGCGCGTGATCGTGACCGTGGCCTTCTGGCCTACTTTCGGCGCGTCGATTTCCACCCAGTCGCCGGTCTTGATTTCCGTGATCGGGTCGCGGTCGAGGCTGTCCACGGCAGGGATTTCTGCGGCAAGGGTCCCGCTGATGTCGATATCGTGGACTTTCCGGCAGATGATGGCCGCAGGGCCGTGATGTGAAATCTTGACCTTGTAGTACATGCTGATGGCGCCGGTGGTGGAGCCCAGCACCGTGGGATAGACCACGATCTTCCCAATCACGCTTTTGCCCTGGATGTCGGCCCCGGGCACGAGAACGATGCCGTCCTCATTGCCGACGTGGTTGAATGCCCAACCCATGCGTTGGCTGTTCACGAGCGCTTCGCCGGCGGCTTTTCCTTTCGACCGGGCGATGCCGGTCAACACGATCTTTGTCTCCTTCGGCGTCTGAGCTGCGAGCACGTCAGGTGTCAAGGCAGCTCCAGTGATCACCGCCGCTGCGCCGATGAACAAACGACGATCGATCGCGGCAAGGGCAGAGTCCGCGGGTTGGGACTCAATCGGACCGTCGTCTTGCCGGGGTTGCGTAAGCTTGATTGCCATGACTATCTCCCCTTAATCGAGTGCGTTTCCAGAAAGATGTGGCTATTCCTGGCGCGTAATCTTGATCGTGGTAGACGCCCAACCGTGGCTGCGGCGATCATCGCGAGGCCGCTGAATTGGATGTATCGAATTCCGGGCGCACGACGCTTTGTTGACGCAGATCAACGAACCCGGCCGCCACTATCTTTTCTTTCGCCGGACAATGTGACCCGAATTCACACGAGCTTTTTCTCCGCTCCTCCTCGCCACCCAGGCGGCGCATCGGCAGGATCGGATGGTTGTTGTCCTGTGCTCTCCGCGAGCATGAAGCTCGCAAGAGCATCTTCGGGAAACTCCTTCAGGATGTCTCGATAGGCGCACTCTGCGGCGAGACAGTCTCCGGCCTCGAATATTTGCGAGGCTTGCCAGGTCATTGCGCACAATTGCTGGTCCCGATCGCGGACCCTTAGTTCCGGATCGTCGCTCGCGCGAAGGCCGAGCAGTTCGTAGATCATGAAGCTGGTCTTGCGGCCTTTCACCTGAACCCACTTCATCGGCCTTGCAACGATGTCCGCCTTCGCCTGGTCGTAAATGCTGTCGCTGATGCAGATGGTGGTTCCAAACAGCTTGTTGATGCCTTCGAGGCGGGCAGCTACGTTCACGCCGTCACCCAAGGCCGTGTAGTTCAGCCGGGTCGAAGAACCGACATTGCCGACGAGGACGCTGGCGCAATTGAGCCCGATCCTCAGGCGGATTCGCGGCCTCCCTTCCGCCTGCCAGGCATCGTTGACGCGTTCCATGCGGCGCGCAGCCCGCAATGCGGCTGTGCATCCGCGCAGAACGTGGTCAGGGCGCTCCGCCGGGGCGTTCCAGAACGCCATGACGCCGTCGCCGATGAATTTGTCGACGGTACCGCCTTCCGCCGCGATGGCAGAAGAGACTTCCTCCAGATAGGTCGAGATCTGGACCAGCAGGTCATCAGGCGCGAGCGTTTCGGCGTGGCTGGAAAAATTCTCCAGATCGGAAAAGAACACAGTAAGGAATCGCGGCTCTACGCCCGGCGTCAGGGGGATGCCCGACTTGATCAGTTGGCGGACCACATCGAGCGGAACGAAGGAGGAAAAGGATTTCAGTGACGTTCGCAGCAGGGAAGCCGCCGACTCCAACTTCGCGATCTCCTCGATATGCGACGGTGGACGGACGGGTGCATCAAAATTGAGGCTTTCTATGTCCTGCAGTTGTCGGGACACATTTTCGACCGGGCGCGACAGCCTGGTCGAAGCGAAGTAGATGAAGAAGAATTCGACCATCGTGAGGGCGAAGATCACCGCCATCATCAATCGATTGGCGCTCTTCAAAGTCCCCACGAAATCGTCGATCGGCGTCAACGTGATGACCTGCCAAGGCTGCCCGAAGCCGCCCGGGAAATTGGCGAACGCCGCGACGAAATCCTCTCCGGTCGCCGGCGATCGAAACTCGAACCTGTCGTTGCCCATGCGACCGTGTTGCCGATGGGCCTCGCGCACCACGGGGTCGTCGATGTCAGCCAGGGTTGCAATCCTGAGGGCTCCATTATCGATCCGAACGGCCCTCTGCTTATCCGGAAAGGCGATGATCTTACCGTTGTTGCGGTCCGCGATGAATGTCGTGCTGCCAGCGCTCGCCCGATGCTTGTCGAGAAAGCGCGACAGGACGTCCATGGTGATGTTGGCCGATGCGCAACCAAGGAATTCGACGCCGCGAAAGATAGGAATGCGCACCGAAATAACGGGAGAGCCGGTATCGGGATTGATTGAAGGTTTCGTCACGGCAAGGGTGTGCGTTGTCTTGGCGGACTGATAGCCCGGCAAGGTACGAATGTCGGTGTCGGTGGCGACACTATATTTGCCGACTTCATGGGGCCATATGTCGAAGAATGTTCGATGCCGCACCCGCCGCAGCGCATACGTGATTGCATCGATGTAGCTGGAATGCCAGTTGGCAGTCGCGGGAATCCGGGGATCGCCGCGCCGGCGGTCTTCGTCGATCCGGGTGACCACCCGATGGTAACCGTCCTCGAAGCTGACGTAGACGCCGTCGATATGGGGGGCCGAGGTCAGGGCGCGATAAAGGAGGTCGCGGCTTTGTTCGGTGCGGAAATAGCCGGGATCGGTGGCAGCCAGTTCGGCGATAAAGCGCAGCGAGCTCTCGGTGTTGTCGATCAGGTCCTGGGTGCGTTCAACGCCGGCCTGGCTGGTCTGCGCGACCGCCTCGTCCAGGATCAAGACAATGCCGGTCGAATTCTTGTTGTAATTATAGATCAGGATGAAAATGAGGACCGGAATGCTGAGGCCGATGAACAGTAGCGACATGATCAGACTCAGTCTCGGCCGCCCCATCCCGGCCAACGGATTCAGTGTGCTCAGGCGCGCTGTCGCGACCCGCAAGGTGCGGCGGTTTCGATACGCGAGCAGTGCCGCGCCCGCCGATCCGGCCATTGCGAGCAGGAAAGGAACCAGCCAGCGCCGACGGCTATCGTCATCTCCATTCCAGATCAGTGCAGGGGGCAGCGTATCGTCGGTCAGCAACCCAAGTTGCCGATAGACCGCGGCGATACGCTGCCAGCGCCCGGGATCCTGCTCGCCGATCCGGGCGAGATCCCTTCCAACGAGGGCCGCCGTCTGCTCCGCCTCAAACAGCAGGGCGTCTCGGCTCTTTTTCGCCGAGTATTTCTGCAGGATCAGATCGGCCGTGGCCTCCCTATGCGCGAAAGCAAAAGCCCAGCCTTTCAGGCTCGCCGCCCTGAATGATGCGACCCGGTCCGGATGGGCTTGCACTTCCGCCTCGGAAGTACACAAATTATCGCCGTAGAAATCGATGCCGGAGGCTGCAGGTGCGAAGGTGCGGTAGGGCGCGCCAAGCTGTTCAAGAATGAACGGCTCGTTGGTGCTGTAGGCGATCATGGCGTCGGCCCGGCCGGAAAGGAGGTCGCGTGGGTTTCCCTCGTGCGGAACGCGCAGCATGGATCGATAGTCGATCCCCTCGCGCTTCAGCATCGCAGCGATGTCGTCGCTTCCCGGCGTGTCCATGAGCCCGCGGCCGCGCAGATCCGCTACGCTGCTGATGTCCGCTCGACGCGCGACCAGGATGACGGCCGCGGAATGCTGGAAAATGGCGGCGAGCACGACCAGCCTGCGGCCCGCTGCCCAGTCCCGCAGAACGCTGGCGCTGCAGACTCCGAAATCCGCCTTGCCGCCGGCAACCAACTCGGAGACGTCGATATCGGGGCCGCCTTCGCGAATGGTAACGTCGAGGCCGGCGTCGCGATAGAAGCCTTGCTCAAGGGCCTGGTAGTAGCCCGCAAACTGAAATTGATGCTTCCATTTGAGCTGAATTGATACGGCATCAAGCGCCGCGGCAGGATGTGCTGCCGCCAGCACCAGCGAAGCGGCCACGATCAGCCGTCCCAACGACGCCAGATTTGGCATGGCCAAGCCAAAGCAATTGCGTGACTTGCCCATCGCGCTGTCAACTGCAGGGTCGGGGCTCTTCCTCTGATCTTTACTCGTAGCGAGCGCAAACGCCTGCGTTCCACCTCAGGCACCTGCGGACCTCTCGACGGGCGTGACGGACTGTTGTCCTTGCCACGCACACGCCGCCCACTCGTGTTCGACCTGCGCCGCAGGCGGCCGCGACTTGCGTGATCAGGCTGTCCGGCTGAGCAATCGGCGCAGGCGTCAGAGCAAGCGCCGGGGTTGCGACCGAAAGAGCAAATCCAGCAATCATCATCAACCTGATCATCTGATCCTCCCAACCGTAGCGACGGTTTCGTCGACCAGCGACTGAATAGTCGACCGGTAGTGTGGAACACGCATGGGCCTTTTCCGGAGATCCGAGCGTGCTCCTCCGTTCAGCCTGGGTCCGAATCTGGGCCTTGGCTTGATTCAGATCAACGGATGCCCACCCCCCATACCTAGCGTCAGGCCAGACCACGTCGTCGGAGAAGGAAGATGCTGAAGCGTTCGCCGGTCATCCTTCTTTTGCTGATTATCCTCTCGGCGGTCCATTTCCCTGCCGCAGCAGACGACCGAACAGCGGGACCGCAAATCCAGGAGGAAATCTGGGCGCTGCCGTTTCCGCTACCTGTGCTTGCTTTCCTGGTACGGCCGGTCGGAGATGGCCCGTTCCCCTTGGTGATCATGAACCACGGCATTTCTCTCGATGCCAATCAGCGGACGATGTTTCCGATGATCGAATATCGGGACGCGGCGCGCTGGTTTGCGCGTCGGGGGTATGTGGTCATCTCGCCTATCAGGTACGGTGCCAGCAGTCTCGATGACAAAGATCAGGGTCTCTACGGAGCTGTGTTTGCTCACGTTGGTAGCTGTGACAACCCAAACTTCCGCGGTCCCGGGCTCGCTATCGCCACTCTGAACGAGTGGGTCATCGACTACATGAGCAAGAAGAAGATGATCCAGCCCGGTAAGGTCATCGTCGTTGGCCAGTCGGGCGGCGGATGGGGCTCGATTGCTCTTGCGAGCCTGAACCCGTCGTCGGTTCAGGCAATCATTACCTTCGCGGCCGGGCGTGGAGGCCGAGTTGATGGCAAACCCAACAACAATTGCGCACCCGATAAGCTCGTTGCCGCCACCGGCGAGTTTGGGCGCACCGCACGCATCCCGATGCTTTGGATCTACGCGGAAAACGACACCTACTTCGGACCGGAGTTGACCAAGCGGATGCATCAAGCCTTCGTCGAAGCTGGCGGAAATGCCGAATATCGTATGCTGCCGTCCTTTGGAAGTGACGGGCACTTCATGATCGATTCGGCGGACGCAGTGCCGATCTGGTCGCCTTTGGTAGCGCAATTTCTGGAGAAGCATTCAGCAACCGCCACGCTGTCGGGAGGAGTCAGCAGCTCTTCACCCCAGCAGGAGCATCGGGCGAAGCCGCCGCGACTGCGCCTACCTGAAAACATTCATTACTCAAACTGGGAAAAACTTTGTTTCGGCTCATCCGATGGAACCACAATATGCCGAACGACCTCGACCGGCACAGACGACCTCGATCAGGTAGTGGTGCGTGTGGACCTGATCCAACGAGCCGACGGTCCGGCTCGCTTGCAGCTTTTCGTTCCGCAAGGGGCAAACCTGCAGCAGGGTGTCAAAGTGACGATAGATCAGGGCAGCCCTACCCAGGTTCCCTTCAACTGGTGTCTCACTAACATCTGCATCGCGGCACGCGCAATCGAACCAACCTTGGCTGCTCAGATGGAAGCCGGCCGACAGCTCAAACTTGAACTCACCGACCTCAACTCGTCGTCTGTTGCGATAAGTCTGCCACTCGAGCAGTTCGCCAAGGCTCACAAAGCGCAGCCCACCCAAACGTTCGATTTCACGTCAGACGAGGAATGAACGACGTTGCTGAGATAACGTGCTGCTGCGAAAGGTCCAGATCATGCGCGAGACGTTCGGAGACGCTCGCACCGCTGTCCTGGTGGGCCCCGGCAAACGTGACCTGCGGCTCGATCTGTTGCGAGGTGTCGGCCAGTGGATGGTCTTCCTGGACCATATCCCGGAGAACTTCCTGAACTGGTTCACCCTTCGCAACTACGGCTTCAGCGACGCAGCCGAAATATTCGTGTTCATTTCCGGCTATTCGATCGGATTTTCCTACGGACCAGCGATCAAGGCCGGCCAGTTTCTGGCTGGCGCGAAGCGCCTTTGGACGCGCGCATCCCAACTCTACGTCGCTCACATTTTCCTGTTTCTGTTCTTCACGGCCCAGATTGCTCGCACCGCAGCTCGGTTCGACAACCCGATGTACAAGGATGAGTTCAACGTCGCTCAGTTTCTGGACCGTACGGATATCATGATCGGGCAGGCGCTTCTGCTCAAGTACAAGCCGGTCAATCTCGATGTCCTGCCCCTTTACATCGCGCTGGTGATTGCAGCGCCGGCAATACTGTGGGGCCTGCTGCGTCGGCCGAATTGGACGCTGCTCTTCTCTGCGCTTCTCTATTTCGCAGCTCGACATTTCGATTGGAATTTACCTTCGTTTCCAGGCGGCAAGTGGTATTTCAACCCCTTCGCCTGGCAGTTCTTGTTCGTCTTCGGCATTTGGTGTGGCTTTGGTGGCGGCCCTACAATAAGGCCAGCAGCATTGTCCCGTCCGGTCACGATCGTTGCGGCGGCATGGCTCGCTTTTGCATTCCTCTTCGTGATGACATGGCATGTGCCAGCCTTGGAGCGGTTCGTGCCGCAAGCCCTAATTCGCGCGATTTATCCCATCGACAAAACCAATCTTGATCCTCTGCGGCTCACGCATTTCATCGCACTGATGGTCGTATTGCTGCGTGTTCTCCCGCCAGATTTACCCGGGCTCACCTCAAAAGGGCTGCGCCCGCTAATCCTGTGTGGTCAGCGCTCGCTCTCCGTGTTCTGCTTTGGTGTTCTGCTGTCATTCGCTGCACATTGGATTCTGAAGCAGGTTGCGGGTGGCATCGTTGCCCAGATGCTCGTCAGCGTCTCGGGCATCGTTCTCCTGGTCGGAGTTGCTTGGATTGCTACCTTGTATCGCAGCCTTCCGATTTTGTTTGGGACAGAAACACGGGTGATCCGGATCGGAAAAGACGTTCCGACGGTTAAGGGGGAGTAGTTCAGGGGGTGACGTGACCGCTTCGAGCCATAAGCGCCAGCCTCGCGCTCGCCCGCAAACTTCCGGCGCCCCACTCAAGGGAAACTGAGCTGCGCGGCGTCGATCAGCAGCTATCAGCCACAGGAGCGAATGCCAAATGAGCGGCTCAAGCCTCACGCCATATGCCAGACGAAGCGGGCCTCACGGTCTTGCTTGCGGATCGAAGATTGATTTTGCGGTCGGCGTGTAAGGGGCTTTGCTGAAACTACGCATGCCTTCGCAGCGGATTTTTCTCTCCCCCTCTCTCGACCGAAGATTGCTTGAAACAGTCCTTATGGACGCGTGAAGCGCTGGGCGGCGCAGCAAGCGCTTTGGGAGCCGAAAAAAACGCCCCGCAACTCACTCCACGGAAACGCGATAAACTGGCGCCCGGCCGACCTTCATTGTCTTTGCAATGAGACGGCCCACGGCGAGGCATCAACAGGCGCAAGACGGGCGGCCTCGTCCGTTTGACCGCCGACTGCGATCCGCATCATTCGGCGTCGCTCAACTGTACAGCCCGCTATTTGATCGTCGCGTGCACTGTGATCACCGACGTACCAGAAGCCTTCGGCCCCTTACCCGTTGCCTTGATGGCAAAGGTGTCACTTCCTTTGTATCTGGCCTCTGTCTTGTACTCGTAGGTCGCAACGTTGAGCTTCTTCAGTTTGCCGTGTGCTGGCTTTTGCAAGATTTCCGAGCTACTCGTCACGCCGCGCAACGTGATCGGGAAGCTGCAACTTTCCCCAGAAGCTATGTTGATGTCGCCACTCGAATTCTCCCCCCAATCCGCCAGTTCCATCGATCTTGAACATTCCGGAGCTGCCAACGCGTTAGAAACGTACGTGGCGCTAGAAGCTCCCGCGATAAAGGCCACAACAGCCAAACTAGACATCCGCACCACAGGCTCCTCGATATGCAATAGGCTAATCTTGGCCCTGCCCCTTTGTCGTCGAGCTGTCGTCAGCTACTCTCCGCATGCCAACGGGCGCTCCGCTATTAGTGGCGCCGGTGATGGCGGGGCGCAGGAGCCATCGCCATCGAAGATCCGAACGTTCCCAACGAACCCATGCCGTCCTGCATCGGTTGGAAGAACCCCGGTATGGCCACCGCAGCGACGGGACGTTGGCGACCACGACTCGCGACCAAAGTCCCGCCGGATCCCATTTGCACAATGGTCGCGGTCACGTTGCGATGGGTGCAGCGACAGCCGAGCGCACTTGCAGCCGCAGGCGATAGATCAAGAAACGCGCCGGTGAATGGACCGCGATCGGTCACCGTGACCTGGATCGACCGGCCGCCGCTCTGAACCATCAGGACTGTCCCGAAGGGCAGCGTCCGGTGAGCGGCTGTCATTGCAGCGCAGTTTAGTACGCCCCCGGAGGCTGTTCGGCGACCGCACAGGCGGTCGCTCCCGCCGTAATAAGTGGCGCTCCCGGAGAGACGATGCGCCTCGGCCACAGAAGAGAGCGAGAGAAGGATGATGCCGGTCGCGACTATGCGTTTCATGCTGGATCCCTCGGGTATGAAAGAGGCGCTGCGAGAATGTCGTGCCGCTGCTACGTCCAATCGGAGGTCCTTGGGCCCGGCGCAGGAGGTCGAACGGTTGACCGAACCACAGGCACTGTAACTCTGTTGATCGGCAAAGGTGCCGGAAATGGGGCAAAATGGTGCGAGGCGGACCAGCGGCTGGGAGAGAAGAGCCCGAGGCGCGATCAAGCGATGGCACCTGCGCCGCACGATCTGTTAAAATTCGAGCAATCGATTCCGAAGATGACACCACCGCCGTGGCCGCGATAGCGGGCGCCCCATTCGCCTCCGAAAGCAACTGCTTTAAGCGAGCGTTCCGCCCGCAGGGCCTCACTCTCCGCTTCCAGCGTGCGCAGCAGATGGCGCGATCAGCTTGGGCGTTACGGGCATCGTAACGGTTGGCGTTACGGCCGTCGTAACGGCGGCGAGACGACATCGTAACACAGGCGCGACCAGTGACGCCTGCCGCAGGCTTTGCAAAGGGGCGGGTCTGTGGGGATATTCTCTTTGGGAATATCGGTCGGACCGCGCGCCGGTTGGAGCGGCGCGCGCCGTGGACTAGAGCGAACGTTCGCTCCGCAAAGCTGGGAATTCGGCGCTAACATCGTGCGGGGTTCAGATAAAAAGCATGCTTGCCCGGAGAAATTTTTCCCTCCCCGGTGCCTCTGCCCATGGTCGAGCCCCCTCCCCCATCAATCATCGACGTCTCGCCCTCAAGGTTCTCATCATCATCATCACTGCAACAGGTGACGTGCGTCTGACCTCGGTCTTCGTCTGCTTCATTTTGGAATCGCAGACTCTTCATGCTGACGCTCTTGCGCATGTTGTGCTCGGACACGCCGAGCAGGTAAGCACTGGCCCGCGGCGTTGGACGATCAGCACATGGCAAGCTCTGTTGCTTCGCTGAGCTAAACTTTTAACGAAGAGTTAGATCGACTTCGTCGCAAGATGCGGTTTACATGTGGACGCACGATCACGTGTAACTTTCGGGAGGATAAAACTTCTATGCGCGCAGCCGTTTCTTACATTCGCGTGTCAAAGCCGAAGCAGGGTCGCAGCGGTCTCGGCTTGGAAGCGCAGCAAGCTGCGATCAGGGCATTCTGCGCGCAGCATGGCTTCAACATCGACGCCGAGTACCGCGAGGTCGAGACGGGTAAAGGGGCTGATGCGCTGGAGCGCAGGCCCGAGCTTGCAGCTGCCATGAAGCTCGCCCGTAAGCTCGGCCGCGGCGGCAGGTCGGGCGCTGCCCCTATCATCATTGCCAAACTCGACCGATTGAGCCGCGACGTTCACTTCATCAGCGGACTGATGGTGCAGCGCATCCCGTTCATCGTCACCGAGCTCGGCCCGGACGTTGACCCTTTCATGCTCCACATCCACGCGGCGGTCGCCGAAAAAGAGCGTGAGAGGATTGCTCAACGGACGAGGGAAGCCCTTGCGGCTGCCAAGGCACGCGGTCGAAAGCTCGGCAACTCCGAGATCGGGAGAGCGCGCCAGGAGCAGGCTGACGTGTACGCCGAGCAGTTTCGTTCAATCGTCGAGCCTCTTCGAGGTCTGCCCGCCAAGCGCATCTCCGCGATGCTAAATGAACAAAAGATCCTTACAGCGCGAGGCGGTACTTGGCAGGCGATCCAAGTGATCAGATTGCTCAGTCGGCTTGAGCGGCGCCCTATTCCGGATCGACTGACCTGACTTTCGCCGGCCCGATCAGCAGCATCTTGTGCTCTTCTCGCTTATCTCCACCAGACGCAATGCAATAGAGCTCGGCGTCGGTCAGCTCTTCAATCGGTACGTCACGACGATCGATGACCTGCGCAGGCTTACCATCCAGCCTATCAATAAGCTCGTGGATGTGGGCAAGACTGCCCTGCTCCGCTTTGTCGAGCAGTTGGTCCGCCACCCTGCGAAGCGCTAGCGGACGGCTCCGGAGCGCTATCCGGAGCGCGTCATTGAACGGCCTTTCCTTGTTCACGCTTCCAATGGGTCGTCCCACGACACGCTCCATATCCGCCAAACGATCTACATCAAAATACTCGCAATTCACTCAGGGAACTAGATCCCTGGGACCAAGCATCACCCCGCTTAAGGCTATCGATCACCGGTGCGCGTGAGTGAACTTAATCGCGAAGCATGTCTTCGGCTGGGCAGCATTGATCCATCACCAGGGGCGGAACCGCACGATTTCGGCAGAGAACAAGGAGCGGCGACGTTACAGCCCCAATATTGCCCAAACTAGGAAATGTTCTTTGATGTTTTACCGCCACACAGCGTGAGATGCTCTCATGAAAAAGCCAGCACGTACCCACGCGAAGCGTGTGCCTCGCCCACCTGGTACAACGACTAACGAAAAGCGCTCGTACAGCGCCGGAGAATACAACCACTATAAGGCCGAATGGGAACGGCATCGCAATGAACCGAATTTCGGTAAGGGCTACGAATGGCTGAACGACCCTCCCGCGCTCGAGGTCGCCGCTCAGCCTTTTCTGGTTACGCTGGACGAACTTGGAAAGCTGACGCAGGTGCCGGATTTTCACGAATTGCGTAACGGCATCACGAATAGCCGTCTGATTGATAAGAACGGGAACTGGGCGGCCACTCACGTCCTCCACGCGTGCAATCCTCGTGTGCAGGATCTTTGCGAACAGATCCTTGAGGCTATCGGGACAAAGAAGGGCAGCCGGCGCGCTGTTCTCGCGAAGATTACGGCGGAGAAGCAGATCATCGCAAACAGCTTCGATGCCGCACATGCGCGCCTCTCCCAAGTATGGCGGGCATGGAGGCAGCTGAAAGCGTGGCAATTGAAATCAAAAATGCCCAACTTGGATTCTAATTCATGAAATGGCCTATTCGAGTATCAAATCAATTTGCCATTATCTGAATTCTAGAATCCCATTCAGACCAAATATCTCCGGTGCAATAAGCCCAACTTTGTGAACATTGGGCGTCGACTCCTCAAAGACGGAGGTCGACATGTGCCGCACCCTCATCCCTAATTCGAAGCTGCCTGGGCGCTATCGCGTGAGCGATGAAACCATCCGGCGCTGGAAGGCTGATCCTCGCCTCCGTTTTCCGAAGCCGGCGGCGGTGATCAACAATCGCGCATATTTCGATGATGAGGTGTTGCAGGCTTGGGAAGAGCGCCAGCACCAGCCGCAGTTCCCGGTTGATACATGATCTGAATTGCAAGAGCCACGGGCGTCAACCGTGGCTTTTGCATTTGAGCGCCGCGTTAACTGAACCCCGCGCGGCGATCACCTCAAAATCGGGGTCTCACTAGCCGAACTGAAGCAGAGGTAATCGCCATGAAACATCACGACAGGACGCCGACGGCCGCTGACCTGGACGCCATCTACGGCTCGCGGTTTTATAGCGGGTCCGGTATCTCCGCTCGTCAGCCGATCCTGACGATCGCCAGGTTGTCCCTCCAGGAACTTCGCGGCAAGAATGGGCCGGAAATGAAGGTTGTGCTGCACTTCGAGGAGAGCACCAAGCTGGTCGCGCTCAACAAGACCAATGAGCAGGCGCTCACTAAGGTACTCGGACCGGATCCCGCGAAGTGGATCGGCGCCAGCATCAAACTTTACGCCGATCACGTGAACACCTTCGAAGGCAAGCCCAGTCTGCGTCTGGAGGTGCTGAAGGCACCGGAGCCGGGACCCAACGGCCCCGGCTCCGACATTCCGTTCGAGTAGTCCTTAATAGGAAGCCCCGATGCCAGTCGGGGCTTCCTCCCTTTTTATGCGCGTAAGCATGACAATGACGCCGACCGAGGCCCGCCTCAAGCTGCTGAAGCAAGGCTACCAGCCCATCCCGACGGCTGGCAAGGTGCCGCTTTTGTCAAATTGGACCAAGCGCGATCCGGCCTCGATGGGCGATATCGAAGTGTGGTCAGGTCTCTATCCGAACTCCAATACGGGCATTCTGTGCGCGACCGTCCCCTGCCTCGACATCGACATCGAGGATGCAGATGCGGCCAAGGCCGTCGAAGCGGTCGTCCGCGAGCGGTTCGAGGAGCGGGGCGCGATCTGCGTTCGCTTCGGTCGCTCCCCTCGCCGCGCGATCTTCTTCAAGACGGAAACGCCGTTCAAACATACCGAGCGCAAGTTTGCTGCTCCGAACGGCGACACGAAGCAGAAGGTTGAGATGCTGGCCGACGGCAGACAGGTCATCGTCCACGGCATCCATGAAGGCACTAGCAAGCCCTACTCCTGGTTCGGCGCCGCACTGTACGACACCCCGCGCAACGTTTTGCCTGCAATCGATCAGGCAGAAACGGAAGCCCTGCTGGACGAAATCGCGCACGTGCTCGTCGAGGCGCACGGCTACCGGCTGGCGACGTCCCGCAAGCCCCGCAACGGCCACGAACTCAAGCCGGCAAGCACCGATTGGGAAGTGCTGCAGCGCGACATTCTTGCCGGGCATTCTCTCCACGACAATTTGCGCGATCTCTCCTGCAAGATGATCTATACGGGCATGGAGCCTGGTGCCGTCGTGAATTTCCTGCGCGGGCTGATGGAGCAGTCCAGCGCCCCGCACGACGAACGCTGGCACGAGCGCCTCGCCGACATCCCGCGTCTCGTCGAGGGCGCAGTGAAGCTGAAGGCCGACACTATCAGGCCCGTGCGTCGCAATGCCGGCGCGCCTGCTGAAGCCGGCGCCACGCTCCTCGAGGACGTGCGTGGCTTCCTGTGCCGGTTCGTTAGCTACCCCTCCGTGCACGCGGCCATCGCGCATACCCTCTGGGTCGTACACACGCACCTGATGAGCGCATGGGAGAGCACCGCGCGGCTTGCATTCCTTTCGCCGGAACCTGGGTCGGGCAAGACTCGCGCCCTGGAGGTGACTGAGATGCTGGTGCCGAGGCCCGTGCATGCCACGAACGTTTCACCCGCCTACCTGTATCGGAAGTGCGGGGGCGAAGGTGGACCGCCGACTATCCTGTTCGACGAGATCGACGCAATCTTCGGACCGAAGGCGCGGGAGCATGAGGACGTTCGGTCGTTCCTCAACAGCGGTCACCGCCGCGGCGCCACCTTCGGTCGTTGCGTCATCTACGGCAAGCGCGTCGAGACCGAGGACGTGCAAAGCTTTGCCGCCGTCGCGCTGGCAGGGCTGGGCTGGCTGCCGGACTCGATCATGACCCGCAGCGTGGTCATCCGCATGCGGCGGCGCGCGCCCAACGAGCACGTCGAGGCTTTCCGGCACCGCACCCATGCCCCCTTTGGCAGGAATCTGTTCCTCCGGCTCGAAGACTGGGCGGCAACCAGCGCAGACCACGCCGAGGCAGCGCGGCCGGAAATGCCCTCAGGCATCGAGGACCGGACCGCAGACTTGTGGGAGCCGCTGCTGGCAGTTGCAGACCTTGCGGGTGGCGAGTGGCCTGAACTGGCGCGCAAAGCAGCCGTCGCGCTGGTTGCCGCCGCGACTACCGATACACCACCGAGCCTGAACATCCGCCTGCTGTCTGATTTGCGGACGATTTTCGCCGCAGCCGACGCGGCGATCCAGATGACCGTCCCGAAAGGGCTCCCAACCAAGGCAATTCTGGAGGCGCTGCACGCGCTTGAGGCAGCCCCGTGGAGCCACCTCAAGGAGCCCTTCAACGACCATTCCCTGGCGAGCCGGCTGCATGGCTACGGGATCAAGTCCGACAAGCTCCGGCCGCATGGGGCGAACCAGTGCAAGGGCTACCTCCTCGCCGATCTGGAAGATGCGTGGCGGCGCTATTTGCCCCCTCCCGTCTCTCTCAGCCCCCGAGAAGGCGTCACAACCGTCACAAGCGTCACAAGCGAGGCTGTTCAGGGGGGAGCCGGTGACGCTTGTGACGGTTGCAGCGTCACCGGCAAGGATCATCCGTCACATCACAATGCTCAGGCTCCAGACGCTGTGACGGATGTGACGGATGTGACGCCTTTTCCCGGCGGCACAGAGAGGCCGACGAGGCTTGCGGCGGAAGGTTCCGAGAAGGGCCTGAGCGTCCATTTCATCCGCGAGCTCGCGGAGTGGTATCTGGGCAAAGTCGAGGAAGAGCGGCTGGCGACCGGCACGGTTGGGCAGGCGGCGCTGGATGCCGAACTGCGCGCGATTCTCTCGGACCACGGTGTTTTCCCCGAGTTCATCGAGATCGAGTCCGAGCGCGTGATGCAGGTCGTTTGCGCCCCCCTGGAGTACACGGCCAAGTAATGAAGACGCGGACCAGTTCTACCGGCCCGTCGAGATGATGGAAGTACATGATGACAGCAAAAAAGGCAGCACTCGCCGAAGCCGAGACCGAAGTGGTGCACATCACCGCTGCGCGCCGCATGCTCACCGAGACACAGGTGCTCGAGATCATCCCCGTGAGCCGCACCACGCTGTATCGCATGGAGAAGGCAGGTCGCTTTCCGAAATGCACCTACATCAGCCCAAACCGGCGCGTCTGGTATGAAGACGAGATCGTGAACTGGCAGAATGCGGTTGATGAGTTTGATCCGCATCGGGCGCGGGGCAAGGGCCGGCGCGGGCGTGGAATTGTTGCCGGTGGGAGGTGATTCGAATACGCGCTGAGGATGGGGTTGACCGACCTATGGCTGCCTTTTGGCGATGACGTCTGCACATCTCACCGGAAATGCCTCAAGGATTTGGTGATCGCCGCGCTCGACCGCAAGATTTCCAGCGAGGCTGATGAGGAGGCGGCACTGTCGCATGAAGCCCGCCAGAAGGCCGAAGCTGAGCTGATGGGCGACCTGGTGGTGGTCGAAAGCGACGAAAGTGCGCTGGTGTGGCAGACGCAGGCGCAAGGTCTGCCGTGCGATCATCGCGCCGACATCTCGCCGGTCGCGCTGCTTGGTCTGAGGCTGGTCACAGCCCGGCGATCAGACGCATTGCCGGGCACCAGCCGCGAACATGGTTTCGAGGTTCGCGGTGCTGGGCGACAGCGATGAGCGAGACGCGCATCCGCTTCTCCGACCTGCGTGCCAACTCAGCAGGGGATGGATGCGCAGCGGGGACAGTCGGTGGCTGCTCCCGCGCGACCTTTAGCGCGAACCGCGCGCCTAGGTCTCGCTACTGGCTTAGTGGCGTCGGGTTCGGTCGATCAAGAAATCATCCAGCTGTCTGCCAGCTTGAATTTCCGGCCCAAGCCATCGGGGTTGCTTCCCACGGCCGGACCAAATCTGCATTGGGTTATCTGGATTTCGATACTTCGGTCGAACGGGAGGGTAGCTGCGTCGCGACCGACGAACGTCCGATATGTTGTCGGCCCCTTGAAGACGACGTAGCTGTTGCTCGAGCAAGGTTTTTTTTCCCTCTAGTTTTTGTGTGAGCTGAAAAGCCACCTTTTCATGGAGCTTCCACAGTTTATCTGTGGTCATCGATTTTAAGTCTTTACCTCTCACGATACGCCTCCGATGTTGTTTTTGGCGGGCGTCGGCGTTGGGCGGCACCAGGCGTTGGACAATCATCAGTTCAATTGGCTGGTTTCTCCGAGTGTTGAGCACCACATTTTACAGCCAAAGCGTGTGTGGTGGTCATTGTCCTCTGGGACAATGACCGGTGTGATCGCGGGGCCCATGGAGCCGCCCGCCGGCAACTGTTTGGCTCGCATCACCCCGTAGCTCGATCCTCTTTGTTGGTTCCGCGCATGACGATTTGAGCGCATCGTCGGGAACGGCGCTGCAACGCCTTGCCTCATCCCACGGCGCGCATCCACAGGTGCTCGCTCCGGCCCCCTTGGGATCAGCGACCGATAACGCGGCTTGATAAGATCAACGCTGCCGACCGCCACCAAGGATGGCGGACGGAACTTGATCCGAAACGGGCGTCCATCGTTGCGGCCATCGCGAACGGCATTTGCGTAGGTCTGGCCGCCTACCTCGCCTTCGTCGTGCTTTCCTACTTGGCGACGGCATGACGGCTACCGCCACTCCGTCTCGCGCTCGCGCCGCACCGCATCGCTCTCCGGGTTCTTCGACTTGACCCACGTCTCGACGGTTGGATCGGTCGCTCGAAGACTTGCGATAGATCAATGTCACAGAACGACTGAGCCGGAAGGTCGCCAGTCTCACGGGATCGTGAGGATTAGAATTTCGGCGTCCACCCGAATTCGTGCGGATTGACAGCCGACTGGCGCGGACGGCGGCGGCATCCGCGTCACGGTGCAATAGCCGTCGCGTTTTGGAGGCTAGCGATGTCTATGTATCGCCTGCTAAGAAATGCCCCGTTAGGAGAGACCGGCCACCTGATCGCGGCCTACGAATTGACCCTGCGCACCCTTGATGTGGTTGATCGCAACGATCCACGGACCTTGATTATCACAAAGAAGGTCTTAGAGATCGGAGAAACCGGCCTCAAAGATCCAGCCGAAATATCGAAGCGCGCAGTGGAGGCGCTCAGGTTCAATTAGGTTTCGCGCGCCATCCCGGCGCACCATCAGCCGGTAGCCATCATGCTTGATTTCGTGGACCCACACCGGGCCGGACGGTGGCCGGACCACCTTCGACGGCTGGCAAGGTTCGATGAAGCCGGAGGGACGCCGCCGCTGCAAGGGCATCAGGTTGTCATTCGAGCCCGTTGAGGAAGGGGTTGGTGAGTTGGGCTCGCGCCGCGTGATCTTCTTTGTCGGCCCCGCGCATGACGATCTTAAGCATGTCGTCGGGCAGCGGCCTTTGCAGTGCCTTAGCTTCATCCCACGGCGCGCGCATCCAAACATCCCGCTCTTCATTGGTTGTCAGGATCACCGGCATGGCCTTGGGATGGATCGGCTCGACCACCGCGTTGGGCGATGCCGTTAGGAAGCCGTACACTTGATGTGGCCCCGGCACCGGCTTCGACTTCGTGCCGCGATCCCCGTTGAACGTGGTCCAGATGCCCGCGAACGCGGTAAGCGGTCGATCATCGTTGAGTGAGAACCAGACGACATCCTTCTTCTTGGTCTCTGGGTTCGGCTCCGGCGCGTATTCGGCGAAGCTGTTGAACGGCACCAGACATCGGTTCTCCGGCTTCAGCCAACCGCGCCAATGCGGTGACGACGTGTTCCGGATGTTCGTGACCGGAGGTCCGCCTGTGCGGAGCGGCGGCGGCATGCCCCATCGCATCATCGCCAGCTCGCGCCCAGTGTCGGTGTTGCGCACCACCGGAGCCGGATAATCCGGAAACACGCCCGGCATCGGAGCGAGGTTGCCGACGTAGCGGTTGACGACACGGAACAGCGCCGCGATGGCCGCTTGGTTCGTGGTGATGCTGTAGAGGTTGCACATAGTCAAAGCGTCGATAGGGTCGTTGTTTTCGACGGGTCGAACTTCAAACTCACGAGCGGTGCGCATATGCGCTCGATGTCGCTCTGAAATTCCAGCACCAGCTTCTTGTTCCTCTCGGGCTCATCAGCCCCCGGGCCCTTCGTATTCCAAATGTCGGATCGCAGCTGCGCAACTGTGCCTTTCTCATCGGGCCGGATCGGATGATCCATAAACATCAAGACCTCGATTGCCGCCTGTATACCGCGCTGCGCCCGGAAGAGCTTCATGAAGCTGCTCTTGGTTTCGCTGCCAAACACTGCCATGAACTTCGGCTGAAGAGAAAGCACGCGCTCAAAATAGCTGACGTGGCGGTCCAACCTGTTGATCACCGCATAAAGCGATTTCCGCCGATCCTTCTCCTCCTGGTTCAATTCCTCATCTGGCATGTTTTGCCATTCGTGCTGCCCGATGAATGGACGCTGAATGTCCTCAAACACCATTTGCGCTTCATATGCGATTGACAGTGCCTCCAGTGCTATGTCGAGCTTCCGTTCTTCGATCTGCTCACGTTTCCAACGGCCAAATGTCCGAAAGCTACCAAATGCGATGCATAGAGTGATCGAGAAACCAATAATGGTCAGCAACTGGGTCCAGCCAAAGGCCCAAGGGTCATTCACGTCGTGTCCTCCGATCCGAACAGAACTTTCACTCTACCGCTCGCCCGGCCACCACGTCGATGGCGGATCGCTGGCTGAAATCTTGTTCGGACGCAGCGCGACCAGATGGCTGCGCTTGTAAGGATAGCCCCGGACTTGCGAGCAGTCCTTACACCGCATGTACCGTTCCAGTTCGTGGATCGGCGTTGCCTTCGGTCGCCGCACGATGTCGAGGGCGACGGCCTGGTTGGTGTCGCAGCCAAGACAGCGGACTTCCAGGTAGCGGTACCCGGCATTGAGTGCGTCACCGAGCGTCGGCGATGGCTGGGCAGGTCCCTTAAAGCCCAGCATGCGCGCATTCCATGCCTGACAGGCGAGCCGGTCGGCTGCCTTCCGGGCCTCTGCTGCCTGCTCCGCCGCCGCTCGAACGACGCGCCATAGATCGTCTCTCGCGATTTCGTACCCATGTGCGACAGGATCGCCGGGCCGCGCGGGACAGGCAAGCCGCTACGGGTTGCGGTGGATAGCGCGCCGGGCACAACGGGGCGGTCAATCAGCATTATGGACGGCGCGCGCCATCCGGCATCAGACCCGTAACATTGGCGGGGACAATGAATTCCCGGCGAAAACTTGGCTTCCCTGCATCCGGTTTCTTTGGCTGGAAGTTGAAGCTCGGGGTTCGCCCGAGCTTCAACCGGAGCAGCCACAATGCGAACCGCCAAGCCCTACATCGTCACCCAGAACGGCAAGCCGCTGTTCATCGTCCACGCCTATTCGCTCGAACAGGCTCGCGCGCTCGTCGCGGCAAAGGTCGCGGGCGAGACCATAGTCGTCGCCGTCACACAAGGCGGAGTGGCCCGATGATCCCCGACACCAAGAACGGCCTTCCAGCGATGGCCTGCGTCTCAGCGATGCAGAAGGCCATCAGGCGCGGGCTTGAACGCGAGGCGATGGAGTTCGCCGTCAACTCATGCACACGTCGAAAGCCTTTCACACCATGGTCTGCAATCGCCTCGAAACCATTTGCCATGAAGACCTCGACACACTGGCGGCACCGTGGGTTGTGCCGTTCGTCGCCGCCGCTGTCGCGCAGTCCAAAGAGCGCTACAGCAAGAGCGTGGGCGAAGCCCGGCTGATGATTGGCAGCGCGATCCGCATGATGGCGCGCGCGCCGAAGTCCCGCGCGGCCTGTCACTTCGGCGCGGCCATCGGCCTGCGGTCGATGCTGGAGAGCTTCGCGCCGACGATCCCCGACTGGGCAAACGATCAGCACACGCTGGCCGGTCGCAAGCTGGGCCGGGGCCTCGACCACTTTCGCAGCGAGGGTGCGAAACTGGTACCGCCGCCGGCAGAGCCGGACCTTTCGAGGACGAGGCTTATCGGTTGTGGGCGATCAAGCAGCGGGGGAATTGACGGCGCGGGCTGGTCTCGCAACCGGCGCTTCTATCAAGCCCGCTTTATACCGGGTGGCCGCCATGTCCCTTCGCCCGCCGGTAGGATCGAAGGTGGAGTAGGCTTCGGCCAGTAAAGCCGCATCACGAGATAGATCTTGTCATCTGGCGCGGGAAGCCAATTTACTTGCTTGTCCGCACCGGGGCTGTCTTTTTGGAGGTAGAGCGTCACCGAGCCGTCCGCGTCTTTCTTCATGCCTGATAGCATCGGAGAGTTGATCAAGTAGCGGTTGATCGGGTTCTTGATCAAGAACTGGCTCTTCCCGTCGTACATAGTCACCGACCAGAAAGCGTTGACTGGCGGTAGCTCGCCGGGTGCGAAGGTGAGCGTGTACTTGTACTTGCTGCCGTCAAGTTCCTCACCTGAAGCGTCTGTTCGAGTGTAGGGGTACATGGCTTCCACAGCATCGTTGCCGTAGAGACCGCCCTTTGCAGCTCCAGCTCGCATCACCCAGTCGCCTTTGAAGAACGCTTCGTCACCAAAGAACGAGCCGACCTTCCAGCCGTTTATGGTCTTGTTTCCGCTGGACAGCCACTTGTCCACCTTGTCATCAGCCTGCTTCATTCCGATGAGCATCTCGGCTTTGTGTTCGAGTGGTAGCTCCTTGAAGTCGAACGTCTTGCCGGGGCCAATGCCGATTTTGGCCAGCCTTGCACGGACGGCCTTGTCTCTGGCCGTCTCAGGAACGAACGCGAGAGCGGCATCGAGGTATTCAAAGAAATGATCCTTGATCCCGGCAGTGGTGGCGGGAAGGAAGGTGATGGTCGGCGCGGCGGGCGGAGCGGGCTGTTTGAGGAAAGCGGAGAGCGGTTGCGCCTTGTACCCCGCCTGAACTTTCTCGACATTCGGCATGTCGGCTGGATCGAAAAGCTGAGTGCGCATAGCTGTGAACACGAAGGGCGTGGTTGATCGAAAGACGCGCTTGATCCCGGTCGGAGTTTGACCTTTCCAGTCGGGACCGACGACCAGATAATCGCCGGGTTCAGTACCAGTCGCCCGCGTTCCGATGTAGCCGAAGTTGTAGGTGTTGCCGTCGATAAGCTGGACCGAATAGTACCGGCTCCGCTCCACCATCGGCACGGAGACAACCATCGGCTCAACACGCAAATCGAGCCAAATGAACGAGTAAGGCGTATCGCTATTCGGGGTGATGATGGCCGTATCCGCTGGAGTGGCGACATGGTGCATACTGTAGAGTTCGTTGAACGGAGCCTTGAATTGCCCCGAGTTCCTATCAACTGCGAACTCTTGCATGACCGCATAGTTCATAACGAGCGGCAAGCCGAAGATGAAACCTTCTTCGGCAATGTCCTTGGCCTCAAAAAGGCTGGGCCATTCCGGCTTGCCTTGGGCATTTACGTCGCTGGACACAAACGCGGTGGATGCGAGGGCGGCGATTGCAGCAGAGCGGAGCAACTCCCGTTTGGTAAGCATCAACAACTTCCTTCCATCTCTCGCCTTGTGAACGACGTTCGAACAGGCGCACAAGTACACGCGCAGGGTGCATCGCCAAAAATCCTATCTCTGCGGGAGCAGCAGCACTATGCAAAAACGGCAAAAAAAGTTCTGTGTGTGCGCCGAAGTCGCATAGGCCATGTGACGCATGTGTGACAGCTTCTCAACGCGCGCACAAAAAAAGCATCCGGAGCGACCCGGCCTGAATTGGTCAACTCAATTCGCTCGGAGGGGACCCGATGTGCGAAGAACCATTGACCGCCGCTCAGTGCGACGAGGTTGAGAAGGCGATGCGCGAAGACGCTGCCGCTTTGCCGCCAAGTTCGCCTATGAGGGAGAAACTGTTGCAGATGGCGAATGACTACCGCCTTTTGGCAGACCTCAAAAAATCAGTACCGCGACAAGTGAACTGATCAGCGCTCGCCAGCAAGGCGAACATCCATCGCAAGCCGGAGCCAAGACTAAGGCCGCTCAGTTTTCGCTTGTGCTTCCCTCTGCCCCTTGAAGCGCCGCATTTGTGTACCGGATGGCACATAATTTAAGGCGATATGATGATTTGTAAATATATTCATACGGCGCGGTCGCGCGGTCCCGGCAGCGTTCGATCTTTCTTACAGTACCTTGGCGACCGATTGCGGAGGGATCGCCCATCCGCCAGCGCTCCCGTCGCGTCGCTCGACTTCTTCCGTGGCACAGAAGAAGTTGCCGGGCACGCACTGCCAGCGCTACCGCGCCACCATCGACAGCGCTCGCGCGCATGCTACCACACCCCGCCATTTCGGCGGCCGTTTCACCATTGCCCGCCAGCATCAAGGCGCGGACAGGCCCGGCATCATCCGCACCGTCACGTCGAGCGCGTCCCTATCACCGCGACGGGATCGGGGTAGCAGCCCGCTACCCCGGTCAGCGGGGTCCCGGCGCACCGCCTCCCTATCGGGGAGCAGTTGCGGCAGACACCGGTCGCGGCATGCCCGGCTCCTTTGCAGGCTGTGGGCATGCTAACGTTAGTTGCTGTGAGGATTAACGTACCCGGCAAGGGATGGGGCGCATGAGATTATTGATCCGATGGATCGGGTACGGTTTCATCGTTGTTGGCGTTGCACTGTTCATCGCAAGTTACCTCCTAACTTATAACAGAGGAGGCATCTCCGCGATTGCTGAACGCTTCTACCACCCACTCGCGGACGCTTTCCAATTGGCAATGTGTATCGGACCCGGATTATTGCTTATTGGCGTTGCCGATTGGCTCGAAAAAAGAAGGAGACGCACAGACCGCTCCGGACATTCGCCGAGCAACGAGGAGCAAGAAGCGCCGAGCATCACATTCATGAGTGCTTTGCCAAATCCAAAAACAAATACGCCCTTGAAGATGGTCGAGCTTAGGGCACTGCTGTTCATGTATTATGAAAACGCACAAACGATAGGTGAGGTAAGTGCGAACGTCCCTGCCTTTTATAAATTTCCGCAGTCCGTCGTAGTAAGCAGAGAGCGCCAGCCGCTACTCATAGTTCGCATTGAAGAGAGTTCAGTTGGCTCCACGCTTTGTGCGATTGTGCCATCTGGCGAAATATACAACTTCGGTCGTTTTTCCCGCACTGACCAAAATACGTTTCTCACAAAGGCTGCGCAGATAGTCTCAGAAGTTATTTGATGATCGTCTGCAAGTCGGTTAGCTCCAGAATATCGCGGCGGCTGACAGGACTTGGGAAGACATCACGCCACCGTGTCATGGTCACCACGACAGGCGACGGACGGCAGGCACCGCACCGATAGAGGGCGGCAGGCGCGCGACCCTCGCGACACCGGCAGGCATCAGCACGACCCGGATGGATGATCCCCGTCGAGGCTGGCGTCCCGCTTGGCACAAACTGCACATCGCCGCGCGTTGATCTGCGTCAAGCCATGCCGAAATCGCATAGTCCCGGCCTCACTTCCGCTGATAACATCCGTGCATGGATGGGGGCAGGATTTACCGCGTGAACTATGAGGAATGTCGAGCTGAGGCCGCCAAGGCTATCAATCCGTCCAGCAAGGCGCAGTGGCTGTTGTTCGCCGAAGAATGGTTGAAGCAGGCGGAAGCAGCCGAAGCCCAACAGCGCCGCGATGCGGTAACCGCTAGAGCCGTTTCAGCAAATTAAGGCCCTTGATGTCGGGTCGAGCGCGCGACCGTCGCGACAGCGTCAAGGCCACAGGAAGGCCCCACAGCGTGCCGCCAGCGCCGAGCCCGGCCATCGCATCCAACAGGCCCGCGCCGCGTCCGTTGCGGCTCCCGCCATCGCTGCCTGCCCCAGAGGATCATCCTGCCGACCATCTTACAGAGGCACCATCGCCAAGCAGCAGATGCTGCTTTGCGGCTAAATGAGAGGCCGTCCGTTGAGGCGGCCTTTGATTTGCAGGGGGGGGGAATTGGCTCAACATGATTTCAAGCAGGAGCCTTTGCTGCGTTGCTGAGGCAATCTGATCCCGGGTGTTCTCGCGCAGGGAGATCGCGTCTTCTATGGCGCGCTGGGCGCGGTCCAAGAGTTCCTGAGTTTCGGGGCTAAACCGTTCTGACACAAGAAGCGCTCCTGCTTTGAGGCGGGAGCGCTGTGGCGTCTCTCAGTCGACCGACGCCCTGACATCGTGGCCGGTGATGGAGGGTAACTTACCACGCGCGAGGCAGGTCCTAAATTGGAGATCGCGATCCGCCGGGCCATCGAGGACCTTCGACTGGCCCTGCTGTGGGCGGCCCTAACTACCGCCCAACGAACCAGCCATGTGAAACTAGGGCCTAATAGGGCCCGGCGCGTTTCCGCCGTCGCGGGTCGCCGTCGCGACCATCCATTAAGTCCTTAATTCAACTTGGTTTTTAGGGTTTTCGCCGACCGCCAGAAAGGACTGGACGACAGGACCACACGGTTTTGCCGTACGCGCGGCCCGCCATTTCGCCGCAGTTTTCCCGACCCTGTCGACGGAGCCGGAAACTTACAGAACGAGACGAAGCCTAGCAGCGCCGCTCGTCCGCACGCGGTTGCGGGCTCACAGGGACTACCCGCCCTGCCCGCACCTCTCATGCCGACGCTGCCGCGTCCATCGCAACCCGGCTCGCAA